>SKGS01000074.1 GCA_007117355.1 Lishizhenia sp. | reverse complement strand
TAGTAAATTGTTGTGTCTCATCATTTTTATGATACCCCTCTAATGGTAATACACTAACTGTATAATTTCTTTCTTCGTTAATGAAGCGTTCTCCATCAACTTTTTTGTCCCAAAAAACTACACCATCATCATTAGTAACTCCAGTAAAAATTCCATCTTCGCTTTCTACTTGAATTGTTGCACCTTCAATTCTTTTAGGGCTTCCAATTTCGTTAACAATAACTTTTAAATCAAATAAGTTTGGAGGTAACTCATAAGACCAGATATCTGTCATATTTTTATCCCCTTTAGAACCTTTACGATTAGATGTGAAGTAACCAGTTTTTTCCGTAATTTCGGTCATATGGAAATCATCTAAATCTGAATTGATTGGTGTCCCAAGGTTTTTAGGATCTTCCCACTTGAGACCATCACCCATTTTCTCAGCTCTGAAGATATCAAGGCCACCAAGACCTTTATGTCCATTAGACGCAAACAACAAATCACCGTTCATTGCAAGTGTAGGAAACAATTCGTCACCAGGGCTATTAATTTCAGGACCTAAATTAATAGGGTCTGACCATGTATCAGATCTTCTGTCGTATTCAGAATACCATAAGTCCATTCCACCATTACCTCCAGGAAGATTACCTGCAAAGATAAGTCCATTTCCATCGGGAGTTGGACATGGATGACCAATACTTAAGGAATCATGTGGCTGAAGACCAATTCTTGTTGGAATTCCCCAGTTTCTACCCTTTCGTTCAGAAACCCAAATCTGACAACCTAAAATTTGTTTTCTTTCGATTGGACAACGAGTGATATACATCTTTCTAAAACGCTCATCAAATGCCATTGTTCCTTCATTGAACTCAGTATTGATACTATCTCCATCCTCAAAAAGGACTGGTTGCATCCACTGATTTTTTTTATCTTTTTCTGCTTGCCAAATATTAAAATAAGGCTCACCCAATATAGGGTCTTTACCGGAGGTGTTTGGAGCTTTTTGTGTGGAACCATATACAATAATATTTCCTCTCCTATCTGCAACGGTAGGACACATTTCCATACCCGGAGTATTAATTTTAGATTCGTTTTTAACAGTATATCGAGTTCTATTATCTTTTAATCTAACAGCCTCGTCCAATGCTGCAAGGGAACGTTCCGCACGAGCATCTGTCGGTACTAATTTTAAATACTCTTGATAATTTTCCCGAGCACTAGAATAATTACCTTTCTGCCTTTGAATTGTTGCAATTAAATAATAAACTTCAGGATTCGCTTTATAGTGATTCAAATCAATCGCTCTTTGGTACCAATTTTCCGCTTCCTCATTATTAAAAATCATTTGATAAGAATACCCTGCTTTAAACGCCATGTCTGCTTTCGCAGCTCGCGCTTTTGGGCTTTTAGGAGAAATCCTCTGATACGCTGTTGAAGCTTCTTGTGCAGCCACAAAATACTCTCCGTTTCTAAAGGCATAATTTGCCTTTTTTATTTGGGAATTTTGTGCTATTGCACCATAACAAACTAGCATTAAAATAGCAAGTAAGGACGTTTTAATCTTCATAATAGTTGCATTAACTTGAAAAAATTTTTCGAAAGAAAACAATTATTATTCTTTTAAGCAAGGATTTTACAATTTACTTTATAATTTAGAGCATATTTTGAATAACTGCAATCTTGATTTTGTCATACAAACAACAAATCAAAAAGCTTCTTTTCTGCTGATTTCATGTCATTTATCAAACTCAACTAGCACTTCTTTTTAGAAATATTAATTTTCCAACCTAAAAGATAAATACGTTTCCCATTTTTCTAATACTTGTAGGAATGGCTTTGGCAATTCAGAATCGAAGCGCAAATATGTATTTGAAACAGGATGAGAAAAACCAAGTGTTTTAGCATGCAATGCTTGTCCGTCTAATAACTGAAAACAATTTTCAACAAACTGCTTATATTTTGTAAAAGTTGTTCCTTTCAAAATTCTATCTCCGCCATATTCAAGATCGTTAAAAAGTGGGTGACCGATATATTTCATGTGTGCTCGAATTTGATGTGTTCGACCAGTTTCTAATTTGCACTCCACTAAAGTAACATATCCAAAACGTTTGAGAACTTTATAATTAGTAACTGCATGCTTTCCGAAATCTCCATCAGGGAACACGGTCATCATTTTTCGGTTTTTTAAAGAACGACCGATATTTCCTTCAATTCTGCCCTCATCTTCCTTAACATCTCCCCAGACAAGTGCATGATATCTTCTTTCTGTTGTTCGGTCGTAAAACTGCTTTGCTAATTTAGAAAGCGCATCTTCAGTTTTGGCAATTACCATTAAACCTGTTGTATGTTTATCTAGTCGGTGCACTAATCCCGGTCGTCCATAATAATCATTTGGCTTCACTGGCAGTTGTTCGAAATGATAAACCAAAGCGTTTACCAATGTCCCACGGTAATTTCCATAACCAGGATGCACCACCATATTGGAAGGTTTGTTTACAACAATCAAACAATCGTCTTCGTAGTGCATTTCTAATGGGATATTTTCAGGAATCAATTCTATTTCCCGAACAGGATAAGGCATTACGATGGTGATAATATCTTCAGGTTTTACCTTATAGTTTTGTTTAACTGCCTTACCATTTGCATGAATATTTCCGTTTTTAGCAGCATTTTGAATTTTGTTTCTCGTTGTATTAGGAATTCTATCCATAAGAAACTTATCCACTCGAATAACTTCTTGTCCTTTATCAGCAACTACTCGATGATGTTCAAACAATTCCTCTTGTTCAATTTCCTCTTCTTCCTTGTCAGAACTTGTATTATTATCCTTCATTTGAAAATGTTTTTATGGAACAACCAGTTTTTGTGTTCCAACTGACAAACCATTTTGAACTGCCTTAACAATGTAAATACCAGATGACAAATCTTGAACATTCATTTGAACATCAGAAGAATTCGTTTTAAGAACTTTACCATTCAAATCCATCAAAAAAATATCCGCTAATTCATTATTTGAAAGCTTAAAGCGTACTTCATGAGATGCTGGATTTGGATAAACCGTAAATTCCACTTTCTCATTCATTTTTTTCACTGATTCTTTTACTCCTAAAGTATAATCCAGTTTACTTGTAACAATAGGACGCATAAGCAAAGACCCTGGGAAATTTGCATTATTCCAAACATTTCCGCCATCCACACTCCAAAAAATCTTATCAGAATTATCATTATTCATGTCAAAACCTACATTCAGTCGCTCTTCTTCTATTTGTCTCCAACCTATATAAAAACGTTCACCAACTGGCACCTTCATGGTGTCTTTGAAAAAATAAGTTTGAAATTCATTTCTTTCATTTCGG
The DNA here is from genome assembly GCA_007117355.1 of Lishizhenia sp. Classification (GTDB taxonomy): domain Bacteria; phylum Bacteroidota; class Bacteroidia; order Flavobacteriales_D; family Crocinitomicaceae; genus CSBr16-161. The sequence goes on along the minus strand of SKGS01000074.1, from coordinate 12,208 downwards.
TACTTCGGTAATTTTGGGAAGAAAAATTCATCCTCGTAAATTTTAGTGCCTGGTCGCCCATTGTTATCATCCCAAACAGCTAAGAGAAATAAATTGTCAGAAATGTCATTCACTGTTGGAACAAAATGGATTTGAACTGCGATTAATGAATCAGGTTGGTAAGCATTGAATTGATAAGCCAATTGCGATTGAATACCAAAAACGCCATAAGCTTTCTCTGCTGAACCATCATCGTAAGCATAATAATTTTTAAAAACTTGTTCTCCAAAAGTTGAATCGTTTGGAGTATAATTTGGGAACTGAGCACTAGCATTTGCAATCCAATTGAATGAGGCCATTGTATCGCTGCTCAAGTTTTCATCAAAGGCATAACCTTGGGAAAAATCGTGATAAGAAATATAGGCAGTTCTTGGAGCGTAATTAATGTTACCTCCAGATAAAGTTGAAGCATTTAACGTAAAACTGCCTTCCAATTGCTCATTAAAAAATATAGCCACATTTCCATTTTGATTATTTTCTGGCAATTCACTACCATTTCTTACCGTAATCTTAACCGAATCTGACATTTTGTTCTCAGGATTATTTCTGTAATGTTTCCAAGGTGCACTCGTATAATCTTTTAACAAGGTTGTGATGGGATATACAAAAGCGTAATCTTTAAAAAGTGTATCTTGATAACCAGAGAAAGGTCTTAAATGAACGTAATCTACATGAAAATGATCTAAAGCACCAGCTGGTGAACCATAATTCATAAATCGAAACTGAAAACCATTTTGAAAATAATTTGGATTCGTTACTGGAATATGTGCAACTTTGAAATCGGATACAGGTTCTCCTCCAGCGGCCCAGACGCGCCTCCATCTTGCGTCAACGACATCATAAAAGTCTAAATACAATGAGTCTCCCTCTTCAGGGACATCACCGTAACCTTCCGTTTGATATAAAAAGCTAAAATACACTGAATCCTGAGGCTCGGCTGTTGTCATATTAATAGGTTTCGAAAAAAGTGTATCACAAGTCATTGTGATATTTGTGGGAGCAAAAATATAGGGGAATCCATTTTCGTCGAGTCCGTCAAAAGTTACAACTCCTAAAGACCATGGTTTTTTAGCAAAACGGTAATTATGATAAGCTTGTCTATTCAACCATAATTTATCAGGGTCATTGAGTTGTTGAATAAAAATTCTAGCTGAATCCTGACGAAAAATTGCATCGTCTAGCCATATCGTATCTTTAACATAAGTTTCTGCTCCTATTGTATCAATAACAAAATAAGGAGGATAGCCAAAGGTCACTTGATAATCAACCGGATAAGATGTCAATGGTGAAAATTGAAACCGTGTAGAGTCATAATAATGCAAAATAATTGTGTCTAATTCTAAATTCACTTCCATTCTATATGTACGTTCATCGGTATAGACCGCATCATTAGGAAGTGGTGTATTATCAAATTCATCTAACAATTTATAAAACAATTCAGACACGAGTGTTGGATTATCAAAATCTCGTTCATAGGTTTGAAATTTATCGCTTGAAAATTCATCAAAAAAAGGAAGGCTTAAAGTATCAGCTAAATAAATAAACGTACTATCAAAAGTATTGCTGCCAGATAATTTAACCGGTATATGGTTATTTTTCCCGAATAAATCAGCATTATACCTTAGAGGTTCAACATAGTCTTGTGCTAAACTAACAGTAATTGTATGTAAAAAAAAGTATAAGAATACGATAAAACGCATATTTTCCAATTTCATAAAAATTAATCTAAGTCTCTTGCTCTTGCGAAGACTGTGATGGTTGAACCAGCAGAAATCTGTGCACTATCAATAGCTTCAGGAGATTGGTTTGCAATTCGCGCACTCAAACTATCTTGAAGATTTTGACAGTCTCCACAAACTGCAAATAAACGCAGCATATTTGTAGCACTTAAACGTAGTTCAGCTTCATTTATTGTTAAACCAACTAAATCTGGAATTAAGGTCATTTCATTGGATGACTTTTCACCAATTACCAATTCTATTTGCGTATTTATTGGAAGTTTTAATCCCGGAGTAACAGGCTGTCCTTTGTGCAATTGCTGAATAACAGAACCTTGATCTTCTCGGCTAGGTACAAAAGTTATTTTTGATCTTAATCCACGAGACGCCAATGCTGCCTCTGCAAACCTTCTACTTTTACTGGTTAGTAAAGGCACTTCTACTAATCGAGTTCTTTTTGAAACGCGCAACTTGATTAATCGATCAGACTTCACAAAAAGCCCATTAGAATCCGTTGGCATTGGATCTTGAAAAATAATTGTTCCTTCAACTAAGTTAGGATTATAAACTGAGTCAATAACTTCATAACGCAACGAAGAGTTAGACAACAAAAGTGGAACATCATTAATATTATTTTCCAAAAGTGAAGGTACAACTAATTCTTCCTCAAAACGCGAAAAGCTTTTGAAATAATTCAGAACAGCCCAAACTAGAACAACCCAAAAAAGAATTATTCCAATTACATTGATTAAGAATTTTTTACTCGTTAAAAAATTTACTGTTTTTTTAATTATCGACATATTAAAGAGGACAAACCTTAAATAAATGCGCTAAGTTAATTTATTTTGACTATTTATCTTTTATAGATATTCAGAATTTTCATTTTCATCCAATTAAATTGCTAATTATTCATGCCAGACATGAATAATTAAATTTGTTAATGCTAATTCGAATGAAGAGATTCATGATGATTAACCTCTAACTGATTGTATGTTTTGTCAGAAAAATAATGAGTTGAAAATATTGATTTAACGTTACGATAACGTTAATAAATTAGATGATACTGAAAATAATAGCGAAATAAAAACGCTAGAATTTCCTAAACTGTATTTTTGTACGATAGAAATACCGATTCGATGATAAAATTAAAACTATTATTAGCCGTCATATTGGCTCTAACAATAGGCACAAAAGCAATAGCCCAAGGACAATTCAATCAAGAACAAATTGGCGTTATTGAAAATGTAAGTTCGTTATCTACTAAAAATGGTATTTTAATTTTTGCTGATATTTCCACTGATTATGAAGAAGACTCTATGTTTTTAATAGTGAAATATGTTCCTCAAATTGATTTTATAAACGAGGAAAAACCAAAATGGAATTTTAGCGAAATTCAATCTGGAACTGAAGGAAAAATTCTTATTGAGAACTATAATGACAATGAAGATTACTTTTTTTCTGTTGGACTTGGTTATGGTTACGAACAGATGATTAATCTTAGTGAAATTGCAATTTGGTCGGGCCTTCACACTTTCGGCAATGAACATCAATGGTCGATAGGAAAAGGAATATTCCTTCATATTTTAGCTTTATTAGGTGCTTTAAGTCTTTTCATTTTTGGGATGAAAACGATGAGTGAAGGCATTCAAAAAGGAACTGGTAAATTACTCAGAAAATTAATTGGCGGAATGACCTCCAATAAAGCAAATGGAATATTTTATGGCTTCTTAACCACCGCCTTAGTGCAATCATCATCGGCAATAACAGTAATGGTTGTAAGTTTTGTTAACACAGGTTTACTTAAGCTTAAACAAGGCATTGCGGTTATCATTGGAGCGAATGTTGGAACAACAATAACAGCATGGTTAATAGCTCTTTTCTATTACCAAACCTTTATGCCTGATTATGCTCTCGTAGTATTTTTAATTGCTGTAATATTCGTTTTCAGTGGAAAAAATAAGTTTCGTTCTTGGGGAGAAGTGTTGACAGGAATTGCGTTATTATTTTTCGGTTTAGAGTTTCTAAAAAATGGTATTCCAGATGTTAGAAGCAGTATCGAGCAATTTGCTTTTCTTAATACTATCTCCGGTACGGGTATTTGGAGTGTGTTTTTAGCAAGTTCTATCGGAATATTAATCACAATCGTTTTTCAATCAAGCATCGCTGCATTAGCATTAACTATTTTGCTTGCCGCTCGAGGGATTATCCCTTATGAAATGGCTTTAGGAATGGTTTTGGGTAGTAACATAGGAACTACGATTACTGCGAACATTGCAGCCTTATCTGGAAATGTCCATGCTAAACGAGCAGCTCGAGCTCACTTACTTTTTAATGTTTTTGGTGGACTTTGGATATTGTTTCTATTTCCATATTTCATTCTTTTAATTGAAAATATTGTCACTGGTGTTTTCCAGCTTTCAAGTCCATTAAGTAGTCAAGATTCAAGACCAATTTCGTTAGCATTATTCCACACTTTATTTAACATCATCAATTCGTTTATCGTTTTTTGGTTAATTGATGTTCTCGTATTTTTGGTTGTAAAATTAGTTCCTACACGCTCCGATGAGGATGAAGTTTTTCAGTTAGGCTATTTTAAAGCGGGGGTTCTATCCACTCCAGAATTGACGATACTTGAAGCTAAAAAAGAACTAGCAAACTTTGGTAAAATTGCTAGTAAAATGTCTAAATTCCTTCAACAATTAATAACAGAAACAGATAAAAAGAAGAAAAACTATTTTTACGAAAAGTTAGAGAAATACGAAAGTATCACAGACCGAGTAGAAATAGAATTAACCAATTACTTAACTCAAACTGCTGAAAACGATTTAAGTGAAGATGCTTCAAAACGAGTAAGAGCTATGCTTGCGACTACGAACTACTTAGAGCGAATAGGAGATATTTTCTATCAAATGTCACTTACTTTCAAACGTAAAGAGAAAGAGCGAATTTGGTTTAGTCCTGAGCAACGAAGTAATTTGCAAAAGATGTTGTTTTTGGTGGACGAGGCATTTGCTATCATGATTAATAATCTTTCTGAAAGTTCTGACAAAATAGATGTTGTAAAAGCTCTTAAGAAAGAATACGAAATAAACGCTTTTCGTGATGTACTTCGAAAAGAACATTTTGAAAGTGTGGAAAAACAAGAGTACAATATAAAAAGTGGAATTATTTACAGTGATTTGTTTTATTCTTGCGAAAAAATTGGTGACCTAATCATGAATATTACAGAATCTATTGTTGAAGAACAAGTATTAGAAAATGCCATAGAAAAAGTTAAATCAGACAAACTTAAATAATTAAATTCTAGGATGTTTTCATGGTCATTTGAAACTCGGGATTTTTACGCACATTCCAAAACTCATGAAATGTAACCCTTCGGCTGGGCTAGGAATCTTTAATTTGCTAACTTATTTGCAGCCAAGTTTTATGTTCGCTTTCCTGCGGAGAGCAATTATAGATTAAATGCATATCCGCTACTTTACCCCAATATATATAGTTACTTTGTTCATTGTAAACATTTTACCAGGTTTTATGAAATGATAACCAAACACGGTAAACGAAAACTTCCTTCGGAAGATGAATTGGAACGCAGATACTTCGATTTCCTCAGCACAAGTTATGCTGATTGTTTATGATTATCAAGGTTTTCGTGCTGCGCAGGTACGATATTTCAATCTTAGATGAATGATTAGATATGGTAATGATTTCAATTTACTAGTAAACCGATAACTAAATCAAAATCAGGAGGAAAAGCCTCCAAAAAAACATACCTTCGTAGTGCCACACTTCTTTTTAAGACAATCCAATATTACTGTTAAATCATAAAAAAATCTATGTCATACCGCAAGCGTGCATAAGTACGCGTCTCATAAAAGTTCATGTAATCGACTAAAACTTTAAGAGGTAAAGATGCGGATTCTCATTTAGATTTATAACGAAATGCATAACAATAATATTAAAGAAATATCCATCATTTTTTTTTGGAAAAAACACCTCTTCCCCCTGTTAAAATAAACGATCCTGATAAAGTAAGAAACTTAAGACAAAAAAAAAGAGGTCGCCTAAAAGACGACCCCTCAACTATTGTGTGTTACAAATTTCTATTGCTTCACAAACCTCACTTGTTTTGTTCCAAGCTTGTTACTTAATTGGATTACATAAACACCAGACTGTAAAGCTTCAACATCTAAATCATGATTTTTGAATTCTTCACCAGCATGAGAGTAAACCACTTTTCCTGCTAAATCCATTACAACCAAGTTGTTCATTTCAATAGATGATTTAACAACTACCGAACTTACAGCTGGATTTGGATAAACTAGAACACTAGCCTCTTCCATAGAGAAGGTTTCTGTACTAACATTAACATTTGTACCTTTCAAAGTGATATTATCGTATCGATTATTCCCATTTGTTAACTCTGTATTTCCTTCAAACTGGATTCGAATTACAAAGTTTGGATTGTTATTTACAGCAGCAATATCAGAAAAGTCAACAGCTACCAACTTATAAGCTTCTTCAATATCAAACTCCGTATTTGCAAGACCATTTTGAGTAAATGTTTGACCACCATCAATACTGTAATCGATAATATTCTTTAACATTCCAGAACCAGAACGATATACTGCATACTCGAATACTACATCTTCAACACCTGCGGTAGAAAGATTGAAAGTTAAAGAACGACCTAACGAACTATTTCTAACTCTTGCAGCTTTTCCAGAAGGTTCGCCCATTTGAAGATTTAAAGAAGAACCATTATCGTATTCGTCAATATCTCTATTTCCTTCACCTGTATAGGTCATATTCGGAACGAAACCAGGGATTAAAGAGAAATCAGCAGGAACAAAAGTTACATCATCATTAGGAGTTAACAAGTTATTGAAATGCCAGTAATAGATTAACTCAGCCTCAACAGGTACAACCTCCTCTTCGCTTTCACCTTCAACAGAAACTTCAACATCTACAGCGTCTTCACTACTAATAGTAATTACACCACTAGCTGTTCCTTCATTTTCCATGTTAAGACGAACATAAACTGTAGTAGCGTCAAGGGTTCCTTCAACGATATCTATTAGTGTCAACGAAGATGCAAAATCATTTTGCTCATCTAAGCTCACTTCAAAATCCTGAGGAGCGGTAACAGTTACATCACCTAATAAGTTTGTTCCTGAAACAGTAATAAACTGTGTTGCAGAAGGCGCACCAATCATTTGTTCAAATGGATTTAATGACGTTGGCATTACAACTAAAGTAGGATCTGTATTTACTACTAAAGGTGTACCGTGAATAGAGAAGTTATCTATTCTATTATTTCCAGATGTATTGTCTGCATTATCTCCAACGAAAGTTATTTTAAACAAAACATCGTCATTGTCATCTAATGCCTCAATATCAGACAAGTCAAATGATTTCAGAATCCAATCTTCCAATACATTCAATTCAGGAATGTCATAGTTTTCTTCAATCGCAACCCAAGTTTGACCAGCATCAGCTGAATAGAATAACGATTGCTCTGTAGCACCGTTACTTGTTCGTGCAACTGCATAGTTCAAACTTAGATCTTTATATCCAGTTGAAGGCGCAGTAATTACTAATTCTTTTTCTTCTGCTGGATTTCTCAACCTCAAAACTGCTCCTTGATTTGGAAGCTCTCCTTGGTTTAAGTTCAAATTAGAAACAGGGTCTTGAGGTCTAAATGTTCTCACATCCATGTAGCCATCTCCTTCACCCTCATAAGTAATAGAACCACTTAACCCGGCAACTGCAAAATCCGCAGGGATTGGAACGATTATTTGATTAACACCATCTACCTCTTCATAAAGGCTATTTGCTTGATTGAAGTGCCAGTAGTAAATTAATTCACCATCTATTGGATCTGATGTATCTTCATCTTCCGCTTCACCTGATAACGCGATAATAATATCATTCACATCATTAGATGAAACAACTAAATCACCTTGGTAAATACCAGCCTCAGTTGCATTTAATCTTACAAAAATTGTTGTAGAAGTTACTTCTCCATCTACCTCGTTTAATTCTAATGTAGTCGCAAAATCAGCATCTTCCAATAAAGAAATTTCAAATGGAGCTTCAACAGTTAATGTAATATCTCCTTCTAAATTTGCCCCATCGACTGAAATGGTTTGCGTTGCAGAAGGCGTTCCAACTATTTGTTCGAAATCAACTATATTTTCAGAGTTCACGTTAACCTCAGGAGTAAATTGCTCGAGCGTTTCACCAGTTACTGCAATCGTAGCAGCGTTTTCAGCAAATTCGATAGAAGAAACAATTATATCTCCATTTGATGTACCTAATTCCGTTGCATTAAGACGAACATAAACCGTTGTATTTTCTATCTCTCCCTCAATTGGTGAAACCATTACTTCTGTAGCGAAGTTTACGTCTTCTTCTAAAGAAACTTCGAAGTTAGCTGGAGCTGTTATTGTAACATCTTCTTCTAAGTTAATACCAGAAAAAGTAAATTGCTGTGCAACTGATGGATTACCTAATAATTGACTAAAAGGCATCAACGTTGATACCACATTAACCGTTGGATCGGTTATTTCAATATAAACTTCTCCTTTGATAGTCAAGTTATCTAACCTTGTGTTACCAGAAGTTTCTGAAGCATTAGAACCAGTGCTTACAATTTTGAACTGAACATCTTCGTTGTTATTAATTTCAGAAATCGCAGAAAGATCAAAAGAAATTAAAGACCAGTCATCAACAGTATTTAATTCGTTAATTGTATAAGAATCAACTGATGTCCAGTTTTCTCCTGCATCAGAAGAATAGAAAAACTCTTGCTCTTGAGAACCAGAACTTGTTCTTACAATTGCGTAATCAATTCTCAATTCTTGAAAACCTGTAGTCGGAGCTTCAATAATTAATTCTCTAGTATCAGATGGGTTTCTTATACGCAAAACAGCACCTTCGTCTTCTGACTGATTTAAATGTAAGTTCAAATTAGAAACTGGATTGCTACCACTAAATCCGCGAATATCTATATAACCATCGCCTGTGCCAGGATAAGTAATGTTTGCCATCAAATCGTTAACAGCGTAATCTGCTTGGATTGGATCTTCCATGACTTGATTATTAGAAAAAGTATTGAAATGCCAATAATATATTAAATCTTCATCAATGATAATTTCTTCACTTTCTCCAGTAACCTCAATTTCCACTGTTGTTGCATTATCGCTTTCAACAGTAATAGATCCACTTGAAGTTCCCTCACTTGACATATTAAGTCTAACAAAAACTGTTGTTTCTGACAAAGTTCCTTCTGTAATATCTGCTAATGTAATAGTACTAGTGTAGTTATCATTTTCTTCTAAGCTTATCTCATAATCAGTTGGAGCAGTTAAGATAACATCGTCCGTTAAATTAGTGCCTGAAACTGTAATAGTTTGCGCATCTGAAGGAATCCCTACAATGTGACTAAAAGGATTTAATGTAGTTGGAAAAACCAATAATGATGGATCATTACTTAAAGGAATACCACGAACAGAAAAATTATCAATTCTGTTATTACCTGAACCACCATCTGCATTATCTCCACCAAAAGTTATTTTGAACATTACGTCCTCGTTATTATCAAGCGCTTCAATTCCAGACAAATCAAACGTTTTCAACATCCAATTTTCAACGTTTTCATCCAACTCAGGAATAGCATATCCTTCTTCAACTGCTATCCAAGTTTGACCAGCATCAGTAGAATAGTAAAAAGATTGCTCTTCTGCTCCACTTCCTGTTCTGGAGGTTGCAAATGCAACTTCTAATTCTTCAAATCCAGTTGAAGGAACAGTAATTTCCAATTCTCTTGTATCAGAAGGGTTTCTTAGTCTTAATACTGCTCCATCACTTTCTGGTTGATTTAGGTTTAAGTTCAAATTAGAAACAGGGTCAGCAGCTCTATGTGTTCTGATATCCATGTATCCAGCACCTGTGCCTTCGTAAACCATATGACCTTCTAAATCATTCACTGCAAAGTCTGCCAAAAGCGGCTCTATAAATTCAAAATTATTTGGCCAATCATTAAAATGCCAATAATACATTAGGTCATTTGAAGGAGTTGGAGTAACAGCATCTTGAACCGTAAATGAAAAGTCATCAATCATTATACGTTCTCCATCAATACGTTCGATTTTAATAATTAAACTTCCAGCAGTTAATTCTGTTGGAGAATCTATCTCAAAAGAAAATGCTTTGAAAGCAGAAGAGTTATCTAGTGTAGTATTATTAATCACAACACCTGTTGCTGTAAAATTATCTCCACCATCTGTACTAATATGTACTTCCCAATTTGCCTCAGGGTTTTGTCTCCATCTTCTTGCTTTAAAACCAACTTCAGTGATTACTTCTGTACCTTCATAGGTAGCAGTTAAAAAGGCTTCATCGGAATCTCTTAACCTCCAAGAGTACTCACCAAGTGCACCTGGTTCGCCATCTTGAGCGTTATTTCCTTGACGAAGAGCTGGTCCTCCTGTAAATTGCCAGTTATCACTTTCATAAATGTGATCTACTTGATAAGATGTTATCCCTCCTGAACCAGCGGTCCATTTGGCTTCATCATCAAAATCAATTGTGGTTACTTGTTGGGAAAACCCGAAGGTTGCACCAATTAGCAACGATAAAATTGAGAATAATTTTTTCTTCATGTTATTTAGTTTTGACGACAAATTTAACTGTTATATATCCAATCAAAAATCAGCTAAGGTTATGATATTGTTAATGATGGTTAACTATTTGGTAATATTAGCGTTAAATGAATGAATTTAAGACAAAGCTAATTTGAATTTTTAAGCTAAATCTAAAATTCCAAAAGCTTGATTTATCCTTTTATCGAGTAGCAACTTATCTGGCTACAATTCTATTTTAAATATGGTACCTTCCCCAAGTTTCGATTGAACACCAATTTTACCTTTGTGCATATGAATAATGTTTAAGGTTTCTGTCATTCCAAGACCTAATCCGTCTTTACGATTGGTAAAAAATGGATCAAATAAATTGTTCAGTGTTTCTTCATTCATTCCTTTTCCATTGTCTTTAATGAAGATTACAGGGTTGTTATTTTCTTGAGCAACACGCACACTAATTTGAGGCGAATCCGTTTCATCCAAAGCTTCTGTGGCGTTAATCAAAATATTTACAAATGCGATTTTTAATTTTTCAGGATCCCACTTTCCTAATATTAAATGATCTGGATATTTTTTTTCAAATTGAATATTTTGTAAATTAAATCTATCGCTGCAAAAATCAATAGCGCTATCCATTACGGCTTGAAGGTTCGTTCGACTATACACTAACTCTTGAGGTTTAGCACTTTTTAAAAGTTCATTAATGAGAGAATTGATTCTTTTCGCATTTCGGCCTATCATTTCTTTGTAGGTTTCAGTATCAGGTGACTCTTTTGTAAGTTCATCTAGTTCGTTTAATGCGAGTTGAATATTCGTTAAAGGGTTTCTTACTTCATGAGCAATCATTCGAGCCATTCGACCTGTCATGCTTAGCTTTTCAAGTTTTTGCAATTCTTTTTGTGTTTCAATCAATTTAGAAATATCATGAATTGCCACTTGATAACGTAATTTTTCATCTTTGTCAAAGGAGGGTAATTTTGCAACAGAAAGAATACTTACGTAAGGTGTTTCTTCTCCTTTCAAAATCGTCTTAAAACCTGATATAAAACCGAACCTTTGAAGTTTGTTACAAATAGAGTCGAAATCAAAATCATATTCGAACAAGGACTCAAAATTCACATCGTTTTTATTAACCAAGAAACTTGAGAACATTTGTTGGAATGCGTGATTATATTCTATTATCATAAAACCATCGTCAAGAATCATCAATGGCTCCATGCTCAATTCAAACAAACTCCTGTATTTACGTTCTTGATTATTTATAAATTGCTGTTGATAGTATCGGTCTAGGGCATAGCGCAACGAGCGTTCCAACGTTTCGATTTTTAATTCTGTTTTCACTAAAAAATCGGAAGCCCCTTTTTCCATCGCTTTTTCATCAACGGTAATATCTTTGGCGCCTGTTAATAAAATCAAAGGTTTTTGAAATCTTTCTTTACGGACTTTTTCGATAATATCAATACCTTGAAGTTTCCCTAAATAATTATCTATAAGATAAATATCGTGTTCATTAGCGAGTATATCTTGAACAATAAACTTCTCGGAGTTTGCCCAATAGACGTCATATTCCATTTTTGGAATTTTCGTCAAATAATGTTTAAGAATAATGAAATCATCTTCATCGTCCTCGACAACCAATACCTTAACCTTTGTTTTATTCATAATCCTTATAAGTTGGATAAAATTAAACAAATAAATCAGCTCAATTTAATCGAATCAATGACTTTTATTGAAAAATGTGAATGGTTGTCATTTTTGATAAAGTTATTTCAAGCAGTTTTTGTTTTTGAATACTTATTTATGAACAAT
>SKGS01000124.1 GCA_007117355.1 Lishizhenia sp. | reverse complement strand
TTTCTAGTCTGACAGTATTGTTTTGAGGTAGGTACTTAATATTCAAATCATCTATTACATGCCAATCTAGATAAATAGTCCCGTATGATTTAATTTTTTCAGTACAACAATCTTTGAATACCAATGAGTAAGAAACGGTATCACTATTCTGACTAAAAGTCCAATTAGACAGAGTAATTATAAAAATAATGAGTGTAGTTTTCTGTGAATTCATTTCTAACAGCAAACTCACTCATTTATCTCATAAGCTCCAATATCTGGAGAATTGGGGTTTCTGACAATTCCTCTAATGTCTATTGTATTAGTATAAACAGGTGAAGGATTTCCATTGTCTATTAAAATAGATGAGGTAGGGTATTTAAAGTTTTGTTCGGTAATGGAAATAAACTGCGGGTCTATGTTCCAAATATTATCTTCAAAAAACGATGATGTATATGGTTCGTCTTGCTTGATTACATTGTTCTTGAATAAACAATCGATTTGAGCTGCACCGCCAAATAAAGTGGTATCAAAAACTACTTGGTTATTACCCGAACCATAAATAACCGAGTTATAGAAGTTCCCTTGTGGAATATCACCAACATACGTGAGCCCATCAGAGCGAGTAAAATAATTTCGAATCGCTACAGCAGGCTGATTACCATCTGTTCCATAACCTAAAAAATGTGATTGTTTGAAAGTAAACTCCCCTCCTTCTAACTGGAAAAAAGCATACAGGTTAACATTATGTACTAACAAATTTTCACCGTATATTTTTCCTCCAGCATAATTGAAGACTCCGTACGAGGCGTGATTAAAAATTTCAGTGTTGGTGATTTCCAACGTATAAGAAATATTGGATGGATCTTCGGAGAAAACGTGAACACCTGCCGTTCCATTTTTGATAATTGCATGATTTATTCGAGACGGTAAAGCTTCTTGAAAATAAACTCCATAATATTGACCTTTGACATCAGCATAAAATGGCTCTAATCTATCTCCTTGAATTACTACTTTATTCTCCTCCGTACCTTCAATTTCTAATGCACCTTTATAGACAAAAATCAATGAATTATTATGCAAATGAATATTTGTTCCTGCCTGAATAATTAACGTCTGCGCTGAATCTACTGCGGCAAAACCATAAATAACATGAGGCTTGTCATTTGGCAAAGTACCTTCGGGAAACACATCATTATAATAAAAATAAGCATCTTGACCCCAAGCGGCAAAAGTTACAGTTTGTTCTTTTCCATTTGTTAAAAACAATAATTCATCTTCTACTATTAAAGGATTCGACTGGTCATTAGGGTCTAAGGTAACCTCTACAAACGCAAATAAACTATCACGTCCTGGAATTCTGATATCTTTGAAATTTGTTCCACTAACCCCGTCAAGGTTAAAACGGAATTTAGAATTCTCACCACCTTTTAAGATTATAGATGAAATAACAACGGGTCGAGATGATGGGTTGTAAATTTTAAATCGCTGAGTTGTTGAACCAACTGTGGTAAAAACAGTATCAAATAAAACGGTATCAGTTGAAAACTGCAATGCCTCATTGGAGAGTATCAAATCTTTCCTACATGAACTCGGTAGTAACACTAACAACGCACAAGTAAGTGCAAATATGCCACCTATTATCAGATTTTTATACTTTTTCCTGCTATTCATCGACAAATAAAACGTTGTTCCTTATTTAATATTCTACAATATTAGTGAAAACTAAGATTTTTGTTGATGTTGGAGTGTAATTTTACCGAATTGAACTAAAATCTTACTAATATTGCTTTTTAGGATGCAAGATTGAAAAATAGAACCTCCTCTATTTTTCCAAGAAATTCTACAAAAAAAAGTTTAGTTAATACGTTTTTAAAAAAAGTTTAATATCTTTGCACTCCCGTAAGGGAAATATTTATTTAGAAAAGAAATTTTAGAACGATGAAAAAAGATATACATCCAGACAATTATCGCATGGTGGTTTTTAAAGACATGACTAATGAATATGCTTTCCTTGGTCGTTCTTGTGCCGAAACTAAAGATACAGTGCAGTGGGAAGATGGTAACGAATACCCATTAGTGAAGTTAGATATTTCTCACAAGTCTCACCCATTCTTTACAGGTGTTGCACAGTTTGTTGATACCGCTGGTAGAATTGATAAATTTAAGAACAGATATGCACGTCACATGAAAAAATAATTTTCATGTTCAACAATATTAAAAAGGTCTTTTTTCAAAGACCTTTTTTATTGTCATATAATTTGATGATTTAACCATCCAATTATTCAAATTTTCGGTAAACAACCCCATCCACTTCCATAAAGAAAATGCTATCTTGCAAATAAGGAAACTGATTAATTTCAAAACGTCTCATTGATATACGCAAGGTTTCGTTATTTATTCTAGCCCTTCCTTGCACATTTGTAGAAGTACCATTTCCAACATAGCCAAACCTACCATCTCCATTTTCATCCAGACGAATGATGTAGCTTAAATCATCTTTTTCACCTTTCCAATTCCCGATAAAATCAGAACTCACCTCATCTACTGATTTCCCACAACTGGAAATTAATAACACTGAAATCCAAAAAATCGGTTGAGTTTTGCTAACTATTTTTTTAATCTTCATCTGGAAAAATTTTACCTGGATTCAAAATAGTATTTGGGTCAAAGAGCTTTTTTATGGAACGCATTAACGAAAGTTGGATATCTGTAAAAGCTATTGGCATGTATCTTTTTTGAACCAAACCTATTCCATGCTCACCAGAAATTGTACCGCCAAGAGAACAAGTGAGTTTAAAAATTTCTGTTATTGCTTCATGTAACTCATTATTCCAAAATTCATCAGACAAATCACCTTTGAGGATATTGATATGCAAATTCCCGTCGCCGGCATGTCCATAACAAACGGACTTAAAACCATATTCTTTGCCTATACTTTTTACTCCTTTTAATAGTTGAGGAAGAGCATATCTCGGCACAACAGTATCTTCTTCTTTATAAATTGAAAACGATTTGACCGCCTCCCCTACTTTTCTTCGTATTGACCAAAGTTCATTTTTTTGTGCCTCTGACTCTGCAAATAAAATTTCATCAATTGGATAGTTTTCAAGGACTGAGATAATTTTCTCCACATCTTTCATGATGGAATCTTCATCAAATCCATCTAATTCTATCAATAAATGAGCTTGGTGGTTTTCAGAAACTGGCAGATTAATTTCGGGAAAGTGAGACAAGGTATAAACCAGAGCGTCTTTTTCCAGAAATTCTAATCCACTTGGAATAATTCCCGCTTTGAACAATTCTGCAACTGCCTCACAAGCTTTTTCAGCGTCAAAAAACGGAACGAGCATCAATTTATCTATCGTTGGATGAGGTAATAATTTTAGCACAATTTTCGTGACTATCCCCAGCGTTCCCTCGCTTCCTACAATAAGTTGTGTCAAATTATATCCGGTAGCATTTTTTAAAACATTCGCACCAGTCCAAATGACCTTACCGTTTGGTAAGACCACCTCTAAATTTAGAACATAATCTGCTGTAACGCCATATTTAACCGCCTTTGGTCCTCCACTGTTTTCAGAAATATTTCCACCAATAAAACAACTTCCTTTACTCGCAGGGTCAGGAGGATAAAAGAGACCAAACTCTTTCACTTTTTCTTGTATAACTTGCGTTATTACACCTGGTTCGGTTGTAACTTGTAAATTATCTGTATCGACTTGAAGAATTTTGTTAAAACGCTCCATGCTCAAAATAATTCCACCATGAGTAGCCAAAGCTCCACCACTTAGACCTGTTCTTGCACCTGAAGGCGTGACAGGAATCAAATTGTCGTTGCAATACGACATAATTTTAGCTACTTCGGTGGTCGTTTTAGGATAAAGAATAAGCTCTGGAAAAAATGTTAAGTCCTCCGTTTCATCATGGCTGTATTTTACCATAGCGTCAGAGTATAAAACACATCGCTCTCCCAACAAGTTTTTTAAAAAAATTATTTGCTCTTTTTCCATTCCTTAATATACACTAATTACAGATTACTCGAATTATTGTTTCAACAAAGTTAATTAAACATTTCAAGAAACAACTGGCTAATTTTGTTCAACAAATTTCACAGAATTCATCCGACTTCATAAATTTTGTTTATTTTCGGCAATCAATCGTAAAAACATGGAAAAACAAAACATTAAAAAAGGGCATCCCGCTGGACTATATCTTTTATTTACAGTGGAAATGTGGGAGCGTTTCAGTTATTATGGAATGCGTGCAATTTTCATTCTATTCTTAACAAAAGCACTTTTAATTGACGCAAAACAAGCGGGTAGTATTTTTGGAATCTACACCTCATTAGTGTATGCTACACCTTTATTAGGTGGATTTATTGCTGACCGATATTGGGGAAACAGACGTTCAATTGTTGTTGGTGGTATTTTAATGGCAATTGCACAATTCTTAATGTATTTTAGTGCAAGTTTATACGCAACCCCATCATCAGCTATTCCAATTATGTACACAGCACTTGGTTTTCTAATCCTAGGAAATGGATTTTTTAAGCCAAATATTTCTTCCATGGTTGGTTCGCTTTACCCTGAAGGAGACTCACGAATCGACTCTGCATATACCATTTTCTACATGGGTATCAATGCTGGTGCTCTTGCCGCTCCATTAGTAGCTGGGGGACTTGGTGACACAGGTGCTGCTGCAGATTTTAAATACGGATTCCTTGCTGCTGGTATAGGTATGGTGGTTGGTACTATTATTATGGTAGCTTTCCAAAATAAATACATCATAACGCCAAATGGTCAGCCTATTGGAATGAAGCCAAAATTTTATAAAAAAGTTGATAAAGAAATTGATGCGCTTCAAGATGACAAACAACCATTAACCAAAGTAGAAAAAGACAGAATTCTGGCCATTTTCATAATTACTGGTTTCGTAATAGCCTTTTGGGCTGCTTTTGAACAAGCAGGAGCATCATTGACCATTTTTGCTGACCAAAATACCAATCGAGATATTTTTGGTTGGACTATGCCCGCATCTTTCTTTCAATCTATTAATCCAATATTTATTGTTGCGCTTGCTCCTTTGTTTAGTATTCTATGGACCTCATTGGCCAAAAAGAACAGAGAACCTAGTTCGCCAATGAAAATGGTTTGGGGTCTTGCAATTCTTGCATTAGGATATGTATTAATTGCTTTCTCTGTAAAAGGTGTTGGAATGGAAGAAAAAATTTCGATGTTCTTTTTAGTGGGAATGTACTTTTTACATACTTGCGGGGAATTAGCTATCTCGCCAGTAGGTTTGAGTGTTGTAAATAAATTATCTCCAAAACGTTTTGCATCCATGATGATGGCTGTTTTCTTCTTATCTTCTGTTGTTGGAAACTTCGCTGCTGGCCTTTTCTCTGGTTTAATTCCACAGCCAGTAGTAAAGGAAGTTATTGTTGACAGAGGAACAGACTACAGCAAAGAAGAGGTTGTAGAATACTTAGCTATTGTTATGAACAGAAGCGAAAATCCTTTAGAGCCTGCTGTTCTTAAAGCTTATGAAGAAAACCTTAATGAAAAGGATATCAAATTTAACAGGGACGATATTCCAAAGCTTGATACAGCTTTTACCAAAGAGACTAAGTTTGTTGATGGTTTAATTTCAGAGAATTATCGATTAGTTTTTGGTTCTTTTGGAGAAGTTCAAGCGAAAACCGCTGGTATTAATTTCAATACTTTACTTGCGGGTGATTACAGAGAGGATAAAAATTTCATTGTGCGTGATATTGTTATTAACGATATTCATACTGCATCTGTAGTATTTGAAAATACTAAAAATAATTTATTCGGACTTGAAATAGGAACACTATATGCGTTCTTTATCATCTTCATTATAATGTCGGGAGCAACCAGTGTTTTACTGTTATTACTTCATAAAAAAGTAGAAAGTTTAATGCACGGTATTAGATAATTTAATGAACGAGCAACTTATTATCTGTTTCATTTAAGAACATACTAAGTTGCTCGTTTTTTTATTTCGATTAGAAGAACTTTATCTTCCTTAATCAATAGTTCATCTTTATGCAAAAAATTGATTTCCCCATTTCAGAAGATTATATTGAGCTTATAAAGCTACTCAAAGCTATTGGGTTGGCTCAAACTGGCGGTCATGCAAAAATGATTGTTGATGATGGGCTAGTATCCAGAAACGGAGAAATTGAAAAACGCAAACGAGCAAAGTTAGTTTCAGGAGATAAATTAACAATTGACAATCAGATTGAAATTAAAATTATTACAACATAATTCGACCTTCAATCTTGCCTACAAGCGTATCTTTCTCCCCTATCATCTCTATTAAAATATCACGAAGTAAAACTCCAAGGTCTTCTTTTTCGTAATTATCTTCAAAAAATGTCATTTGGTCTCCGCCACCAACCAAATAATTGGTTGAAACTAGCTGAATAGTATCAACTGGAAGATTATTTTGCCAAAGTTCAAAATCTCTCGCTGTTATCGTAATACCAGAGATAGGTTCACCTCCTGACGTTCGAATATAATTCACCATTTTCTCTATGGTTGATAACCCAACTTTGAGAACAACTATTGAATTATCAAAAGGCATTAATTTAAAAATCGACTCTACAGTAACATTTCCTTGATAGATAGGTGATCGAAGTCCAAAGTGATTCATAATACAAACTTGTGGAAATTTTTCTGATACGAGCTTATGTTTTTTCAAATAATCAAGTGTCAAATCTGTAACTAAATTCCCTAATTCTCCTTCAGGCTTTTTGCGTTCTATACTTTTTGGTGCATAGCTAATTACTTTTGACATTTCAGCTTCTAATTCCTCTCTGTAAGGAGAAATCATAAAATCTAATTCTTGATTCTCTCTCACTTGTTCATTAACTGAAATCGTTTCTGTATGAACAAATCCTGTTGGCTTTGTTCCACAAGATGTTATAATAACTAAAGTAAGAAGTACTAGCCAAGAAAATTTTAAAAATGCATTTTGAAATTTTACCATACAGCAAAAATATCATAAAGTACTTAAATCTCTTTATAGAATTACTTTAACTTAATGCTAAGTTTTTCTTATTTTGAGCAATTGACCTTTGTTAATAATCTCTAGCCGAAAATCCTTAAAAGGAATTAAATATTTTTACCATTTCAACATAACTATTTATAGAAAAAACTGAATATGAATCTGTTTGAAATTACCTTTTAAATGCCAAAAGATACGTTTTACAAAACAAATCTTAAAAAAATGTGATTTCATTTGCTGCTATTCCGAAATATAAGTAAATTCGACCAAAATTTAAATATAATAAAGCTATGAAAAAACTATTACTTTTCGCTTCTTCATTCGCCTTTATGGCAACAAGTATGGCGCAAGTTGTATTTTCTGTTGAATCTCCAGAATCGTTACAAGGTTCGAAAGATTTAGAATATGCACCTGCGGGAAATGACTGGGCTGCAATGACTGATTTGTTAGACCCAAACAATGCAATTTTAGATACTCTCGTGATTTATCGTGATGATCAAGCGGCAGACTCTTTAGGGTGTTTTATTGCTGTTAACGACGATGAATTAGCTGGTAAGATTGCTATTCTTTATCGTGGAGACTGTGAATTCGGTCAAAAAGCACTTAATGCACAAGATGCAGGTGCAATTGCTTGTGTTATCATCAATAACCAACCAGGTGGTCCTGTAGGTATGGCAGCTGGTTCTGTGGGTGCGGACGTTACTATTCCAACAGTTATGATTAGTGATGTTGATGGTGAAGCAATCACAAATGCTATGCGTCAAGGTGAAGACGTTGTTGTATTCATCGGAAACAAAACAGGTTTCTATCCAAATGATATTGGGATTACTAGAGGTTCTGTGATTCGTGCACAGTCATTCGGAGTTCACTCGCTACTTGCACAAGACGGTGATGACTTCTCGGTTGACATGGGAGCAATGGTTTACAACTATGGTTTTTTCGACGCAAAAAATGTTAAGTTAAATGCTACTATCACATTGGACAACCAAGAAATATATAACGAGACTGCTGCAACTGTACCAAATATTGATGCTGGTGACAGTATTTTCTTGAGTTTACCAACATTTTCTCAATCCGCTTATGATAATGGTTACTACCACGTGCTTTACTCTGTAGAGAGTGACTCGGTAGATAGTTATGACTTTGATAACTCAGCTACTGCTGATTTCGCAATCAACGACGATATGTTCTCTTTTAGTACACTTGACGAAAATGATTTATCTCTTACGCATCCTGGAGGAACAAGAGCAAATGCTGAGATTTTTGAAGCTTGTATCGTGTTTAGAAATCCAAACGCAAGTAGAGTTATCGCAACTGGTCTTTCTTTCTCAGCTGTTACTAGCGCAGCATCTGAACTAGAATTAGATGGTATTCCAATTGGAATTTCAGTAAAAAGATGGGATGACTTCTTCACAGATTTAGATGACCCAGGTGTTGATGTTTCTGGTATTGTTGAATTAGAGCAAACAGAATTTTTCTTTGATGGTGACCCACAAGGTGAGATTATGTATGCAAAATTCAACGATGCTGTTCAATTGCAGGATAACCAAAGGTACTTATTCTGTGTTGAAACATTTGAAGAAGAATTATTCTTTGGGTATGATCGTACTGTAGATTATGATTATAACGTAAGTACATTCTATCGTCAGCCATTGTTTCCTATCACTATTGATGGTAGCCAAACATTTCTTTTAGGTTTCGGTAACGATGCTGTTCCTGCAATTGGTGTTAATCTTATTGATGCTATTTTCTTATCCACTGAAGAAGCGTTAAAGGACATCAAAATGAGAGCTTATCCTTCTCCAGCTACAAGTACAGTTACAGTTGACTTCCAAGGACACGATGCTGCATCTGTTGAAGTATTAAGCTTAACTGGTCAGCGAGTACATTTCGAAACAGTAAACAGCGGAGTTGCTGAAACTATTGTTGATGTTAATTCACTAGAAAATGGTTTATATTTATTCAGAGTAAACCTAAGAAACGGTTCAAGCAAAACATTGAATGTAGTTGTTTCGCACTAGGAAATAGAAAAAAAAATAGAAAAAGACTGTCTGTTTAGACAGTCTTTTTTTGTTTAAAAGAATTCCGATTTAGGAAGAGATATTTATTTATGTCCTGATATTTTTTTACCTTTAAACCATGGAAAGTTTGAAGTTAATCGAATGTCCTAGGGACGCAATGCAAGGAATAAAAGAATTTATCCCGACACAACAGAAGGTACAGTATATTCAAGAATTATTAAAAGTAGGTTTTGACACTATCGACTTTGGTAGTTTTGTTTCTCCAAAAGCAATCCCTCAAATGCGAGATACTGCGGAAGTTCTTAATAAATTGGATTTATCGAATACAAAATCACATTTATTAGCCATTATTGCAAATGAAAGAGGTGCACAAGACGCTACGAGTTTTGATGAAATAAAATACCTTGGTTATCCTTTTTCAATTTCTGAAACATTTCAACAAAGAAATACTAATGCGTCAATAGAACAGAGTCTTACAAGATTGGAATCTATTGCAAATAGTGCAGCATCTTCTAATAAAGAACTAGTTGTTTATATTTCTATGGGCTTTGGTAATCCTTATGGTGATGAATGGAATCCTGAAATCGTAATCCACTGGGCTGAAAGGCTTAATAATCTTTTTGGTATTTCAATATTAGCACTTTCTGATACCATTGGAGTTTCTGAACCAAAAATAATTACCTCTTTGTTTGAAACCTTGATTCCTGCATTACCATCTGTTTCTTTTGGAGCGCATTTACACTCTACTCCTCAAAAAGTAATGGGAAAAGTAGAAGCTGCTTATAATGCAGGATGCAGAAGGTTTGACGGTGCTATTAAAGGCTTTGGTGGTTGTCCAATGGCAAAAGATGACCTGACTGGAAACATGAATACTGAAGAAATGCTTCGATGGTTTGAAAAACAAAATATCGAAACAGGACTTGATATGAATGCATTTCAAAGTGCTTATCAACTAGCTGGTACTGTTTTTCCGATGTAATAAATTAATGAATTGATATGTTAAAGTATATTTTTCTGTTTTTATTTCCATTTTCGCTCATAGGTCAACCGTGGGAAAGAGAGTTGATGAGTTTTAATGAAATCACTATTCAAGGACGTCACACAGCAACTATAAAACAAGGAAATAATTACAAGGTTGTCATTAATTCCCCTAGTACGAATTTTGACATAAATAAAGTGTTACTAATTTTTGCTGGAGAGCGCTTGATTATTAAATACGACGGAAATAATATTTTCAAAGGAATAGATATAGAATTTGAAATTGAAGTCCCTTCTTTAACATACATTGAAGCCCGTAACAATGCGAAAATTGAATTTAAAGAATTTGATTTAGGAAACGCCCCCCTAACAGTGAATGTTGCGCATGGTGGGTTTATTTCAATAAATAACCTTTCCAATGCTTGGATTCAAGCGGATATTTCAATTGGTGGAACACTAATCTTAGAAGGAGAAACTTCTTTGGCAGAATTAAGCGTAAAATCCAATGGCAAAATAGATGCACAAAACCTCGTAGCACAAAAAGTTAATGCGAAATTAAGTATGGGGGGCGAAATTTTATGTCATGCAGTTGAAGAATTGCAAGCAACGATTCATAGTGGAGGAAAAATTTTGTACAATGGTTCACCAAAAATCGAAGAAAATATAACTTACAGAGGAACAGTTGAAAAGCTCCAAAAATAACACCATGACTCTTAATATTCCAATAGACAAGTACTTCGTGAATAGAATTTTTGTTTTTCTCTTCTCTATTTTCATTTTATTATTAACATCGTGTAATGAAGGAGAATCTTTAGAGCAAAAAAAGAAATTTAATTCGACAACCACTACCATTTCAACCACCTTTGATGAAGAAGTATTTGAAAATGAAAAATTCGATGCACTACTTTATGAACTGCGAATATGTGACCCAACACTTATAGATACAGTTAGGAATGGTATTGTGCCTTGTTCTCCTAAGTTTTTTGCCTTTTACTCTTATAATCACAAACGAAAAATTGAAGATGCTTTTGCGCTGCAAGTTAGAAAAGGAGTAAATAATTATCCTTACCGAAGACTATTAATTTTTACACGTGAAAGAGATGGTTTGGTTTTAATGAACGGAATCAATGGTTACCTCGTTGAAACGCGTTCCACAGAGAATGAAATAGATGACCTCGTTGTAGCAATAGTTGATAATATTGGGGGACATTATGAAAGATATGATGTTCTCTTACGCTATGAAAATGGAAAATATCATTTCGTAGAAGCTCTTGGAGATTTAGAAGGTGCTTTTGACGACGCCGAACTAAAGGAAAGAGCCTCTAAAGAGATTTTAAATAGGATAGTACAAAAGAAATTAATGTTCTAGCTATGTCTAAATACGCACTTTTCTTTCTTTTGCCCCTTTGTATTATTTCCTGTATAGAAAAGCAATATCTTAAACCATTAGTTCCGCATCATCTTATTCATGCCAATAGCGCAAAGACTTGGATACTAGATGAACAAATTCAAAATGATACATTTATTCAGCCAGAGTGGCAACAAAACAAGCTGACATTTACGTTTTTTAATGATAATAAAGTTGTAATTCAAAAATATGCGCAACTAGGCTCACAGTTTGGGGAAAAAGCGTTTTACTCATTCTCTATTCATAAAGAAAGAAAAGATACCAACTTAGTATTTTATTTTGAAAATGGAGAAGAATGGCAGTTCAAACTAAATTCCATTAGCTACTCTGAAATGCAACTAGAAAAACAATTTCAACAGAACAAAGACTCTGTTGAATTTTGGAATTTAATTAGTTATCAAAAGCCATTCTAGTTAAAATATCTTAACACCCATTCTATTCATACAGTTCTTTCTATGGAATTGTTATTTTCGTAGAAATAGATTGTTATGGTTATTGATATTCCACACAAGAAAAAGGCCCGAGTAGTAATTATCGGTGGGGGATTTGGAGGAATCTCCCTTGCTAAAGCACTGCGCAATTCAGACGTTCAAGTAATCTTAGTGGACAAAAACAATTACCATACATTTCAACCACTTCTATATCAAGTAGCTACATCTGTATTAGAAGCAGATTCTATCGCCTACCCTATTCGTAAAATTTTTGCCAATTCGAACAATATTTATTTCCGTCAAGGAGAGGTGGATACCGTTGACGAAGAGAACAAACGTATTATAATAGGTAAGGATGAATTATTTTATGACTATTTAGTTATAGCAACGGGAGCAACGACCAATTTTTTCGGGAATGAAGGTTTAACAATCAGTGCAATGCCCATGAAAAGTGTTCTTGAGGCGCTGGATTTACGTTCTATGATTCTTCAAAATTTCGAAAAATATTTGCGAAACTCCAACGAACGAAAGCGACAAGGAATGATAAACTTTGTGATTGCTGGTGCAGGTCCAACTGGCGTGGAATTGGCTGGAGCTCTTGGCGAATTAAAAACACAAGTACTGCCAAAAGACTATAAGGAAATTGACTTTTCTAAAATGAACGTCTATTTGGTACAGTCTGGTAATCGCGTTCTCCCCATGCTGAGTGAAAAAAGTAGTGCAAAAGCAAAAAAATACCTTGAAGATCTAAGGGTAGAAGTCGTTCTAAACACCCGTGTACTCGACTTTTTTGGTGACTATGTTCAAGTAAGTACCGGAAAAGACTTAATAGCTAGAACATTAATTTGGACCGCTGGTGTAAGGGCTAACCCTGTAGAAGGACTAGGTGCAGAGGCACTGCATAAAAACGGTAGAATTCTAGTTGATGAATACAATGAAGTAAAAGGCAAGAAAGACATATTTGCCGTTGGTGATGTAGCTTGTATGATAACGGAGGAATATCCTAATGGTCATCCTATGGTAGCACCGCCCGCCATGCAACAAGGAAAACATTTGGCAAAAAATATTCTTTCCAGCATTAAAGGTAAACAAAGAAAGCCTTTCAAATACCACGATAAAGGTGCTATGGCAACAATCGGTAAAAATAAAGCCGTTGTAGAACTAAACAAGCTAAAGTTTGGTGGATTTTTCGCTTGGTTTGTATGGATGGTTGTTCACCTTATGTCCTTGGTTGGCTTTAGAAATAAAGTAATTACTTTTTTCAATTGGACGAAAAACTATTTCAACTCTGACAGAGGAATACGGTTGATAATCACACCATTTGACTTATACGAAGAAAGACGCAAAAGACGTAAGGAATTAGAGAAATCTAAAATGTAGTGGAATAAAAATTTTGTGTATTTGTTTACAACGAATAATCAACAAAACAAACTAATTTTCGTATATCTTTTGCTGTGTTTTTTGTTGTTTAAATCGGATATTCCCTTGAACTTTTTTGGGTTTTGGTTTACCTAACATTAAAGACAAATGTGACTTTAATATTCTTCCCATACTGGAAAACCTTTGAAACCTTTTTGTTCCATGGTAGTTATCTAATTCTTTAGCGAGTGAACTTACCTTATCTGGGCTTGACAGTTTTTGCTCTAACATTGAGTCCAGCAATCTATTCAATCGAGCAGCACCAAGTTTATAACGTCGCGTCATTAATACACGTTCCTCATATTTATACTGTTCCACCGTTTCGGGTGTTAGTAGCTTGATGCAAAAATCAATAACCTTGTTATTTTCTTTATAGAACTGAGGTAAATAATGGTTTTTTCGACCTTCATAAGTAGTTTGGTCAAAATCAATAGCTCTTACACGATATTGTTCCTTATCAAAATCGGGAGTTACATCAACAACATAATTGTAGGAACGCATATCTCCAAGTAACATAACAAAACATCGTTCATTAAATTTCACAAACTCTTTTGCCAAACCGATTGGATGAAAATTTGGTGTATCCATATAGCTATCCATAAATATATCTCCAGGGATTCCTGCTATATGAGCTTCAACTAAAGTTTCTCCATCCACAATATATTCCATCCTGTTTGGTGAAAGTATATGTTCTAATTCTAAACCATATATCCGAGATGCATCCGCTTTTTTAATGTAAAAATAATCGTGGTTATCGTTTATTTTATTTACAATTTTAATTCTAAATGGGTTTGAATTTCCAAATAAACAATAGTCAATTGATTCAACTTGCAAATGACTAATAATCTCTAAATCACCATCCGTTTTTAGCAATGCATAAATCTCTCGAAGTGCATTTAATATTTCTTGTTGCTGAAAGCGCTCATAAATAACGCTTTCCCACAATGTGTTTTTTCCTTTTTTGTCAAAAACAGCTCGACTATCCGTCCACCTTGTCATGTCGTCATAGCTGATAGGTAGATCATATTCTCGTTTAAATTTTTTAAGGTACTTTCTTAAACTATTGTTAATTGGAAATGCGGGCTTTTTCTTTGAAATATCCATCTATAAGGGTTGTGATGCTAATATACGAAAAAAACAAACATATTGATCAATCGAAAAGTATAATTGTGCAATGAATCATTAGAAAATTAGATTCTAATATTTGTGAATTTATTCCTTTAGTTTAATTTTGAAGGAAACACTATTCATTATGAAAGACAATGAACTTACATATCTTATAATTGCTGGAATTGTTACTTTTTCAGCCATTGCACTTTATGTAAAGACCAAAAAAGATTTAGACAGGGTTATTAAAAGAAATGCCGAAATTTCTGCAAAGAACACATCGTTGGAAATGCACAAACTTAAGTTTGCACTTCAACCTCATACGTTGAATAATATTTTGGCAAATTTAAAAGCTATGTCCAATCAAATCAGCCGAAGCATGGATTCACTTTCCGATATCTTAGAATACATATTTTACCACGGAGAAGACCATATGGAAAGTATCGAAAATGAAGTAGAGTTTATCAAAGGATATGTGCAACTCCAAAGTGTATTTACAAGAGAAATTGATAGTATTCAACTAAATATACAACATGTCGATCAACGTTCCTCAAAATATTCACAACCACTAATTCCGCATCTGATTACAGCTTACCTAATCGAAAACGCTTTTAAACACGGGGATATTAACCACCCAGATTTCTTAAATGTAACCATAAGTTCTTCAGATAAAAACTTTTCCATAGTGGTTAAAAACAAAACTAGACCGAATTACGAATCAAGAAGCAAAGGAATTGGTATTCAAAACATGAAACAACGATTAAAGCATTTAAAAGAAGGGAAATACACCTTTGAAACCAGTAAAAGTGAAGATGAATTCACAGCGGCTTTAACGATAAAACTTTGATAGATATGAGAAAGCTAAAAGTTGCTATATTAGAGGATGACCCTAGGCTATTATTAGACCTAGAATATATGGTTGAAGAATTGGGTTTAGCTGACATTGTGGCAAAGTCACAATATTCATCCGATTTCATAACCCTTGTTGAGACTAAAAACCCAGAAGCATTATTTTTAGATATTGACTTGCTAGGTGACACTATGAGTGGTATTGATGTTTGCAACAGGTTAAACCTACCAACACTTTTTATTTCGGGAAAAACAAAGGAAAATTTAGAAAAAATCGAAGATTTAAAGATATATAATAAGCATCCTATTGATTTTTTAACCAAACCCGTTCG
>SKGS01000025.1 GCA_007117355.1 Lishizhenia sp. | reverse complement strand
AGTTGATCTTTCAACTCCTTGGTTTTGAACTCCTTCAATTGGTGCGCTAATTGTGATGAATTCACCACTCGTTTGAGCAAATGTTTCAATGGTATTTTCTGGACTACCTATTTGTGTAAAGAAAATGAAAGCCCTGTTCGGTCTGCCTGGAGCTATACTGTCGGAACCAAGCGCTTGGAAAGCATCAAAAAGACTTGGATTTAAATCTTGCCATTGAGTATAGTTTGCAGATCGCATGGTATACACTAAAAGATAATGACCTTCTGGGATTTCGTTGCTTATCATGTTCTCTAATGCTTGTAACTGGGCAGTACTATTTTGTCTGAAAATAAAATACCTTTCAACTCGGTTTCTACAAGCTGACCCGTTATTTGCATTTCCAAATTGGTTTTGGGGATTTTGTCCTTGGTTAAATGTTCCCCAAGGTTCAAGTGTGTTGGGATCAATAACAGCAACATGAATAGACGGAGCAGTTGTACATGCACCGTATTCCATAATTTCACCGTTCAATTTCCACAAAGTTTGCATGTAGGTGGGGTTATTGTTGGCATTATCATAAACATCACATTCTACTACTGCATTTGTTGGCTCAAAACTTCTGGTTCGTGTGTCTCTATTGTAGGAAACGCCTGTAAATCCACCATTTTTAAATTGATAGAAATGATCTTGCCCCCAACCTTCTTTCCCTTTGATATATTGAAAGGAGTGTTCTCTCCACATTGGAGTTGTTGAGTCAACAGCCACCCGCCAAAAATAAGCCATACTGTCCTCTAAAACTAACGTTTCTTGAGTGTTTGAACTCACTTTGCGCCATTCATTTGGAAAAACTTCTTTTACTCCTCCATACCCACTAACTAATGCATATTTATGAAATCCAGTGTTGAACTCATCCGTGGTATCTATCTCAAAGCGATAAGTATTAAAATTAGCAATGGGATTAATGGTGGACGCTTTTAATACAACCGAATCATCAGGAACAACAGCATAATCATATGGAAGAACGGGGATAATTCCATCTACATTGATAAATAAATCAACAACAACTTGATTGTTTCCTATTTCATCATAAATTTCATCAATGAAAGAGGGGATATCTGCTTGAACATCGAAACTGTTCATACCAATTCCAATGTCTTGTTGCACGGGCATTTTAAATCGTATAGTATCTCTATAATCTAAACCAGCGATATCAAATAAATAAAGTGAGTCAACAGTACTGCTTGGAAAATTTCTACTTACTGTCAAGGAGAAAGTGTCTACAATGCTTTGTCCTAAGTTGGTTAAAATAATCTGCATTTCTAATGAGTCTGTCGACAAGTCAAACTGAGAAGGACTAAATGAAATGTCATCCACGGTTACATCTATTTCTGGAAGTTTGTGCCAATTTAATTTTACTGCGGGGTCACCATGTAATGTCATTTGTGTTATGGTAGATTCTAACAAATAATTTGTATTTGCTCCTTCAATGTTTCGAATGGTTTCAATGACCTGTCGAGCCATTGGTTCTCCATAATTTGTAGCGCTGAACTGCCTGTAAAATTCTGAACTATATACATTTAAAAAAGAAGCAAAGCCTAACTTGGTGGAAGACATAAATGCAATTGCACCGAGTTCTGGTACTAACACAAATCTTTCAGACGCTGAAGCACTTGTAGGTTGGAAAATATCACCAGTATAACACGAGTTTCCAAGGACAATCGGGTATCTTCCCGTATTTCCCCAGTTTTCTGGGTCGTCAATGTTTTGATCAAAACCTGTAGCAGAAGCATGGCCGAAAAAGGTCATTAAAGATACTCCATTTTCCAATAACTCGTTCACTTCACTCGTCAGTACAGGGTTAAAGGGATTAGAATTGTCTTTGAAAAAAGAATGTACATTTCCACCATATTTGGGACCTTTTACGGTGTTTTTCATGGAGTTTAAGTAGTTTCTAAAAGTTTGTTGTTCGTTTGCATTTGCTCCACCACCAAAATGAAGGATTTGTTTTTGCCATTCTTTATTTGGTTTGTTGTATACATCATTTTGGTTTTGATTTGCTTCAAATACTTGCAGTTTATTTAAATAAGCAATTAATTCTTCGTTGTTTTTTGCTGCTATTCTGCCTGTGGGAATAAACGGAGCCCACGAGCTTGAGTTTTCAAACTTAGCAGTAATACAAACATCACTTGACGGGTATCCATAACTTGGGATCAATGAGTTAGCATAGGAGTTAGCATTTTTTCGAGTTCCAGCTCCTGTGAGTGTATTCGGTTCATTCGCTTCGCGAATTCCTTTTCCCATTAATAATAATCCAACTGGTTTTTCAACACTTTGATTGTAGGCATACTCTGCAAGTCTGCGGATTCCAAAGATGTGTTTAGGAACCCCACCTCCAAATTGTAGATAAAGTTCTTCTACGTTGCATAAAATCGCATTGTGTCCACCACCAGCGGAACTTGCTCTGTAATTTCTATATTGATTAGCTCCAGCGATCATGCTAGGGTGGTACATCATTAAAAATGCATTTTCAAAATCCATGTTGGAGTAATTCGTAAACGAACCATTACCATTTATAGGATTAATATTGCTAATATTGGTTATAGAGGAGGTGTTAAAAATGACTACGCGTTGACGAGGTGCATTCGGTGCATTTGGAATGAGTAATTGCCAAACATTATTGTTTTGAACCATAGGGATTCGTCGTGGTGTTGCACCTCCAAAAACGTAGCACACTGGATTAGAAAAGTTAGCGTTTGTTAAGTCTAGTCTTATTTTTGACGCATTTGTTGCATTTTCTACCCAAAAGTCAGCAGAACTTTGATTATTCATATCCAGCGCTCTAGCGTATTCTAAGTAGAGATAGTTTATGGATTGAAAGTCGGTTGCGGCTCCTTGGTCGCCTATAATGCGGAAAAGAACATTTGAATTACCATTCGTTAATAAACTAGCATCAAATGTGGTATTTACGATAGTTTGTCTATAGCCTATAAAAATCTCCTCATACAATACAAGTCCGCCATTACCAAGCTCCCATCGCAGGTGGTGGTTTCCAGTTCCCGTGAAACTCGCATTAGAATTGGCATTACTCTTTCCGTGAAATTTTACACTAGGTGCGTTAGCCCCTTGGTAAGGCGCTGGAGTTGATACAGGGATAGTTCGTGTAAAATTGTTAGCTCCATTAAAATTACTACTTCCCCAACCTTCTCCGTTTTGGAAAAAGGAGCTGTAAGCATTGTTAATGGCAAATCCACCGTGATATTGGTTATTAAAGTTTACATCGGATCGCTGTATGAAATAGGATTGAGCAGGATAATTCGAGAAGTTGACATCTGTTTCTCGAAAAAAACGTTTGTTATTTCCTGATTTCCAGGTAAGGAAGTAGGTTAATGTATCGTTATATAAACTGTAAGCAGGATTAGAAACGTTTTCAGGCTCTTCGTATAATAGCGAATCAAGCCATCCATCATTTCCTTCTGCATAAAATTCGATAAAGTCACCAAAATCAAAACTGTTATCTCCACCATCGTTTACCCAAATAGGCTGTTCGCGTTCTTTTCCGAAAATTTGAAAGTCTCCTGGTGCAATTGAATTGACTGGAATGCCGGCATTCAACATAGACTCATAGCTTATGCGGTAGAGTCCTTTTTGTGTAATCTGAAACGAGTAGTGTGGTCGTGAATAATCTATCCATTCATTACCAAAAGATTGGCAAAGACCCTCAATACTTACTATAAGTAAGAAAGCTAAAAACCATATATTATTGATTTTTTCCAAACTTTTCTTTGAATCCAAATTTAAGTGAAATAACATGTGAAAATAACGCTTCTGATTGATTTCCTATATTAGTGAAAGCATAGTCTAAGGTAACCCCCTTCAGCGTAACTCCCAAACCGACATTAGGCTGGAAGGTTAAATAATCTGTTCCGTCAAAGTTTTTAAGGTATTGAAAGTTACTTACTCCTGCACGAATAGCTACTAGGTCTTGGTAACCAATAGCTAAACCCATTACTGGATCCATGCTGATAAGCCCAGTTTGAATTAATGTGTTTCTTCGTCCGTCTGTAGTGATAGCTGCATTAATTTCAGTCGCAGCGTAAATTCCTTTTTGACCTATATCGAATTGTTTTCTTCCTGCTAGAATTAATCTAGGAAGGGTAAGTTCTAGTCCATTTTCTGGAATTTCGTTACCTGTTTCTAAAAAGACCTCTTCCATTTGAGCATCCAAATTAAAGATCCAAGCATTGAAGGTTGAAGTTGCATCTCTCAATATGGCTCCAAAAGCCCAGGAATCATTGGGTCGATATTGTGCCCCAGCATCAATTCCAAAGCCCCATGCACGTGCAAAGTCTCCAGCTCTTCTATGAACTACTTTTAGCGTTCCTCCAAGATCAAGTCCTTCAATATCTGATTTCCGAGCATAAGAAAATAAAAAGGCATAATCTGCTGCTGTAAATAAGGTTATTCTATCATAATCGATGTTTCCTTCGTTGTTTATTAATTGAGT
>SKGS01000151.1 GCA_007117355.1 Lishizhenia sp. | reverse complement strand
TTTTATCGTAAAATCGGGTTTTACCCAATGTTTACAAATACAGTCTTTACAGGACCATTTTAATACTTAGCTAGGTGCCCCAATTTTATGAATTCTTGCGAAAAAAATGGATTTATCATTCCAGATTTCTCATTTCGGAGTTGTCATTTGATAGGGTTTTAAAAATAAATTTCAATCATTATTTTGCACTTTTCAAATAATTTATCTTTCTTTGACCCATAAAATTTAGAGACATGAATTCAAACGTTATATTTGAAACAATTGGAGATGTATTATTGTGGAGTACAGCTGTAGTATTTGAAAATGTTGGAAACTTATTCAACAATGCGGTAATCGTATTAGGTTTTATTGGTTTGTTTTATTGGTTAAATCTACAGCGTAAATTCAACAAAGAAGCGGAAAACAATCCAGATCAAATTAAGTAAACGTTGATTAAATATTTGTGACGATGCGACTAATTATTGGTCGCATTTGTCGTTTTTAATAATTGCTTTTATGACAAAAACTCCTACTATTTTTTGTAAACACGAGGGTGCTAGCTTATTAGCATTTGGAGTTGAAAAGTCTACGGAGTCATTAGGTTTAGACGATTTCGTAGCCTTGGATGATTTTGTACAACATCATAAAGGCGAGTATATTTTCGGTTTTCTAACCTACGACTTAAAAAACAAAATAGAAGATCTTACTTCTTCACATAACGACAGGTTTGGATTTCCATCTTTTTATTTTTTTGTACCCACTTATGTGGTTCGTATAACGGATAAAAAACCAACTTTTATAAAAGGAGAGTTGAATGAATTTTCAAAGTCTTACGTTGAGCAATTTTTAGATGAATCGTCAACTCAAACTCAAAAGTTAACATTAGCTCCTCGTGCCTCGAAACGACAATACTTGCAAAAAGTAGAAAAGCTCCAAGAACATATTCAACAAGGAGATATTTATGAAGTAACCTTTTGTCAAGAATTTTATGCAGAGAATTGTACATTAAATCCTTACGCTACTTTTTGGAAGTTAGAAGAAAAAACAAATGCTCCTTTTGCTTCATTTGTGCATTGGAATAATCGGTTTTTACTATCGGGTTCTCCCGAACGATTTTTAAAGAAAGAAGGAAGAACTCTCATTTCTCAACCGATTAAAGGAACAGCTAAGCGCGGCGAAAATATACAGGAAGATCAACGTATCAAGGATGAATTACGTGCTAGTGAAAAAGAAAGGGCTGAAAACATTATGATTGTTGACCTTGTTCGAAATGACCTTTCTAGAATAGCCGAAAAAGCTTCGGTTGAAGTACGTGAATTATGTGGTTTGTATTCGTTCAATACGGTACATCAATTGATTTCTACGGTGCAGGCACAACTGAAATCTTCTGTTACATTTTCTGATCTATTGAAGGCTTTGTTCCCTATGGGAAGTATGACAGGAGCACCAAAAATCAGTGCGATGGAATTGATAGAAGCCCATGAATCTTTTTTCAGAGGATTGTTTTCTGGTTCGGTTGGTTTTATTGCTCCAAATGGTGACTTCGATTTCAACGTGGTGATTCGAAGTATTTTTTATCATCAAGATAATAATTACGTTTCTTGTCCGGTTGGAGGGGCAATTACAAAAGCTTCTGATCCTGAGTTGGAATTCGAAGAATGTTTGCTCAAAGTAAAAGCGATGCAAGAGATTTTACGAAATGAGTAACACTCAACCGAAATATTGGGTAGCATGCAGCGGTGGATTAGACTCTGTAGCATTGACACGTATTCTCTATGAAGCGAATATTTCAATCGGTATACTTCACATGAATTTCCAACTGAGGGGAGCAGATTCAGATCAAGATGAGTATTTTGTAGCAGCTTTAGCAGATGAATTAAATATCCCCTTTCGCTCTAAAAAAGTAGATACACAAGCGTATAAAACGAAACATAAAGTAAATACTCAATTAGCTGCTAGAAATTTGCGCTACAATTGGTTCAATGAATTAATTACGCAAGAGGAAATAGTAATCTGTTTGGCGCATCATGCCGATGATCAAATTGAAAACTTTTTTATTCAGTTGGAAAGAGGTGCAGGAATCCGTGGACTGGCAGGAATGCGTAACTATAAAAATCATTTTTTTCGACCACTATTAAATGTTACCAAAAAAGAGCTGAAAGAGATAGCAATTAAAAATCAGTGGACATGGCGGGAAGACCAATCGAATTTCGAGTCAATTTACAAACGCAATTGGTACCGCATTCATTTTTTGCCGACTATTTTGAGGAGTGTTGAAAACCGTTCGCTAATTACTAATTTAGTGATGAACTATCAGCAAGCAGATGATTTTTTAGCTGCAGTGAGGGATAATACAGCGCATACATCTGAGAATACGTTTCAATGGTCTGATTGGAATAATTTCCCCTATGTTTTTCAACATGAATTATTACGGAGTTGGGGAGTGAATATTGGCCAGTTGCCTGAAATTAATCGGCTTCAAAAAGGAGAAAAAGGTGGTAAATTGCAGTATGATACTATAACTATATGGAACGAAGGAGATTGTTTTTTTGTAGAAAGAAAAGCCGATATGATAGATTCAACTCCTCGACTTGAAGAACGAATGGTGAAGCGTCATGAAGTTCATTTTACAGCAGATAAGATTTATGTAGACAAAGTGAAATTGAGGGGCTCACTTTTTTTGAGTCATTGGGAGCAAGGAGATCGATTTCAGCCATTAGGAATGAAAGGTACAAAGTTGGTGTCTGATTTTTTAATAGATCGGAAAGTTCCCGCTCGAAAAAAACAACACACATTGGTAGTCAAAGACGAACAGGGGATTATTGCGATTATCGGTTTCGGACCTAGCGAACGGGTAAAGATTGATGCACAAACAGAGAACATTCTTTGTTTCTGGTTGGAAAAGGACTAGCTATTCTCATTCGTTATTGAATGATCTCCGAAGGATCCCAAAATACTTTATTAAAATCTTGTACGCAATCATCTTTTACAATTACCCCTTCTTTTCTAAGGAGCTCTTCCATTTTTGTGGGAGTTTCAAAATGCATCTTTCCGGTGAGCAGTCCTTTTCGATTTACCACACGATGAGCAGGAATTGTAGGATCTTGATGTGAAGCATTCATCGCCCATCCGACCATTCTGCTTGATTTCGGTGTTCCTAACACCTTCGCAATAGCTCCGTAGGAGGTGACTCGACCCGTTGGTATTAAGCGCACTATTTCATACACTTGATGAAAAAAATCTGTATGTTGCTCACTTACTTTCAATTGATTTGGAATTGAGCATATTTAATTACGGATCCCTTGGAAGAAAATAAAGCTTCGTAGTGTGTTTTGATGTTTAAGGTTTCTTGAAACTCCTCTGGGAATTGAGCTAAATCTTTATAAACATCCCATGTCAGGTAATTACAAGGATATCCACGTTCTTTTATTTCTTGTTCCGTAAATTCGAATAAAATATCGCTATCGGTTTTTAAATGTACAATACCTCCTTTTTTAAGGATCGACCGATATCGTTCAATAAAAGTCGCTGCGGTAAGTCGCTTGTTCGGTTTGTTGGGTTGTGGATCGGAAAAAGTCAGCCATATTTCGTCTACTTCATTCGGCGCAAATAATCGGTCTATGAAATCGACTTTCGTTCTTAAAAAAACAACATTCTCCAAGTTTTCTTCTTGCGCTTGGCATGCGCCAACCCACATTCTAGCTCCTTTTATATCAACGCCCACAAAGTTTTTCCCTGGTGTTTGACGCGCTAACCCTACGGAATACTCGCCTTTTCCACAGCCGAGTTCTAATACGATGGGATTATTGTTTTTGAAGACATTTTTGTGCCATTTCCCTTTAAAGTCAACTCCTCCCGACTTTATATCATCCATAGACGGTTCAAAAACATGCGGCATTTCTTTCATTTCCGCAAAGCGACGTAGCTTGTTCTTTGCCATTTTTTTCTAACTTGGTACTGCAAAAATAGAAATCTTATCCTTCAACGGTGAAAAGCAGACTTGAAAGTGTCAAAAACGAATGTATTTTAATTAGTCCTTTAAATTGGGGATTAGGACATGTGACCCGAACTATTCCCGTTATTCGAGCATTATTGGCGCAAAACAATCACATTTGTATATGCTGCAATGAAGAACAAAAAATGATCTATAAAAACTACTTCCCTTCGTTGGAGTATAGAGACATAGCGGGATATCCGTTTACATTTAATGGAAAAGGTAAGTGGGCACTTGATATTATAAAGTACCTGCTACCACTAGTGAAATTTATTCAAAAAGAAAAAAACGTTGTTTCGAAGCTGGTCACTTCTGTTCGGCCGACATTAATTATCTCCGATCAACGATTTGGCTTTCGTCACAAAGGTGTACGAAGTGTGATTATCAGTCATCAAACGACACTTCCTGTTGCTCAATGGAATGTAGTGGCGCATTGGTTAAACCGTCGTCTTTTAGCTCAATTCGACGAAATCTGGATTCCAGATTTTGAAAACCATTTTCTTTCTGGAAAATTGAGTATTTCCA
>SKGS01000262.1 GCA_007117355.1 Lishizhenia sp. | reverse complement strand
GAATCTATGTTACTGTGATTGTAAGGTGCTGGAATAGCTTCTGGGTGATAATCATACAACCTTGGACAGAAAGAACAAATCACAAAATTGTGCGCTTCAAATTGTTGATGCACGGGTGGTGGTTGATGCACACGACCTGTGATCGGTTCAAAATCTCGAATGTTTATGGCATACGGGAAATTATAACCGTCCCAACCAATCACATCAAAAGGGTGCGATGCATAAACTACTTCATGCAAGGTATTTTCCTTTTTGATTTTGATTAAAAACTCTCCTTTTTCATCATGTGTTTCGATGGTTTCAGGTACTCTAAAATCACGCTCACAGAACGGAGAATGTTCCAATAACTGACCGAAATTGTTGCGGTAACGCTTGGGTGTCAATACAGGAGAAAAGGATTCAACGACAAAGAGTCGGTTGTCTTCTGTTTCAAACTCGATTTGATAAATAATTCCCCTTGGAATCACTAAATAATCCCCATAACCAAAAGGAATATTTCCCAGCATGGTTCTTAATGTACCTGTTCCTTTGTGCACAAAAAGTACTTCATCCGCATCGGCGTTTTTGTAGAAGTAATCCGTTAACGATTGCTGAGGTGCTGCTAATGCAACATTTACATCGTTGTTAAACAACACAATATTTCTACTTTCCAAAAAGTCCTTTGCAGGAGCAACATCAAAACCACGTAACATTTGCGAAGTGATGTTTTTATCTATCGCGGCAACAGGTGCGATATCTTTTGGTTCGCTCACCGATTTTACCATTGTAGGTCGATGAACGTGGTACATTAATGTTGACATTCCACTAAATCCTTCTGTACCAAAAAGTTGTTCATAGTAATAGCCACCTTCTTCTTTTTTAAAAGTAGTGTGGCGTTTATGTGGAATTTTTCCAAGTTTTCTATAAAATGGCATACATTTCAAATTTAATTAATATTGATTTGGTGCAAGCGCAAGGCTAAAGTATGAGGGATGAAAAATTCATTCTGGATTACGTTTGAGTAACCAGCGTTTTTTGAGTAATAAATCAGACCAAACTGAGTTCATCATACAACAAATATAAAACAATAAGGATTTTTTGAGAAGTAATTGATGGATAAAATCCGTAAAACTGGAAAGAATCATTTTAATTCGTAAATAACTGGAAAACGATTACTCATTTTGCGTTCTTATTAGAATTTTCTTAAATGCTTAAATAGATAATGAGCTTTGCGTAAAATTCTTTATAATCATATCAATTGATTGCTTATTTTTACCACTAAAGAAATTGAAATCGAATATTTTATTAAATGGTGGTTTATTATTTATTAACTGACAAAGACTCTTTTGAAAATCTTTCTGACAAAGATAAAGAACAATTACTTGATGTATATAAAGAGCGTCTTTTCATAGAAGACATAGACAATAATGGCACCATTTCCCTTCCAAACAAGACCAGCTTACTTGTTTATTTGTCTGATGAAAACGTTAAAAAAATCATTGCTTTTTTGACCGCTTCACAAATACCTGTCGCATTTTTATACCACCCAGAGTCACTAGCACTAAATAACGGCTTTGCATTGACAAAAAAACTTTCAAAAGCTTTGGTTGAATTAAAAAAAGAACCAAAGCCAATGGTAGCCGACATCATGTTTTGTAATGATGAACCCATTTTCAGCAAAGTCGTCATTGGCGATATGATGGATTGGGCTACACGCAATAACACGCTTGGTTTTTTTACAGGAATACGAAACTTTTTTTCCTTTTTCAATAAAGCGAGAACTATCTACGCTCGTTTATTCACAATAAAAGCCGATGATAAAGAATCTTTTGAGACTGCCGCTACTGATATTGTAATTGTTCCACACAATAAAAACTTAAGTATTTCGAGAGTGTTTTTAGAAAGTTCTTTCACCAATGATGGTATGTTTCACACGCTAATTTTTGCCCCTAGAAGTATCTTTCAGGTGGTCAATGCGTTTTTGATAAAGTTATTTTTGGGAAAAATGCAAACCAATACCACCTTTGATTTTTTAGGACATATCAAAACAGATACCCTGACTATTTCAAACGAACAAGGGTTTAATTATGTGGTGGATAATGTTGAGAAAGAAACGAAAAAATTGACTTTATCGGTAAAAAGTAATCTACAATTGATCCCTAGTAAGTCCTTACTTGGTAAATACAAAGACCCTCAAACTAAAAAGCAATACCAAACCGATAAGCTACCAAAGGGCGAAACTAAAAGAGACATGGTTTCCAAACAGTTACCATGGATTAAACATGCTTCAACAGAGGAGTACAAAGAATTATTTTTAGCTTTAAGAGAAAACGCCAAGCCTAAACAAACCTATTTGGTTTTAATGACGCTGTCCACCATACTTGCAACATTTGGTTTGTTTTCAAACTCTTCACCTGTCATTATAGGTGCGATGATTTTAGCCCCATTAATGGCTCCAATTATTTCTTTATCTATGGGCGTTTTGAGACAAGATAAAATACTGATTAAATCCAGTATGATTACTGTTGGGTTAGGCTTAGGTTTAGGTTATTTATTCGCTATTCTCATAACTTTGATTACACCACTAGCCGATTTGAATCATGAAATTAGCGCAAGAATAAAGCCTAACATCATTGATTTAGGTGTCGCTGTTATTTCGGGGGCTGCCGGAGCTTATGCGTATTCCAAAGAGGAAATAGCGAAAACCTTGGCAGGTGTTGCGATTGCTGTTGCACTAGTTCCACCATTAGCCGTTTCTGGAATAGGAATAGGTTGGGGAGATTGGAGCGTGTTTTGGGGTGCTTTTTTGTTATTGCTTACCAATTTAACTGGTATGGTTCTAGCAGGATCACTAACCTTTTTAATTGTTGGGTTTAGTCCTTTTAATCTGGCCAAACGAGGTATTTTGATTTCTGCTTTTGTTGTTTTAGCGTTGAGTATTCCTTTGGGATATGGTTTCTATAGAGTAGTTGAAGAAAATCGAATTGTGAACTCTTTAAATCATAAAAAACTTGATGACATTGAAATAAGAAATGTTGAGATTATAAAGTATTCTCCACTTACTATTTCTGTTACGCTCATTAGTGATCATAATCCAACGACTGAGGAAATGATGAAAATTAAAGAAATGATTCAGTCGATAATTAATAAAGACGTGGAACTCGAAATATTGGTGAGTGTAAAAGTTTAGTTGATTAAAACAAAAAAACCGCACCAAATAATTAGTGCGGTTCTTCTATAGCAACATTATTTTATCATTGTTGAATCATAAACTGCGTGTAGAATTGATTGATGGAATAATTACTCCCATCAAATGAAATATCTTTAACTCCGTTAGAAAGCAAGAATCTATTGATAACCCTTCTGTTGTCTGGTGTATTATCTACCATTTGAACAACTGCGATCTTTGTATCTGCATCGTATTCCACTGTAAAATAATTAGTGTAATATGCGGAAGTTCTTTCCACTTCAGAAACCTCAGTGCTCTCTGGCATTTTTACTTCAAACAAACCTTCTGCTACAGTCGCTTGAAAGCTGTCAGCGGATCCTTTAAACTCGGCAGTTTGAGCAAATGTTCCCATACCAAATAAAACAACCCCTATAAACACAACTATTAACTTTTTCATCTTATGTAATTTTAATTATTTATCTATTCATCAGCTAATAAGCAAAAATGAGACCATAAAGTTGCGAAATTATTCGAATAATACAAAATTTTGAAGAAAAAGGAGTAGAAATTGTACATTCGCAAAAAAGAAAAAAATGCTACGTTCTAATTTTAATCCTGATATAATTGAAGCAGGTTGCGATGAAGCAGGAAGAGGCTGCCTCGCCGGTCCTGTAGTGGCAGCAGCCGTCATTCTTCCGAAAGACTATTCTAATAATTTGCTAAATGATTCCAAAAAAATATCCAAAGCAAAAAGAAATAAACTGCGCCCCATAATAGAACAAGATGCATTGGATTATGGCATTGGCATCGTATATGAGGAAGAAATTGATAAAATCAATATTTTAAACGCTAGCTTTAAGGCTATGCACCTAGCAATAGAACAACTTAAAATTCAACCAGAACATTTATTAATTGACGGGAATAGGTTTCATTCCTATCCTGACATTCCTCACTCTTGTATAATTAAAGGAGATGGCATTTTTATGTCCATTGCCGCAGCCTCTATACTTGCCAAATGCTTTCGAGACGAATACATGGAAAAATTACACCTCGAAGAGCCAAATTACGAATGGCATAAAAATAAAGGCTACCCAACTCAACGTCACAAAAAAGCACTGGAAGTTTTTGGAGCTTCAAAATACCACCGTCAGAGCTTTACTTTATTTGACCCGCCAGAGTTGTTTTAAGTATTACTCAACCTTTGTAACTTTATACCAATATAATGGATTTGACAACCTGTCTTTTCCTAGTACTGGATGAACTAAATTAAGATTTCCGCGTCTATTACTGCGAACTTCAAACACATTAACCAAACTATGGTTTTTATAATCAAAATAGCTGATTAAGTAATTCGTT
>SKGS01000233.1 GCA_007117355.1 Lishizhenia sp. | reverse complement strand
TCGCTAATAAAACTGAGCTGGAAAACCTTTCAAATGAAATTTTAAAAAAGTTCCCTAACCGAGTAACCGATGTGAGTTATGATACTAACAGGGTGAATGAAGTCAACCTGGGCTTCTTACAATGGGTTTATCTATTTATTGCGATTGGAGTACTTTTAGCCGTTATTGCGTTTGCTATGATTAACAATACTATTCGTTTAGCTTTGTATTCCAAGCGATTCATAATTAAGACAATGCAGCTCGTTGGCGCAAAGTCTTCTTTTATTAGAGCCCCATTTTTGTACAATGCTATATTACAAGGATTTATATCAAGTGTTATAGGCATGGCATTACTGTTAGGAGTCTTTTACACCTTAAATAAGTACATGGATCTTATTCATCTGACTTTTGACATAGAATCATTTGTTTTACTATTTTTGAGTCTCTTACTTATAGGAATTGTAATAAGCCTACTTTCTACTTGGTTTGCGCTAAATAGATATTTACGAAAAAAATTAGATAGTTTATACTAAAAGAATAATATTATGAATGAAAACAATAAGTTCGTTTTTAACAAATCAAACTATACGTTATTATTAATTGGATTAGCCGTAAATGTTCTAGGGTTTATTCTAATGATTGGCGGAGCTGCTGAGGATCCAAATGAGTTCAATGCAGAAGAACTTTTCTCACACAGAAGAATTACTGTAGCGCCAATCGTTATAGTATTAGGATATCTAATCATACTTTACAGCATCATCAAAAAAGACTCTCAATCGAATTAATATGGGTTTAATCGAATCTGTTATCCTTGGTATCGTTCAAGGGCTGACCGAGTTTCTACCTGTTTCGAGTAGTGGACATTTAGAGCTAGTAAAAGCCGTTTTGGGTTCTGATGAGATTGGTAAAGAAAGTATGATGACGACAGTTGTTTTGCATTTCGCTACAGCTCTGAGTACAATTGTTGTTTTTCGCAAAGATGTAGCACAAATTTTTTCGGGACTGTTTAAATTTAAAAATAATGATGAATTTTCATATTCTCTAAAAATCGTGGTTTCTATGATTCCAGCTGCAATAGTTGGTGTGTTTTTTGATGATATACTTGAGGCTTTTTTTGAGGGAAGAGTCGGATTAGTAGGCTTGATGTTATTAGTAACAGGAGCTTTACTATTTCTAGCTGACAGAGCGAAGTTAACAAATAAAGATGTGTCATTTAAGCATGCCATAATTATAGGGATTTCTCAGGCTATTGCTATTCTTCCTGGTATTTCTCGGTCAGGGGCAACTATTGGTACTTCGGTTCTATTAGGAATAGATAGAGAGAAAGCAGCAAGATTTTCATTTTTAATGGTGGTGCCTTTGATTTTGGGGAAAATAGCAAAAGACATTCTAGATGGAGCCTTTACAGAAGGCAATGTTCAATTTTTAACATTAGGAGTTGGGTTTGTTGCAGCTTTTTTAACAGGGCTTGCTGCCTGTACTTGGATGATTGCAATTGTAAAGAAGAGTAAACTAACTTATTTTAGCTATTACTGTTTTGCAGTAGGGTCTATAGCCCTAATTTGGGTTTTAATCCATTAATTTTCATAGAAAATAGCTTATGCTTAACTATAATTTCAAAGAGGGAGAAATTTTACTTGTTGATAAGCCATTAAACTGGACATCTTTTGATGTAGTTAATAAACTCAGGTGGAAGCTACGCCAATTGTATGACGTTAAACGCTTCAAAGTAGGTCATGCGGGCACATTAGACCCTTTAGCTACAGGACTTTTAATTATATGTACAGGAAAAAAAACGAAAGAATCACAATCACTGACTTCACAGGACAAAACATATACAGGCACTTTCTTACTCGGTAAGACAACATTGAGCTATGATTTAGAATCAGAATACACTGCTCACTACCCAATTAATCACATAACGGAAGAATCGATTGAAGCAGCTGTAAAACAACTCACGGGTAAACAAAGTCAAATCCCACCTATTTTTTCTGCAAAAAAGGTTGATGGTAAAAGAGCTTATGAGACTGCTCGCCTAGGCAATACTATAGATCTTAAACCTTCCCAAATTACTATTTCAAAATTTGAAATAGATACTTCCAACTTTCCAGAAATAAATTTTAAAATAACTTGTTCAAAAGGCACTTATATCCGCTCTATCGCGAGAGATTTTGGAAGGTTATTGAATAGTGGCGCTACATTAATTAAACTTAGAAGAACAAATTCAGGAAATTACGATATCAAAAATGCCCAAAGTGTTGATTTTTGGCTCAACGAAATAGAAAAGGAAATTTTGAAAGATGAGAAATAATACCAATTATAAATGATTATAAATCAGAAAAATCAATTTAAACGTTTTTGAACGTAAGCATTTATTTTTTTATAAAACTGAATAGGACTAAATGTTCTCCAACTAACCTCTTCCAACTCGCCACCCATTACAAAAAATTGATCTAAATTAATTTCTTTGAATTCTCTAATAACATGGTCGTGAAAATTTATTAGAGCAATGTAGCCATCTTCCAATTCATCAAACCATTCTTCATAGTAACAATCATCAGAATAATGGAAGTTTAGCACATTTTCACCTATCAAAATAAATTTGTCAATTCCCTCTGCAATTAAATGTTCAATAAAATCTCGTTTTAATGTCATGATATCATTATGAATGGCATCGTTCCACTCTCCGATTAATTCTATTATAACACAACCTTCATCATAATCACAGTACAATACTTTAAGGAATAATGTTGGAGAGCCAAAACTATCCCATTGAGGGTGAATGACATAATTATATATCTTATCAAGAAATTCGAACTCACTGTATTCGCGCTCAAAAAATGGCGAACGTTCGTCCTCAGAAGCTACATAGTAGTCTCTCCAATTGTAATATGGCTCTAAGTCATGCATATTTTAAATAATCTTCAAACATAAACCCAACTAATTGATAATTGTTCTAACCTTAAGATAGAAGGCTTGGGGATTTTTCTAGTTCTCAAAGCAAGCCAAGGTCATCATTTGCGTTCCAATTTTGAGAGCCATTGGGTCGATATCAAATTTAGGATGATGAACGCCATACACAATACCCTTTTCTTCATTTCTAACACCTAAACGAAAAAAACAGGTTGGTATTTTTTGAGAGTAGAATGAGAAATCTTCTGCTGTTAAGCGAATTGGTAACTCTTCTACATTTTCAACACCAACAAGTGATTCTGCCGTCCTTCTCAAAACTTTTGTAAGTTGAGCGTCATTTTCCAAGAATGGGTATCCTCTACTTATTTCCACCTCTGCACTACCTCCGTGTGCCAAGGCAATATACTCTGTTTGTCTAACAATTCTTTTCAATGCTTCATGTCTCCACGCTTCATCCATAGTTCTAAAAGTTCCTTTGATATATACTTTAGAGGGAACAATATTCGTTGCTCCAAGCCCTTCAAAATGGCCAAAAGAAAGTACACAAGGAATCTTCGGGTCACATTGTCGGCTAACAATTTGCTGTAGAGAAGTTACAATTTCAGCACCAATTAGAATACTATCAACTGTCTGATGTGGTGTAGCTCCGTGTCCTCCTTTTCCATGAACTGTGATATAAATCTCATCACAAGAGGCCATATAAAGACCTTCTTTAAAACCAAGTTTTCCTACTGGCATATC
Source organism: Lishizhenia sp. (assembly GCA_007117355.1). Lineage (GTDB taxonomy): Bacteria > Bacteroidota > Bacteroidia > Flavobacteriales_D > Crocinitomicaceae > CSBr16-161. The sequence goes on along the minus strand of SKGS01000233.1, from coordinate 878 downwards.
AGGAAAAACATGCAGCGCGTACATTTTGTCAACTTTTGGATTTTCTAGACAACCTGCCTCTATCATTAGGCTAGCACCTCCAGGGTTTTTTTCTTCTCCAGGCTGAAAAATTAGTTTAACAGGCTTTGGAAGTTGTTCTTTCAAATCATTTAAAACTTCTGCTGCACCTAATAAAATAGCTGTATGAACATCATGTCCACAAGCGTGCATTATTCCATTTTTTTTAGACGCATATTCCGCTTGAGTTTCCTCTTGTATAGGTAATGCATCCAAATCTGCTCTCAATCCAACACAAGAGTCGTTTTCACTATGAATAGAGGATTTAATTGTTGCAACTACACCTGTTCCAGCAATGTTTTTTTCATGCGGTATATTTAAACTTTTTAAAACATTTGAAACATAACCCATTGTTTCAAATTCCTCATAAGAAAGTTCAGGGTTTTGATGGATGTGTTCCCTAATGTTTTTTACTTTGGAAAATACTTCATTCGATTTATGCTTAATTATTTCAATTAATTCGTTTTTCATTTCATATTGTTGTTTTGGTCTATATTAATCTACTAGTTTTGAATTAACCTTATAATCTAATAAAACTAAAGTATAAAAATAGTTTCTTTTTGTTTAACTAAACGAAATACAAAGAACACTTTTTTTCGGAAATTCCTTCGTGATGCTCTGGTGGGTTCCTAACCTTCTTGTACAAACGTTTGGTTATCGAAAGCAATGCTTTGTTTGATGCGGTTTGGTTTTTTTCCTTCGCGATGCTTGTTAGAGGGAGAGTTTTTTCCTTCCCTTCGCGATGCTCAGGCGGGTTCCTCCCCCTGTATCCCCCTCCGAAGGGGGAGTTTTAACGAATGACTTTTTTTTGAGATAAATGA
>SKGS01000176.1 GCA_007117355.1 Lishizhenia sp. | reverse complement strand
GCACCGCCAGGTGTAGATAGCTCCCTTTTCTTTTACAATTTATTGTTTCTCCTCTCTTACTTTGATTTCTTGAGATTAATAAATTATTAGTGTGGAGACACGGTCACACGATTTCACCAAGCCCGAAACTATCCTTGTTATTTGTAAATGGAATTATTACTTTTGTATCCCTTAAAAATTAGCAAAATTATGTTTGAAAATCTTACCGAGAAGTTTGAAAAAGCATTTAAAGTCCTTAAAGGTCAGGGACAAATTACAGAGATAAATGTAGCTGAAACACTAAAAGAAGTTCGTCGTGCTCTGTTAGATGCCGATGTCAACTTCAAAACAGCAAAAGAATTTACAGGTCGTGTTAAGGAAAAAGCGTTAGGTAGAGATGTTTTAACCGCTGTTTCTCCAGGGCAATTGATGATTAAAATCTGCCATGAAGAATTGGTAGATTTGATGGGTGGAGATGAAGCTACGTTGAATTTTCAAGGTAATCCTGGTGTGATTTTAATGTCAGGTCTTCAAGGGTCTGGTAAAACAACTTTTTCGGGTAAACTTGCTAATTTTTTAGAGAACAAGAAAGGAAAAAAGCCTTTATTAGTAGCTTGTGACGTTTATCGTCCAGCGGCAATTGACCAGCTTCATGTGCTTGGAGACCAATTGGGTGTAGAAGTTTTTTCCAATAAGGAAGAAAAAAATCCGGTACTTATTGCGCAAGCAGCTATTCAACATGCAAAGAGCAATGGTTTTAATGTTGTTATAGTTGATACCGCAGGTCGATTGGCAGTTGACGAGCAGATGATGAATGAAATCGCTCAAGTGAAACAGGCAATTCAACCGACAGAAACCCTTTTTGTTGTTGACTCCATGACAGGGCAAGATGCGGTGAATACAGCAAAGGCCTTCAACGATAGAATAGATTTTTCAGGTGTTGTTTTAACTAAATTGGATGGTGATACTCGTGGTGGTGCAGCATTATCCATCAAAGCAGTAGTGGACAAACCAATTAAATTTGTCGGTACTGGAGAGAAAATGGATGCCCTTGATGTATTTTATCCAAAAAGAATGGCGGATAGAATTTTGGGGATGGGTGACGTCGTTTCTCTTGTTGAACGTGCGCAAGAGCAGTTTGATGAAGAAGAGGCGAGAAAACTTCAAAAGAAAATCCAAAAGAATCAATTTGATTTCAACGATTTTCTTGGACAAATTCAGCAAATCAAAAAAATGGGTAACGTTAAAGATTTGATGGGTATGATTCCGGGAATGGGTAAAGCGATGAAAGGAGTAGAAATAGAAGATGATGCGTTCAAGCATGTGGAAGCAATTATTTATTCTATGACCCCAAAAGAGCGTAGTAACCCAGATCTAATTAACGGAAGTAGAAAAAAACGTATTGCTTCGGGAAGTGGAAGAGATATTCAAGAAGTGAATAAATTACTTAAGCAATTTAACGACACCAAGAAAATGATGAAACTCATGAGTAATAAAAAGAATATGATGAGTTTAATGAAGCAGATGAAAGGTGGTGGAATGCCTGGAATGTAATACTAAACTAAAATTTAAAAAATACGATAATAACATGGCTGTACTAAAGTTTACCATAGAAAATAACATTGCGACAATAAGTTTTAATCGTCCAGATAAATTTAATAGCTTCACGCAAGAGCTCGCTTTTGATGTGCAGAAAGCATTGGATGAATGTGAGTCTTCGAAAGATGTGCGCTGCATCATTTTAAAAGGAGAAGGTAAAGCTTTTTGTGCGGGACAAGATTTAGCTGAAGCTACTGACCCTCAAGGACCACCTTTACAATCCATTGTTGGAAAACATTACAATCCTATCATAGAGCGAATTCGAAAAATTGAAAAGCCAATTATTGCAGCAGTTAATGGTGTTGCAGCTGGAGCTGGAGCAAATATTGCATTGGCTTGTGATATCGTAATAGCGACACAATCGGCTAAATTTATTCAAGCTTTTTCTGCGATTGGATTAATTCCTGATTCGGGCGGAACATTCTTTCTACCTCGTTTAATTGGTGCTCAAAAAGCATTGGCGTTAATGATGACCGGTGACCGAATTACTGCGCAAGAAGCAGAACAAATGAATATGATTTACAAAGCAGTTGAAGATGAAAATTTTGAAACTTTCGTCGCTGAATTTGCCGCAAAAATTGCAAAAATGCCAACCAAAGGTTTAGGTTTGACTAAAATAGCAGTAAACGCTTCATTTACAAATAATCTTTCACAACAACTAGCACTCGAAGAAGAACTGCAAACTATTGCAGGAAGTACCTACGATTTTAAGGAAGGAACACAAGCATTTTTAGAGAAAAGAAAACCAACGTTTAAAGGAGAGTAAAAATGGATAAAATAGAAGTAGGTGTTTTAGGAGCAGGAACGATGGGTTCGGGTATTGCACAAGTTGCAGCACAATCCGGACACAAGGTTATCTTGGTAGATGTAAACGAGTCCGCATTAGAAAAAGCGAAAAAATCGTTGCACGCCATTACTTCACGTTTGGTAGAGAAAGGAAAATGGACAGAAGCTTTTGGTAATGAGGTTTTTGGTCGTATTCACTTTTCAACTCAATTAGAAGACTTTGCCAAAACTGAAATTGTTATCGAGGCTATTATTGAAAATATTGAGGTGAAACACAAGGTGTTTGAGAAACTAGAAAAAATTGTTTCAAATGAGTGCATCTTGGCATCGAATACATCATCGCTATCCATTGCTTCCATCGGCTCTGTATTGACTAATCCCGAACGCATAGTAGGAATCCATTTCTTTAATCCAGCGCCTTTAATGCCTTTGGTGGAAATTATTCCAGCAGTTCAAACGAGCGAAGAGACTACTGATTTTTCCAAATCACTGATAGATTCTTGGGGTAAATTAACCGTTCTTGCTAAAGATACGCCAGGATTTATCGTAAATCGCGTTGCCAGACCTTTTTATGGAGAAGCATTACGAATTTACGAAGAAGGTATAGCCGATTTTGCAACTATTGACTGGGCAATGACCGAACTAGGCGGTTTTAGAATGGGACCTTTCACATTAATGGATTACATTGGAAACGATGTCAACTATGCCGTAACAGAGTCCGTGTTTTCTGCGTTTTATTATGACCCAAGATATAAACCTTCATTTACACAAAAACGTCATGCCGAGGCAGGTTTTTTAGGTAGAAAATCAGGAAGAGGTTATTATTCTTATGCTGTGGATGCGGAGCTTCCTGAGCCAACTGTAAACGAATCTTTAGGACAAGTAATAAAAGATAGAATTCTTTGCATGTTGATTAATGAAGCAGCAGATGCACTTTTCTTAAATATAGCATCCAAAGAAGATATTGATACAGCCATGACTAAAGGTGTAAATTACCCAAAAGGACTTTTAAAGTGGGCCGATGAGATAGGGTTAGAAAAAGTACTTTCGCAATTACAGCATTTATTCGCTGAATATGGTGAGGATCGTTATCGACCGAGTCCATTACTCAAAAGAATGGTGCGCGAGAAGCAAACGTTTTACTAAAGAATTTAAAAACTCACTTTTCAGTGAGTTTTTTTGTTTTAAGAAGGTTTTTTTTATTGAGCTTTTCTGCTATCTTAGATGGGTAAGTGTTTAATGCTAGAATTGTTAGATTTGTGTAGCGTAAATTTTATAGAACAAGAAAATAAATGAACACAACCGAAATAAAACATAATGTTCAGAACCTGATTGATAACTTCTCGAAAGACGAGTTTGATTTTGACTTGTTAATAACCTGCGGCATTCCTTACATTCTGTTCAAACTCTAAGAAATTAAAAAGGAATGAGGTAGTTTCTTAATGAGAACATACCTTATGGTTGTTTAGGCATTAATTAACTCTCATCCCTTTTCACCTTATTTACTATCAAATATATTGCTTTTGCAAACATAGGAGGATTGAAGGGAATAAAGAATCACTCCCTTAATGAGCCTTAATTGCTTAATGGTTTTATTTTTTATTATCAGATTTTGAACTATTAAGAGCACAAAGAGTTCGACAAGAACACAAAGGGATGCTCCCTTCGGCTCAACCGCTCAGGGCAACGCAGGGCATAACTTCGCGCCTACTCCGTTTGTGGTTACATCTTAATAAAATTGATTGTTTTAACTTATTTGTTGTTACCATTAAAATAACAGTAGAACCAAGAAAAGAAAAACCCATGTAGCAAATTTTCTGAAAACTTCAGAATTTCATTTCTAGGGCTTATGATAGATCTTTGTAATCCTCTCGGTTATCCTTGCTTCAAAGAAACGAAGGGAGGCTCGCCATTGATAAATCAAGTTTGACCCTAATTTTAAAGATGTTAAGTTTCAAAAACAAACCACATGGGCGGTCATTCGACCTAAGCTTTTCTTTTACCGCTGTAAACTAAGCGTTGACCAAATATAATAAAGTTTTTATAATTTCCAAAAATATTTTTGAAATAATAGTTTAACCTATTAGAGAAACTAAAAATTTACTTGGAACTGCAACCTTAATAAACTACCACTTTGAAAGTTTTGTGGTTGTTGAAAATCTTCGTAGCGTCTTTCTGAAAAGGTGTACATTGCTACGATTTCGAAATTTGGGTATGGTAGCCATTCGATTCCTATTTCTAATTCATTTACATCAAAACTTCTAGCATCTTGCTCATGCTTTTTACCACCTTGATAGTGCTGAAGTCGAACAAATGGATAGATAAATTGCTCCTTGTATTTCAAACGTGCATTTAATGTTATGTATCCCCCATGTAAGGACTGTTCTTCAATTGTGTTAGTCATTGGGTTAAACTCTGGTCCTTTACCGATATTGTATTCAGCTTGAAACCCGAATGGTCTGGGGTAAAGAATTGCACTAACCGCCGCCCTTTGGTCTATGTATGTATTGTCTATTCTGTGATTTACACCAGATGAAACTCTGTTACTATGCATAGTGTAAGTCCCGGTGTAAGCTTGCAGTCCAGGTTCGAAAATTTGATTTCCTATTTGAAACGGATATGTGATTCTTGCAACTTTATGTAAATCTTTATTCAGTTCAGGTTGATTGGCTAATTGACCATTATAAATTCCAACTCCAAAAACACCATAATCACCAGAGCCTTTATAACCATCTCGAACTAACATTGCAAAACGCTTTCTTATTTTGTCAGGGGCCCAATAGAAAAATGCACCAATATCTCGTTCATTAGAAACGGCACTATTCAATCCATCATTTCTGTCTAATGGAAGTCTGTTTTGGCTTGACTGTAAATTTTCAAATCCAAAAGGTACCTTACTTTGACCCAATCGAAACCTGAATTCATTTTTTTCATCTAAACCCACGTCAAAGTACGCATCTCTGATTTGTACGTAGTTTAGTACACCTCCTGTTCCACTTGCAAAATCTGGCTGTATGTAAAAATACACTCTTGGGTGAACTTGTCCGAAAAATATGATTCTAATTCTACGAAAGAAAAATCCTCCATCACCACCCCATGATCGGTCACATTGCTCACAACCTAAGTTTGGATTTGTCTCAAATAATCCATTGTACCGCAACTGAGCATAGCCTCTGATGGTGATTTTGTCGTGCCAACCTTCTCCACCTGTTGCAATGTTTGGTTTTATAGAATCCTCTACTTGACCAATGACATTTGAAACGAAAAACACAATGATTGAAGCGAAAACAAACAAATTTAATATGCTTTCGCTGATGAAGCTGTTATAAATTCTTTTATACATGAAAGTAAACCTCTTAAATATTTGGCGCAAATATCGAAATACTTAACATGAGGTTTATAATTCCTTAACACGACATAAGATTTAGTTAATATTAAGTTAATATACAAGAAGGGTGACCAGCTGTAAATCAAAAACAGAATCATTGATTAAGTCCTAATAGCTTGTTATACTTTGTTTTGCGATGCTTTTTCAGGTGTTAACATTTTCTTAACATGAGTTGTTTTATCTCTTTTTAGGATATTTTAATTCTGGATTTAGCTATGTGTCCTTTCCCGAAGCTATCTTTGTAAAAAACGAAATAATGGAAAGTGAAAAATCAAAGTTGATTCTAAGAGATGTTTTAGCGATAGATAGAACTAAACTGGCAAATGAACGAACTTTTCTAGCTTATTTCCGGTCTGCGGTTGTTATCATTAGTTCTGGGGCTGCAATTATTAAATTAGACTTTTTAGCTGAAATATTGATTATTGGTTACATATTTATGTTTGTTGGAGCATTGCTTATTGGTATAGGTATTGCACGATTTTTCTATGTTAAAAAGAGGATTGAATCTTTGTACAAATTGGATTAGTAAAAAAAGCACATTAACCGAATGCTAATGCGCTTTTTGAAATTATTTTGGTTTTTTCGTCTCTTTACTTTTCGCTTTCGCGTGACAAAGCAATTTTATCTTTTTCAAAAGAAATTGGTTTTACCTTGTTCGTTTTAAACAGAAGTTTTTCTGAACGACCTTTTTTAAATATTTTATTTGAGACAACCTTACCTTTTCGAAGTACTTTCTGCTCTTCTACAGGCAAGTGAATCACCGTTTGGCATTCAGTAGAGCAACATCCGTCGTATTTAGCCTTGCAATTATCACATTGGATAAACAACAAATGACAGCCATCGTTAACGCAATTCGTATGGGTGTCGCAGGGAGCTCCGCATTGGTGGCAAACAGAAATAATATCATCAGAAATACGCTCACCTCTTCGTTCATCGAAAACAAAGTTTTTACCAACGAATTTATTTTCTAAGCCTGCTTCTGAAGCCTCACGCGCATACTTAATAATTCCGCCTTCCAATTGATGAACGTTTTTAAAACCTCGGTGCTTATACCAAGCAGAGGCCTTTTCACAACGTATTCCACCAGTACAATACATAACAATGTTTTTGTCTTCATTACCTTTTAAATACGTCTCTTCAATAATTGGCAGAGACTCTCTAAAGGTATCCACATCTGGTGTAATTGCACCTTTAAAATGTCCTACTTCCGATTCGTAGTGATTTCTGAAATCAATTAAAATTGTATCGGGTTGGTCAATCAATTTGTTAAATTCTTCCGCATTCAGATGCTTTCCTTTATTTGTAACGTCAAAAGTTTCATCCTGAAGTCCGTCTGCTAATATTTTTGGACGCACTTTTATTTTCAATTTTAGAAAAGGAAACTCCGCTTCTGACTCATCAACTGCTAAGTTCAACCGAATACCATCTAGAAATGATATTTCATACAATTCACTTTTAAATTGATTGAATTTATCGGCAGGAACACCAATTTGAGCATTGATGCCTTCCTTTGCGACATAGGTTCGTCCAACGATTCCGAGATTTGACCACATTTGAAATAAATGGTCTCTAAACACTTGAGGATTTGGTATCTTAGCATATTGATAAAAGGAAACGGTAACGAATTTTGTTCCGCGCTCTTTTAATTTTTGCACCAATTCCTCTTTACTTAACGTATTCCACAGTTGCATGCTATGTTTTGTTTTAAATAAATTAGAAAAAGCAAAGGTAGAGAAAATCAACAAATTGGAAATAATTTGAAAGTTATAAAAGTTTTCATCCATGATAAAAATCAGTATTTGAATCAATTCGGTAAGCGTTTTCAGATTTTTCCATTATCGTTGAAATATGTTTAGCTTTGCACAAAAAAAGTAATGAACAAGAGAAAAGAAGAAATCCCAGATATTGTTTTTGGAGTAAGAGCCGTTATTGAAGCGGTTAGAGCTGAAAAAGAAATCAATAAGATAATGATTCAAAAAGGGATGGATAAAGAACTTTTCTATGAATTAAAAGACGCTCTTGCAGATAAAAAATACACCCTACAGTTTGTTCCTCAAGAAAAGTTGAACAGACTTACGAAGAAAAATCATCAAGGGGTCATTGCTTTTATTTCACCAGTGAGTTACCATACGATTGAAGATATCTTAGATGAAATTTTAGCAGCAGGAGATGAACCAAATATTTTAATTTTGGATAGAATCACAGATGTTAGAAACTTTGGGGCAATAGCTAGAACGGCAGAATGCTCAGGAGTACACGCCATTGTTATTCCGAAAACAGAAACGGCAATGATTACAAGTGATGCTATAAAAACATCTTCGGGTGCATTGCATAAAGTTCCTGTTTGCAAAACCAATGATTTAGCGAAGACAGTTCTGTTTTTAAAGAATTCTGGGTTGCGCATTGTAGCATGTACTGAAAAAACAGATCATTTTGTTTTTGATGCAACCCTCTCAGGTCCAACTGGAGTAATTATGGGTTCGGAAGAAAATGGTATCTCGAAAGAGTTACTTGCCTTAGCTCATCAACGCGTAAAAATTCCATTGTTAGGAACTATTGGTTCCTATAATGTTGGCGTGGCTTGTGGAATTGTGTTGTATGAAAAAATGAGACAGCTCATTTTTGAATAAAAGTAAACAGATATCATTTTCTATTTTTTATCACCCGAGAAATTTTTTGAACTAATCAATTTTTCTTTATTTTTATGGTCATAATTTTATATTTATGCTGCGAAAATTAAAGTATCTTTTCGTTTACACAACGCCAGTAATAGTTTTACTTTCCATAATGCTGCCAGGATGGTGGTCTTATTTGGCCTTGATTGTTTTATTTGGGTTATTACCTTTTTTGGAATTATTCACCAAAGGTTCCAAAGAGAATTTGTCTAGGTTAGAGGAAGAAATGGCGTTAAAGGATAAGACCTTTGACATTATTATTTATGGTTTAGTGCCAGCTCAATATGCTGTTGTAGGTTACTTTTTGTTTACCATGCAAAACGAAATGCCTGTGTACGAGTGGATAGGAAACGTTATCGCTTTGGGCTTGTCTTGTGGTGTGATTGGAATAAATGCTGCTCACGAACTTGGTCACCGACTAACAAAGTATGAACAAAACATGAGTAAAGCACTTCTATTAACTTCAATGTACATGCATTTCTTTATTGAACACAATCGCGGGCATCATAAACACGTTTCTACAGATGAAGACCCGGCTTCAGCTAGGTATGGTGAGCCATTATATTTATTTTTAGTTCGTTCGATTGCAGGGAGCTGGATTTCTGCTTGGAAACTGGAAAAAGAAAAACTTGATTTACAGAAAAAACCGTTCTGGTCTTTGCACAATGAAATGTTACGTTTTCAACTTATTCAGCTTTTGTTTCTGGTTGCTATTTATTTCTTTTTTGGTTTAAACGCATTGATTGCTTTTATGGTCTCAGCGACCTTTGGTTTTCTTTTATTAGAAACAGTGAACTATATTGAGCATTACGGATTAAGAAGAAAGAAAAAAGGTGAAGGGTATGAACGAACACTGCCTATTCATTCTTGGAATTCCAATCACCCAATTGGTAGATTATTTTTATTAGAGCTTTCTAGACATTCTGATCATCATTATATAGCGAGTAGAAAATATCAAGTTTTAAGACATTTTGAAGAAAGTCCGCAAATGCCAACAGGTTATCCTGGGATGATGCTTTTGTCGCTGTTTCCACCGCTTTGGTTTCGTGTGATGCATAAAACCATTTCTAACTATAAATCCACTGAGAAAGGTGTAAGTTTGGGTTAATGACAAATTCAAAGTCTAACGATTCTTTTGATTACGATTACGTAATAGTCGGAAGTGGTTTCGGTGGTTCTGTTTCTGCATTGCGTCTTTCCCAAAAAGGGTATAAGGTGCTAGTAATCGAAAAAGGAAAATGGTTTAACAAACCAGAGGACTTTCCCAAAACGAATTGGAACCTGCGCAAATGGATGTGGATGCCAAAAATAGGTTTGCAAGGTTTTTTTAAATTGTCCTTTTTTCGACATGTGGCAGTGCTGAGTGGAACTGGTGTTGGAGGTGGTTCTTTGGTTTATGCCAATACTTTGCCTGTTCCAAAATCTGCCTTTTTCAAGACTGGTACTTGGAGTAAACTAGCGGATTGGGAAACGGAATTAGCTCCCTATTACGCAATTGCCAAGAAAATGTTGGGTGCTGAACGTCATCCTTATATGCGAAAAAGCGATGAGGTAATGCAAAAACTTGCTAAAGAAATAGGAAAAGAAAATAAATTTGAAAAAACGGATGTTGCAGTTTATTTTGGCGAGCCAGGCAAAACAGTAAAAGACCCCTATTTTGAAGGAAAAGGGCCTACAAGAACAGGTTGTATTGAATGTGGTGGCTGTATGCTCGGCTGTCGTTACAACGCCAAGAATACCCTCGATAAAAACTACCTTTATTTGGCGCAACAAGAAGGGTGTGAAATTAAAGCTGAAACGTTGGTTTATGATGTTGTTCCAATGAATGAAAATGGGGGAGAGGGCTACACTGTACATTTTAAGTCATCGCTTTCTTATTTTCCGAAAAAAGGAAAGGTAACAACCAAAGGAATAGTTTTTTCTGGTGGTGTATTAGGTACTTTGAGTTTACTACTAAAGCTACAAAAGACCTCTTTGCCTAATTTGTCAGCAATGCTTGGTAAGGGCGTTCGAACGAATTCAGAAAGTTTAATAGGTGTAACGACTTATGACAAAAAAACAAGTTTCTCTAAAGGTATAGCGATTGGTTCAATTATTAATTTAGACGAAAACCGTCATGTAGAACCTGTAAAATATTCCGAAGGTTCAGGTTTTTGGAGGATTTTTATGGCACCAATGGTTTCAGGAAAAACCTTCTTTTCACGACTATTTAAAATGATAAAAGATTGGGTTGTTCATCCTATTGATAATTTGAAAACCTATTTTGTAAACGATTGGAGTAAGCGAACGCATATTTTACTTTACATGGAGAGTATCGACTCAACTATACAAATGAAAAGAGGTAAATTAGGTAATTTATCAACAGATATGGAGCAAGGTCCAGCACCCACAGCTTTTAATCCAATTGCGCAAGATTTGGCAAAAAAAACGGAAAAAATTGTAAATGGAAAAGCAATGGTTTTAAGTAATGAAACGCTATTTGGTATTCCAACTACAGCTCACATTTTAGGAGGAGCGTGCATGGGCGAGTCTGATAGGGAAGGGGTGATAGATAAAAATAATGCAGTGTTTAACTATAAAAATATGTTCATTTGTGATGGAAGCATGATTTCTGCAAATATTGGAGTAAACCCCAGTTTGTCCATAACGGCTATTTCAGAGCGAGCGATGGAACAAATTCCAGAGAAACTATAAAATATAAATTATTAATTTGAGTTTTGAGAAGTAGTAAATATTTCTTCTAAAATCACCTCAAACTCACTTTGTAAAGTTTGTCCCTTATCTTGGTTATACCAATTCTGTAAGGTGATTTTTTGCTCCTCAAAATCGGCTTCTTTCTCTTTTAATTTAAGAAAAATCTCCTGACAGGGCGCAGGTCTTGGACCCCACGTAAATACATCTTCTCCTTTTTCATTGCGTGCAACAAGTTTCGGCACAGCTTTCCCGCCATTGGTTAAATAGCTTTCAATCATAAATGGCGGAGTGTCGCGCCATATAATTTTCACAGAAATACGACTATTCAATGCAGCTATTTTATATAAAAATGGCACACTATGCGCTGCATCACCACACCAAGGCTCTGTGATAATGTACCAAGTCATATTATCAGAAATAGCCTTTACTAAATCACTTAATTTTTCAGTAATCACTCCTGTTTTTAACCATCTATTTTGGCGACTTCTATTTAGTTTTAGGTAATCATAATAGAGTGGATTATCATATGGGACAGGAGGTGTAGGGTTATTAATAATGTCATCAAATGTCTTTAGATAAATTTCCCAAGAAGATTCATTTTTTTCTTTCATGTTTTCCTTCATTTAACAATGACAAAAATTGTATGGATTTGTTTAGTTGACTAAAAGCTAAAAGTGTTTATGCGTTATCCAAGTTCGTTTTTTGCTTCAAACCACACTTCTTTTCCTAATCTTGGTTCAATAGAGTTTAAGCAAGGAGTAAATTGAACATGTTTAAAATGCTTTTCAAAAAGTGATTGATATTCAGTGACGTTTCCACCAAAGGGAGGTGAGTTTTCGAAAGTACAATTAAAGAGTAATCCTGTTAACTTTCCTTTCGGTGCAAGTAGTTCTGTCATTTTTGCGACATAATCAGATCGAAGAATAGGGTTTAAAGCACAAAAAAATGTTTGTTCAATGATGAGGTCAAATGTCTCCCGAATTTTGAAAAAATCAGCTTCAACAATTTTAATTTCTTGCTTACCTCTAAACTTTTCTTTTAAAACGGTGCACAACGTTGGGGCAAAATCAACTACAGTAATATTCTGAAATCCTTTTTGTAACAAATATTCTGCTTCATACGCATTACCTGCACCTGGAATTAAGATTTTAATACTTTTATTCGCTAGTTGTTCCACAAATTCTTGAATTGGCCGAGAGGGAGCACCGATGTCCCAACCAATTTGATTTTGTTTATAACGACTATCCCAATAGTCGGTATTAAGGGTTATTGATTCGTCCATGGAATTTTAAAAAAGTCGCCATTGCGTATAAATAATGTGTCTAATGGATTAAAATTTGGTCCATTTGGATCTAATACCAATTTAGCTTCCACATAAAAGCTCAGGTATTGTTCTTCGTGATTTATTTCTGTGAATAGCGTCAATCCTTCATGGAGTAATTGATAATTTTTATTGTGAACACTTCCCCTTGTAAAATTCGATTTTAGCGAACGCGTTCCTAAAGAGTCTCCATCTCCAATATTTAACACAATGTCTATCGTATCGTTGTGAAAACGCATGATCCAATCGTCGAATTTTTCCAAAGAAAAATTAGCAAATCGTGTTGATGTTCCTGCAATTTCTGCAATAGCAATAGGCATCGTATTCTCTTCGCAAGGAGGACAAGGTCCACCACAATCTATTCCTTCTTCTCCCGGTGTAAAAATCCCATCGGTACAGGTATCTATTACTTCTTCTTTTTCACATGCAACTGCAACAAAGAAAGTAGCTGTTAAAAGTATGAACAAGAGTTTTTGTACTGAACAATTCATAAAATCTGCATTATGGATTACATTTGTACAAAAATAAGCATAATTGGAGATTTCGGAAAGTTATCAGACATTAGAAGGTGAAAGTGAAGGATTTTACAAGGAAAAAGGTTCTAAGTTCATTGGAATAGCTGTGCCGTGCTTTGATGAGGAACAAGCGAAAAGCTTTTTAGAAGAGTGGAAAAAACAACATCACAGCGCTCGACACTTATGTTATGCCTATCGTTTTGGAGTAGAAAAGACAAACTATCGAGCAAACGATGATGGTGAACCTAATAACAGTGCCGGAGCGCCGATTTTAGGGCAAATTCAATCATTCGATTTAACCAATGTTTTAGTGGGCGTTGTACGTTATTATGGTGGAACAAAATTGGGTGTTGGCGGATTAATTAACGCTTATCGAACTGCTGCAAAAGAAGCAATAGAAGCAGGGAAGATTTGCACTCGAACACTTCATCGTTTTATTGAATTGCGATTTAATTATGCTCAAATGCCTGATGTAATGAATGAGGTAAAAATGCAAGCTATTGAAATTGTTCAACAAGAATTCGAGATAGATTGTTATTTGAAAATTGCGGTTCCGTTAAGCAGTGAAGAATTGATAATGGAGCGATTACAACGAATACATGAATTAAAAATTAAACAGTTAGAAGTTAAATAATGGAATTATTAGAACGATTAATTGCTGTTAGAGGTGCGGCAAGTGACGAAAGCAGAATTAGAGATTTTATTATAGGTTATGTCAACGAGAATAAACATAATTGGAAAGTTCAGCCCCAATTATTCTATGGGAATGAATTTCAAGACACTTTATTGTTGGTTTTTGGCGAGCCGAGAACTGCGATTTTTGCGCATATCGACACAATTGGATTTTCAGTTGGATACAACAAGGAATTAATTAAAATTGGTGGACCTAAATTAATAGATGGAACCATTTTGGTTGGTAAGGATTCGCAAGGTGAAATAGAAACGGAGTTGATGCTGATTGAAAATGAAGACGGCGATACCGTTGCCAAATATGTTTTTGACCGAGAAATTGAAAGAGGAACAATTTTGACATTCAAGCCAGATTTTCGTCTTAATGAAACGTATGTGCAAAGTCCTTATTTAGATAATCGTTTGGGAGTTTGGAGTGCTTTACAAGTGGCGCAATCATTAGAAAATGGCGCTATTGCTTTTTCAACTTATGAAGAGCATGGAGGAAATACAGTTGGAATTTTAGCTCAATATATACAGAAGCACTTTCAAGTTCGACAAGCATTGATTTCGGATATAACTTGGGTCACAGAAGGAGTAAAACACGGTGGGGGAGTAGCAATCTCTATGAGAGATAGTTTGTTACCTCGAAAATCTTATTTAGATAGGATAATTGCAATTGCTAGAGAAGCAAATATTCCGATTCAGCTTGAAGTAGAATCAGCTGGAGGAAGTGATGGTGGAATGTTGCAAAAATCAGATTTATCTTTCGATTGGTGCTTTATTGGCGCGCCAGAAGATAACGTTCACAGTCCAAATGAAAAGGTTTTTTTACACGATATTAAAGCTATGGTAGCGTTGTATAAAGTCTTAATGGAAAAGTTGTAAAATTGTTGTATTTGAAATAATTGTAACTTAGCATTACAAAAAGAAATGGTTAAAATGAAAAGAATTTTATTTTTTTGGATGGTAGTGCTATTTTTCTTAGGCTCTTCTTGTTCGCAAGGATTAAAAATGAAAGCCAAAGATGGAAAGTCGAAATATGAAGTCGAAATAGAAGCGTATTTAGACGCAATGCCTGGACGTCCAGATGTGGAGTTTCGTTCGCCTTATGTTGTAATTAATTTAAGGTTAAAATCCGGCGATAAATTTCCTGAAAATATTCGTTTGAAACAAGCGTATTTATCAGTTAATGAGCATGAACAGTCGATAACTAATTTTGACAGGAATGATTTTACCGGAAAAGGGAGTCTTGTATATCAAAATACTCTGAGAAGTATAGATAAAGCACTCGGAGATATATTTGACGTTTATCTTGTCTTTGAAAATGAAGAAGAAGAACTCTTTTCGCTTAAGCAAAAAGAAGTGAGCGTGCAAAAGGTGTTTTAGTTGAAAATAGATTTTAATTGATGTTACTTTACTACTTTATGAATTTCTTTAGAACCATCTGAAAAACAAAGGTAAATGTAATAAACACCGTTTTCTACCCCTGAAAAATCAACTTGATTGTTTTTGAATGATAGTGGAACAGATTTGCCAATAGCATTTATTACAGCAATTGATTGTATTGATTTTTCAGAGTCGATGTAGATGGAGCCTTCGCCAACTGGATTTGGGTAAACCTTTGTTGTTGTCGCTTTATTCGATTCTGAGGTTGTGCTCAATATTGGTGAGCTTCCTTCATTTGCTTTGAAAGCCCAAAGCCCTCCTAACTCTCCACCTACTATCAAATGAAAACTATCATCATTTTGAAGTTGACCAATCGTTGGTGCTGAAAAAGCTCCAGCTTGAATGAAAGAGAAGTTTGTTGTCGTTGGTTGCCAATCTTCAAATATGTCAAAAGATCTTATGTCTTCATAAAATTGAATATTTCCTCTCCGCGAACCAACCAGTAAATAAAGCGTATCATTCACCTCAATAGAAAATGGAACTCCAAAAGATTCAGGAAAACCTAAGTCTAAATTTCCTAAATTATTGGAAACAAGACTAAAACTAGTACCTTCTTCTGTAGAGCTATTTTCATAATAGACTAAGCCCCCGCTTCGCTGACCAATCAATAAGTCTGGCTTTCCATTTTTATTAAAATCCACAGCATGAGGAGAGGCGTAACCGTT
>SKGS01000234.1 GCA_007117355.1 Lishizhenia sp. | reverse complement strand
GGTTCTGATCGTTTGAATAAAAGCCGCCTGGACCTGTCCAGCTTAAGGTAGCCCCTGTTAATTCTCCAGGTGAAAAAGTAGCATCGGCACCAACACATTCTGCAAAATGTAAACCTGCTGGTTCCAATTGCAAGAAATAATCTCTACTTTCAGAAGGAGCTAATCCATTCCACCTTCCATTATCTGTTCGCATAACAGCATGGTTACTAGTTCCCGGTTGATTGGGATGCCAATTTAAATATGCCGAAGTGAAATTGTTTTGCCAAGTAAAAGTACCACTTATCCTTCTAAACCCAATCCAAGCAGAATTTCCTGATAGGTAGGATGTTAAAAGATTTTGATCTGACTGGTCACCAATATTCGCCAAATGACCGCCATTGTTGAGGCAGTTTGTATTGGCTGAATTAAAATTAGCGGTTACAGTACTTCTGTAATATAGCCTGCCATTTGACTCCCCTACAAACCTAAATAAACTTGGGTCGGGAATATCACCAACAACTCCTTGAATACTGATTAATTGTGCGTTTGGAATTCCATCAGACATGACATTTGTTGAACTCACCTGCAATAAATAGTTAGCACCGGATTGAGCACCTTCGGGAACAACACCTATTATCGTTCCTGTTAGCGCATCACTTTGCAGTTTGCCTATTTCAATATTGTCCACAAAATTCCCATTCAAATCAGAGAGTTCTAATAAGTACTCATTACCCGGTAAAACTTGACCGGTAGCCGAAAAATCAACAGAAAAAGATTCACCTGCACATAAATTCGTTTCGCTTATTGCAGTAATGTCAACAGTAACAGAATTAGCATCAAACAAAGCAGCCACCTCATCTGCATTGATTACCCTATTGTATAATCTCACATCATCTATCCTGCCCCGCAGCCAATTATTATTTGCTTGGTTCACAACATTCCCGCCAATATTAAAATTATGAGTCGTACTTACAGCGGTATAATTTCCAAATTCCGTTCGAACTAAATTACCATTATGGTAGCAACGAATAGCAGAATTGTCACCAGTAATCACCACATGATTCCATGTTGTTGGCGAAGCAATTGGGAAACTGAAAGAACCAAATGTTGGATGGAAAACAATAACCCTATTGGAGTTTGTGTAATATCCTGATTCAATGGAATTGTCCTGGCCAACCAAACTCATGGCATTGACATTCGAATTAATCCTAAACCAGTAAGAAATAGACCAGTTGGTTAGGTTATTCATAAGAGGAGCCCCCATTGAAATCATGCCATTTGAGTGAGCACCATCAAAAGTTACTGCTTTCATTTTGCTTCCAAAACGGTTTTCGGAAACGATTAAATGCTGTCCTGTTCCATGGTTGTTATTACCGCTAACATCTAATGTGTTATTGTCCAATGGTAAATGAAAAACTAGTCCATTTGTTAAGTTGACTTGCGCAAAAGTATTCTGCAAGAAAGCAATAACAAATACTAGCAAAGACCAATGAAATATTCGTTTTTTCATGCTAATAGTTTTAATTCCAAGCAAAGCTAGGTCAACACTAAAAAGCCGCAAAAAAATGGTTAGAATAATGTTTTCACCATTGTTGCAAATGATTGTACCATTGTTTCTTTTTTGTTTAAAACCTTGTCTTATAGGTTTTTATGTCTGGTTTTGGTTTTTAAAAAATCGCATCAGTAAAAAACTATATAGCGTTCATTCAGATTGTATTGCCAAATAATTATCTTTATTTTTTAAATGAATTCAACTCAATTGAAAGTTGGTTTTGGCGTAAATTTTGATTCTGATACCAGAAAAAAATACAAATGAGAAGCATCTTTGCCTGTTTTATAATTTCGATAATGTCCTTTTTTGTAATGAGTCAAGCGCAAATTAGGAACTTGCAGTCTTTAGAAAAAGAGCTGTCAAACACTTCTCAAGAAACAAAACGTTTAGATGTTGTCAAAATATTTTTAAGAGAGACCGAGGCTCTTTCGATAACAGACAGGCTGGGAGTTCTAGAAGATCTCTTTGCATTACCAATTGTACAAAATCAGGCTGCTTTGCAACTAGAAATCGGGTGTGAAATCGCCATCATTCATTCGAAGTTAGGACAATCAGACGCCTGTTTAGACATGTATTTTGCACTGTTAAATAACTTGGATAAAGCTCGTTTTCCGATATATTTTTCAAAAGTAAAAACAGGAATTGGGTATGAGTACTTTTACTTACAAGAATTCGACAAAGCAACAACTTATTTTAAAACTGCCCTTGAAAACAACCGCATACACCGAGACAGCTCAACCGTAGCAGCTAGCCTCATCAACTTAGCAACTGCATATTCTAGAACGATAGCAGCAGATAGCGCAAAACAATACTTTGAACTAGGATTGAATTATTATCAAAATTTAAAAGATTCCGCTAAAATTGGACTTACGTTAAATAATTTGGGTTCTTTTTACCACAGGGTTATGGGAGAAACAGCCGAAGCAATTAATTATTTTGAAAAGGCATTACACATACATCAAAAAATACAGAATCATTACGACGAAGGCGTGACTTTACTCAATCTGGGGACCTTATATTATGAGCAAGGAGAAGTAAACAAAGGAATTCAATTATTGCGATTGGCATTAACTCGGGGTCAACAGCTACAAAACATTCCTTTACACAAACTAGCATTGCAAAACTTACTTATGATTTATGAAAGCGAGCAGTATTACGATAGTGCTTTCTACTATCAAAAGCAGTATCAGAATCTGTTAGATTCCTTGCAACTCAGCGAACAAAAATCAATCATTTCTAAACTAGAAGAAGCCTATTTTAAAGCTGAAAATCAAAAAGAAAAAGAAATTGCAGCCTTAAAAATCTCTAGACTTTATCAGGGGATAGCCATTGCTGCTTTGATAATTATTTTACTCTCTTCACTGGCGATTTATTACAGACGCACCAAAAAATTAAAAGAAGATCTAGAGAAGAAAAAATCCATGTTTTATGCCAATCTTGCCCATGAATTCAGAACGCCAATTAGTTTAATCCAATCACCAGCTAGACAGATTAAACAACATTCAAACGACCAAAAAATCAACCAAAATGCTGAGTTAATTTTGACGCAATCAGAACACTTGTTGGGACTATTCAATGAGTTAATTGCTGTTTCAAAACTAGAAGAAGGTGTTTTGCAGCCTAATTTCACTGAAACAGACTTGGTGCAGTTTTGTGAGGAAATGATAAGTGAGTTTGAAGTAATGTCCGAAAAAAAGCAAGTCGGGCTAATTTTAAAAAGCGATACCTCCTCTTTGCGTTATTCATTTGATTTCAACTTTTTAAAAAAAGCGCTAAACAATTTAATTTCCAATGCCGTACAATTTTCTCCTATTGAAAAAAAAATAATTATTGAACTCTCTATCAATCACTCATCACAAATCATCATCGCTGTAAAAGATGAGGGACCGGGCATTGCCGAGGATTTTGTTCCAAAATTATTTCAGCGCTACCAAACGAATAAAAAGCAGCATGGTGTTGGGTTAGGACTTTCGCTATCAAAATCTTTGTTGAATAGTTGTGGTGGAGATTTATTTTTGGCAAAAAACAGTTCTTCAGGTGCAACATTTAATATTGTACTACCAATAACGAGTGAAAAAAGCATTGTTTCACCGCAAATAAATCTTGAGGAAAAACCTGTTGTATTGATTGTGGAGGATCACCAAGATTTACGTGAGCATCTTGCTACGGAGTTGTCAGAGAGCTTTCAGTGTTACACTGCTGAAAACGGAAAGAGTGGCTATCAACTTGCTTTAAAACTTATTCCAGATGTTATCTTGTCGGATGTTGTCATGCCCGAAATGGATGGTGTAGAAATGGCTAGCTTAATCAATCAATATGAATTAACAGAACACATACCCATTGTATTGCTTTCCGCAAAAAAAGATACCAAAAGTATTCAAACAGGACTAAAAGCAGGAGCTATTTCTTATCTTGGAAAACCTTTCGTAATAGCCGAAATTAAACAATTGATTTTGGGTTTTTGGAATTGGCAAAAGAAACTAGAACAGCGCTTTTCCACCAAAGCAAATGAATCAACAGATGAGGAAAAAAACAATGGGTTGCTCCATCATCCGAACAGCTTTATTCAAAAAATAAAAAGCATTGTTGAACAACACCTATCAAACAATGAATTTGGTGTTAATGAACTCTCTGAAGAGTTGGGATTAAGTCGAACACAGGTGCATAGAAAACTAAAAGCCATTTGTGGTTTATCTACAACAGCTGTAATTAAACACATCAGGTTAGAGCATGCAGCACTAATATTCTCAACAGAAAAAGAGTTGAATGTTAGTGAAATTGCCTTTAAAACGGGATTTTCAAGTGTCGCTTATTTTTCTAAGAGTTTTTCTGAATATTTTCAAATTCCACCAAGTGAATTCAAGGCTAAGTTTTAATAATATTGACCGATTTTTTTACTCCTGTAACGAATAACACCAACTTACGTTACTGTTCATACATCAATAATTTATTCATGAAAAAGTTATCATTTATTTTAATCATATCTTTATCGACAAGCTTGTTGTTT
>SKGS01000128.1 GCA_007117355.1 Lishizhenia sp. | reverse complement strand
TAAAAATCAATATCCAATTTAAAACGTTGTAAAAGCGTTTTTAAATGAGGGTTTCTTTGCGCCATATCCTTGAATTTATCTTGACCAGAATAAAGCGTTTTAGAAGCATTCTCTTCTTTTGAAACCTCACAGGTTAGTTCTATCTTCCAGTTTTTCAGTTCGTTTCTTAAGAAAGTTAATAGATTCGTTTCATTTTTAATTAAAAAATCTTTTTGCACATCATTATCCACTGTATGTACCAGCTTATAATCGTCTTCAAGTTTTGGGTCTCGCACGGTGATGGCAGCAAATAAAGTGTCAAGACCTTGCTCTTTTGCTTTATAGGCAAATTTTCTCCATGCCATTTTTAGGTCATCGTACGAAAAATAATTGCTCGGCTTGTCGTCTAAATGTTCCCTTTCGTTTTGATTGGTATTCGATAATTTTTGCTTGAGCTCTTTAATCGAAAGTATTTCAGATTTCAAATTCCCAGTTGGATTCGAGAGTTTTTTTGCTTCTCGATGAAGTGAAACAGGCTTTACATCATCATTGTTTTCCGACTTAATTATGGTTTTTTTTAGCTGTTCTTTTTTTTGCGGTTGATTAGGAAAAGAAAGAATAGCTACAGGGTCAGTTAATCTTTTTTTTTTTCTAATTCTTTCTTTATCGAACACAACTGCATGAGCGTCAACTCTACCAGAAGTCGCTGACTTTTAGAAACTTTGTAATTAGAATCAGCTGCGCTAATCACACCAAGCGCACGGAGAATGTGCGGAGCGTCTATTTTAGCGGTCTGCTCTAAAAATTTCACTTTAATATTTTCCGCAACTTCCAGCAGCTCAATTGTTTTAGGTTCTTTGCAAATGAGAAGGTTTCTATAATGATCTGCAAGTCCTACTAAAAACTGATGTCCGTCAAACCCAAAGTCCATTATTTCGTGATATAATAATAAACTACTTGGGATGTCTTCTTGCAGAGCGAAGTCCACGAGCCTGAAAAAATAGTCGTAATCAAGTACGTGTAAGTTCTCAATTACAGACTTATACGTTATTGTTTTTCCTGTGAAACTTACAATTTGGTCAAAAATAGAAAGTGCATCTCTTAAAGCTCCATCTGCCTTTTGGGCGATGAGGTGCAGCGCTTCGCTTTCCGCATCAATTCCTTCTTTTACGGCAATTTTTGAGAGATGATCCGCAATATCTAGAACTTTGATTCTATTGAAATCAAAAATTTGACAACGCGAAAGAATAGTAGGGATGATTTTATGTTTTTCTGTTGTCGCTAGAATAAAAATTGCATGCTTTGGAGGCTCTTCTAATGTTTTTAAAAAAGCATTAAATGCACTAGTGGATAACATGTGAACCTCATCAATGATATACACCTTGTATTTACCAATTTGTGGCGGTATGCGCACTTGGTCTATTAATCGACGAATATCTTCAACACTATTGTTAGAAGCAGCATCTAATTCGTAAACATTAAGCGAACTCCCTTCATCAAAGGAAACACAAGATTCACATTTACCGCAAGCTTCTATATCGTCAGTTCTATCTAAGCAATTAATTGTTTTGGCTAGAATACGAGCGGTTGAAGTTTTACCAACTCCTCTAGAACCACAAAACAAGAAGGCTTGGGCAAGCTGGTCATTGGCAATTGCATTTTTCAACGTTTTAGCAATAGCCATTTGTCCGACTAGCGTGTCGAAGGTATTTGGTCTATATTTTCTTGCTGAAACTATGTAATCGCTCATGTAAACAAAAGTACTTTTTTTCTCTTAATGCACAATATAAAAATGAAAAAACGATGAGAAATTAAAACCCAGGCGTACTAATAGTTCTAACTTTAGGCTTGTTTTTTAACCTAAAATCAGCACGATAATAAAAAATAGGTAAGAACCCTAATTGAAGTCTTTCTGCTACTGGTTCGGCTGTTGGGTCAATTAATGATGGGGCATAACTTAGTGCAAGAATATTTTGCGTGTTTAAAATATTTACCAAATCTAAGCCAATTTCATGCATCACTCGTTCTTGATTAATTTTATACGTTATCTTAAAATCTAATCGAAAATAATCCCTGAATTGCCGCGTATTGAATGCTGAATCTAGGAATACCAATTCATTCTCTTGAAGGGAGGCATCAGCATCCACAAAACCATACCAACGTCCGCCAGTTCCTGTTACTTTTGTGCCAAGCGCAAGGACTTTGTTGTCACCAATTTTAAATTCTTTTCCCATAAGGAAGTTTGCGGCATACCTTCCATTGAAATCGGTGTTTCTCCAAACTCTATCACTAGCCCGATATTCCGACTCAAAGAAGCTCGCCGTAACCAAAAAGTAGAAGGATTTATCGAAAAACTTTTGAATTGTAAATTCGACTCCATAATTTCTTCCATTTCCTTCGTTTACAAGTGTGTTTGGAAAGAATCGTTGAAAGCCCGATCCTTGATTTATCAAACTAAACGCACTTGGGAAAGCATCAACGGGAATACCATATAGATATTGATAGTAAACCTCAGACTTGAAATGTAACGATTTTTTAAACACTTTTTCATAACCGAAAGCACTGTGGAAGCTTCGCGTGAAATCCATGTTTTTATTCATCAGCATAGGATTTCCGTCGTTGTCAAAACGCTGATAAGTATATTGATAAAGAGGTTGCATTTGGCTATGAAGTCCTACTCCGGCTTTCCACGTTTGTTTATTCTTTGTGCGCAACTGCCAACCTAGTCGTGGTTCAGCTATGCTGTAACTATTACTTAAGGAAAAATATTGGTTGTGCAAGCCAGCAGTTACATCCATATTTTGGTTTACTTTCCACTTATATTGTACAAAAGGTTGGAACAAAACTCCAGCTCCCGAAAAATTGTGTCGTTCAGAAAAAACGTCATGAGCAGCATTTAAGGAAGAGTCTAAATTTCGTATAAAATAAGCATCTGCACTGTAACCAAAGCGTAAAATGTGCTGTTTATTTATTTTGTAATTCCAACTTGAATAAGACGATGCTTTGAAAGTTCGGAACTGATACCCCATTAATGGATAAATAGAATCTGTTCGGAAATTAATAATGGGCGAACCACCTTCCATGGTAGTGTCGATACTTCGAATCAAAAAATCATGATTGGACCGCTGAATATCCCAAGAACCAGCCAAAGAGGATTTAAAATATAACTTTTCATTGATTGTTTTCTTGTAGCTTCCTCCAACTACTCCCATAGAAGTAGCGAAATATTGATCTCGATCTCCTTCACCAAAAGCCTCCTCGGTAAAAGTAGTTTGTTCTGAGATTTTAATTTCGATTGACGAAGCGCCTCCCATCCCCCAAAAGCTCAAGTTAGCACCTTTTTTAGTAGGATAATTTAATTTAAATGCCCCGTCTCCATATACAGGGACTGCATCTGTGCCGATGCTTACACCCATCAGTTGAAACAAGCTCAATGTGGAATACCTTCCCATCACTAGATAGCTAGAACCTGAATTTTCAATAATTGGACCTTCAGCCATGACTTCCGTTCCTAAAAAACCGAATTGTCCGGTTAACTCATGTTTGTCCTTGTTACCATTTCTAAAGCGTAAGTCGAATACTCCCGCTGTGCTATTTCCATACTCCGCAGGAAAGGCAGACATAAAAAAATCGGAATTAGCTAAAATTTTGTTGTTCAATATAGCAACAGGTCCACCGGTTGAGCCAGAAACAGCAAAATGATTTGGGTTGGGGATATCAATACCTTCCACGCGATACAAAACACCAAGCGGAGAATTACCGCGAATAATTAAATCATTTCGAGAATCATCCGCTCCTTGAACCCCTGCAAAGTTACTAGCCATTCGAGCCGGGTCAGCTCTTGAGCCTGCATAACGCTCTGTCTCTTCTATACTAAACTGCTGTGCGGAAACAGTGGCCATCTCATTTAATACTTCACCCCGTTTTGTTCCAACTACTTGCACTTCGTCGGTTGTAACAATATCTTCTTGCATTGGAATTTCCACAATTGTTTCTTTTCCAGAATTCACCGTGATAGTTAATGTTCTTGTTTGATACAATTCGTAACGTGTTTGAAGGCTGTATTTACCAACTGGAACCTCAGAAATTAAGAATTCTCCAAATTCATTGGTAATCGTTTTATATTCTTTTTCGGTTTCATCTTCGGAGAAAAGTAAAACCCTAGCTCCGATTAACGGATATCTTGATTCTGAATCTATTACTTTTCCTCGAACGTTTTGTGTAACTTGAGAAAAAGAATAATTTGCCGTCGAAAACAGCGTGATAATAGCACCGAATAGTAACAACAAGATAGGCGTATTGTAGTTTTTTTTCATTGTGTTCATTTTCAATTCATCGAAAACTAAAAGCAGTATGAAGGTGAAAGATACTATTTTTTTACTATAGATTTACAAAATAGGTCATCTCTTTTTCCTTATCCCGCTTTATTAACTTCGTTGAGCTCGCAGGCTCGGTTCATGAATTTAATTTTGAAGCTATTTTAGGCACAAGCCCCATAGGAATATAAGCATATTTCACGGGGGTTGTAACGACAAATAGGTCAAAATTAAATCAAAATCTGACAAAAGG
>SKGS01000037.1 GCA_007117355.1 Lishizhenia sp. | reverse complement strand
TATTTTCTTTCCAGAACTCGTTTACACGCAGCAACGACATCTTTCGTATCAATACCATATTTTGCCATTAATTCATCTGGCGTTCCACTTTCCCCGAACGTATCATTCACTCCAACAAACTCATGTGGAGTAGGCAAATTTCTCGATAGAACCTGAGCAACAGCTTCACCTAATCCACCATTTAACATGTGTTCCTCTGCTGTTACAACGCATTTGGTTTTCCCAACAGACTTCAAAATAGCTTGCTCATCTAAAGGCTTAATAGTATGCATATTAATCACCTCAGCATCAATTCCTACTTTAATTAATTCTTGAGCTGCTTCAATCGCTTTCCAAACCATGTGACCACAAGCTATAACGGTAACATCTTTTCCTTCTAAAAGTACATCTGCCTTTCCAATTTCAAAAGACTTGCTATCTGACGTAAAAATCGGAACAGAAGGACGACCAAATCTTAAATAAACTGGCCCATCATGCTCTGCAATAGCGATAGTAGCCATTTTAGTTTGATTAAAATCAGCAGGAACAATCACAGTCATATTTGGCAGCATTCGCATCATTCCTATATCTTCTAGAATTTGATGCGTTGCACCATCTTCTCCTAGTGTCAAGCCGGCATGTGAAGCACAAATTTTTACATTTTTTCTAGAGTAAGCAACCGATTGTCGAATCTGGTCATAAACTCGACCAGTTGAAAAATTAGCGAACGTTCCTGTGTAAGGAATTTTACCCCCGATTGTCATACCTGCTGCCATACCAATCATGTTAGCTTCTGCTATTCCAACTTGAAAGAATCTCTCTGGAAAAGTACTTTCGAAGGCATTCATTTTTAACGACCCTGTTAAGTCAGCACAAAGTCCAACAACATTCTCATTTTGCTTGGCAACTTCTAAAAGTCCTTCTCCGAAACCAGAACGGGTGTCTTTTTTACCTGTTACTTCAATGTGCTTGCTATTTTCTGCCATTATAAATTTATTGTAATTGATTTATTTGAGTATATAGAAAAATCTCGCTCAACTGTGTAAGTCGTAGATTTCAGTTTTTGCTTTCGATAAACAATACGATAATTTCCAGGCTGTAACTCCCATTGATCTGTATTGCTATTTTCTTTCAAATTACAAACCCATTCCAGCGATCCATCTTTCATAATTTCGAAAATTTGACCTGTCACAAGCTGAGTGCTTTTTAAATTCAAAGTTCCAGGAGCATCAACATAAATTTTTGTTGTTGTACTCTGGTTAATTTCTACAGGAAAATATCTTCGCGGTAATGTAAACACCTCAACCTCATAACTGCCAACAATATATTTTTGAATCGCTTCAAATTTTTGATGATGCAACGTTTCTGTCTTCCCTTTTTCTGTTACACGTGTTTCAATTACACCTGTCCTTGTCCTTTGCTTGTGTTCTATTTGTAGGTATCCTTGCGGCGCATCAATTTCGATAATATTGTGTTGAAATTTCTTTATTCCAATATTTTTCTTAGTTCGAATCGGTAGTGTTTGAACATATATATCGTAACGCTTATCTGGATTGATAGAAATGGTATCAGGAAGCCCTTTTTCGTTTAAGGTATGTGTAAATGTATAAAGAAGATTTTTTGTACCCGCTTCATATAAGAACATGGTTACATCCGTTTCAAGTGGTTGTTTTTGAATGGTATTTAAATTGATTTGCACAGTTGTATTAGAAACTGCTTTATTAATTACATTCTTCAATACCGCTGTAAATGCTTCTTCATTTTCAGCAGCACTATACTTTCCAAAACAATCAAAATGGTCTAAAAAGGACATGTCCATTCCCAAACCAATTATAAAAGGAGTAATAGTAATTCCTTTTGCCCTCAATTTATCAGCAATCACACAAGGTTCATCATCGCACGCTTCTATACCGTCTGTAATTAATATGATGATGTTACGAGCTGTTCTATCTGGAAAATCTCCTGCCGCAGCTTCTAAAGATCGAGCTATTGGAGTTGTACCTTTTGCTCTTGTTGCTTTAATTTTATTAATGATTAATGTATGATTATTAGGAGCGAAAGGTACTTCAAGCTTCGTGTCATCACAATTCTGATAAGTCGGAGTCACCTCATCTTGATGTCCGTAAATACGTAAAGCTATTTCCAAATTTGGAGCTCCCCTCAAACTATCCACAGAACGGGTTAAAATTTGCTTAGCAATATTTAGTCGAGTGTCTCTGCCCCACCTCTGATTCATAGAGTTAGAAGCATCAAAAACGAATAAAATACGGGTCAACTCTTCTTGAGAAAAACTCCAAGAATGAAGTAAAAGAAATACTATAAAAAGTAGTTTTTTCAACCGTATTTATTTAAATTTTTAATAGTCTCCAATGGTTTCCTCTAATTGCTGAAGAGCGCTTTCTAACTGTTCTGCATTTGGAGCCGAACCATGCCATTTGTGAGTTCCCATCATATAATCAACACCTTGACCCATTTCTGTTTTCATCAAAATTACAACAGGTTTACCATTTCCTAATTTTGATTTCGCTAAATCAAGGGTTTTGATTATTTCTTCATAATTATGTCCATCCATTTCAAGAACATCCCAACCAAATGCTTGCCATTTTTGTGCCAAATTTCCTAAAGACAGCACATCTTCCACATCTCCATCTATCTGGCGACCATTATAATCAATCGTTGCGATGATATTATCTACCTTTTTGGCTGCGGCATACATAGCTGCCTCCCAGATTTGCCCTTCCTGTAATTCACCATCTCCATGTAAGGTGTACACAATACCTTTGTCATTGTTTAATCGTTTCGTTTCGGCTGTCCCTAGTGCCATGGATAAACCCTGACCTAGAGAACCCGATGCAGCTCTAATTCCAGGTAAATTTTTATCTGTACTTGGGTGACCTTGTAAACGAGAACCAATTTTTCTAAACGTTGCTAATTCAGAAACAGGGAAATAACCACAACGAGCTAAAACACTATACCAAACTGGTGATATATGACCATTAGAGAGATAAAAAACATCCTCATCTATAGCATCCATTGTAAAATTCGAAGGATCATGCTTCATAACACGATTATAAAGCACCGTTAAAAAATCTGTGCAGCCTAAGGATCCTCCAGGATGTCCTGAGCTTACTGCGGCAACCATTCTAACAATATCTCTTCTCGTTTGTGTAGCTAAACGCTCTAATTCTTTGATTTCCATGCTTATCTATTGCAATAGTTAATTTTGTTTACAAAGGTAACTTTTTTGTTGCTCTAAAAGAGAAAAAAGTTTCAACAATTAATGCTTGAATTACAGAAACTACTGAAATGACATCGATACTAAAAATATACACTTTCAATGGTACTATAAAACTCTCCTATTGCCACATAATCCCGTCCACTTTTTTATCCTTTGAACTGAAATTAATACCAATTTTATGTACAGGCTTGTCGGAACCTTCATATTTATCTAAATATCCTCTTTGGATAATTTGCTTTAATGCTTCTTCGGCCGATTTGTCCAATTTAAACTCCAAACAATAAACGTTGTTTTCAAAGTGTATAATAATACCTGCTCGTCCATATTGTGTATGAACTTCACTTTCCACAAACATACCAAGTAGGCTAAATAGCAAGTGAATTATTGCGTGGTAGAAATGTTCATTTTCTTTTTGCCATAAATCATAAGGAATTTGTGCAAATACTAAATTGAACGTTTTTTCTAATTCTTTCTCATTTCTTGCTCGCAATGCTTTAAGTACCTTATCCAATATTGCTTTTGCTGGAATTACATCTGATTCTATATACAAATCGGCAAGATTACGTAAATATGATTCTTTAACTTCCCTATTCGGAAAATCTAACAGCAAAGTATTCAATATCGGGTCTTTACCTGTTATGGTTAAATAACCCGTTTGAAAAAGTATCGGCACCACTCTTAAGCTCTCAATATCAAAATTTTGCAAATCATTTAAGTCAAAATTCAGGTCTTCGAATTGTTAGAAGCGCTCCTCCCTACTCTTTTTCATTAAAAAGGTTGGTGTACCTGTTGAATACCAATAATTAATGAATTCACCTCTATTATTAAAAAAGCTTAAAATAGAAAAAGGATTATAAACAGTGTCTGCTTTTTCATGCCAACGATAGCCGTTATACCATTTTTTGATTTTTGTTTTATCAAATATTTTTAATTCCTCTGGGAAATTAGCCTCTAACTCTTTTTGACTGATACCACAAACCTCATTATAAGCAGCTTGAAGTGAAAGGTCGTTCAAGTTGTTCAAATCTGAAAATATACTTACTTGACTAAATTTACTAACACCTGTAATAAAAACCATCTTTAGATGAGGATCAGCATCTTTTAAAACACTGTAAAAGCTTTTTAAAATGGCCCTATTTTCGATTGCCTTGTGGAGGTTTTCTTTGTCTAAGTAATCTATAAGTGGTTTGTCGCATTCATCAATAAGCACCACCACTTTTTGATTAAGATCACGTATAAGCTTTTCAAAAACATCTTTTACAAAGGTAGTTTTCTCAATTGAAAGTGAATAGGAAGAGGCAATCGCTTAAAGCTCATTGATTAGCGCTGGAGCTAAATTATTGTTTTCATAGGGAAGTCTGGAAAACGAAATTTTTATAACAGGATACTCCTAAAACTCCCATTGGTCATAAATATAGAGTCCTTCAAAAAGTTCTTTTCTTCCTTTAAATAGGTAGTCAAATGTGCTAACGAGAAGTGATTTTCCGAAACGACGAGGGCGAGAAAGAAAGTAATATTTATGCGTTGTGATGAGCTTATGTACAAATGGTGTTTTATCCACATAAACACACCCTCTTGTGATAACTTCACTAAAATCTTGTAAACCTATTGGATATCTTTGAAGCTCCATTATTAATGCTTTGTACAAAGCTAATTATTTTTTTATTCGCTAGCGTAAAACTACGATATCTTACTCCAGTTTGGTTTACTTTTTAAAATGCGTTTTAACTCTTCTCTCAGAATACTATTTTCTGGTTGTGAAAGGTTTGAATCTTGGTGAAGTACTTCTTTAGCAATATTTCTTGCAAGTGAAACAATTTTTCCATCCCGAGCTAAGTTGGCAATTTGTAGGTTTAAAACACCACTTTGTTGTGTTCCCATTATATCACCTGGACCTCTAATTTCTAAATCCACTTCTGCTATTTCAAACCCGTCATTAGTTCTTACCATTGTTTGTAATCTTTTCTTTCCTTCTCGAGAGATTTTTTCTCCTGTCATCAGAATACAATAAGATTTTTCGGCACCACGTCCTACCCTACCTCTTAATTGATGCAACTGTGAAAGACCAAACTTTTCAGAACTTTCAATCACCATCACCGATGCGTTAGGAACGTTCACACCAACTTCTATTACCGTTGTTGCAACCATAATGTTCGTTTCGCCTTTTGCAAACCTTCGCATTTCAAAATCTTTGTCTTCTGGTTTCATTTTACCATGAACAATGCTTACTTGATATTGTGGTTTGGGAAAAGAGCGTGAAATCGCTTCAAAACCTTCCATTAAGTTTTTATAGTCTAATGTTTCTGATTCTTCAATCAAAGGGTAAACAATATAAACTTGTCGTCCCAAAGCAATTTCTGTTTTTAAAAAATCAAAAACAATCAACCTACTTTGTTCCTCGTAGTGAACGGTCTTAATTGGTTTTCTACCCGGTGGCAACTCATCAATCACCGACACATCTAAATCTCCATAAAAAGTCATCGCTAATGTTCGAGGTATTGGTGTAGCGGTCATCACTAAAACATGTGGTGGAAGTTTGTTTTTTTTCCACAATCGAGCACGTTGTGCCACGCCAAAACGATGTTGTTCATCGATAACAACTAATCCTAAGTTAGCGAATTTTACTTTTGGCTCTAATAGTGCATGTGTACCAATCAATATTTTCAATGAACCATTTTCTAATTGCTCGTGAATAACTCTTCGTTCTTTTGTTTTAACGGATCCTGTGAGTAATCCAACCTCTACTCCTATTGGTTTTAACAAATCTGAAATGGTTTCATAGTGCTGTTGAGCCAAAATTTCTGTCGGTGCCATGAGCGCTGCTTGAAAGTCATTTCCAATAGCAATTAACATCGATAAAAGAGCCACCAATGTTTTTCCGCTGCCCACATCACCTTGAATAAGTCGATTCATGTGTTGACCTTTTCGTACATCGGCATAAATCTCTTTCACTACTCTTTTTTGTGCATTTGTAAGCTCAAAAGGCAAGTGATTATTGTAAAATTCATTAAATACATCTCCAACGGAAGAAAAAGCATAACTTTTACCTCCTGATGTTGAGCCTGTTTTACGAATGAGCAGTTCCAATTGTAGAAAAAGTAGTTCTTCTAGTTTTAAACGATAGCGTGCTTTTTCTAATAAGACCGCTGAACTTGGCGCATGAACCTGTTTAATTGCTTCTTCACGAGGCATAAGTCCATAGACGGAAATAATTGTTTCTGGCAGTACCTCTGGTATTTTCCCTGAAATATCTTGAACGATTTGAAAAGTAAGTTTTTCAATTCCTTTTGAATGAAGCCCTTTGTTTGTAAGTTTTTCTCCACTGTGATACACCGGTTGTAATCCTTTCATTGCAGCGGCATCTTCTGCTTTTATCAAGTCTGGATGTGCAATGTTCCAAGTGGCTCCATAGCGCTGTGGCTTACCGAAAACATGATAAACTTCATTTTTGCTTAAACTATTTTTTATCCAACTTACTCCTTTAAACCAGACTAACTCAATTCGACCTGTTTCATCAGCAAATATTGCTTTTAGTCGTTTAGCTCTGCCTTTTCCTGTTTCTTGAATGGCAGTAATTTTTCCTTTTAATTGAACATTACCTTCTAATCCAGTGATGCGCTGAACGGTATGAAATAATGAACGGTCAATATAACGAAAAGGGAAATAATTGAGTAATTCCCAAAAATTAGTAATTCCCAATTCCTTTCTCAATAACGCTCCTCTTTCAGGGCCTACTCCTTTCAAAAACTCAATTGGGGTATTCAGATAATCGTTCACAAAATCAAAGTTAAGTGAAATTTTGAAAAAGATACTATTTCACATATTCTTGCTTGTGCACCAAAAAATAGTTTCCTTCATCTGTTTTCATATATCCTCTATCGTAACAATAATAATAGACTACCCCCTTTTTTGTTTCGTAAATATTTGTAATATAGTGAAAATTAAACCCTTCTTCAGCTAGAGCCAATGCATCCACAGTTTTCTTACCAGTAGGATTTAGCTTATCCAAAATACGTCTGTTTTTGCGCAAAATATTGTTTATGCGTCGCATGTAATTATTAGAGTCTTCATTGAGTCTGTTATTATATGCATTTCGGCAATAATCGCTACAAAATTTCTGATCTTTTCTACCTCTTAAAATAGCATCACATTCTAAGCAGTTTCTTTTCGGTTTCTCTTCTCTTTTTTGCGTCATAGGAACTTGTTAAATTTCAGTGTTTAATGTACTGCAATGTTAACAATTATTAACAGCACTTGCAAGGATTCAAGGAACTTGTATCATGATATTTGTAAAATTCGATAAATCGGCACAAGCATAAAATTATTTTACAGAATGGAAGAACAAAACGAAGCACTCACACCAGCGGATAAAATTCGAATACTTGCTGAAAAAATTCAAGGTGAAACACCGTTGATTAATTTATTAAAATCAGAATTAGCAAAAGTAATTGTCGGTCAAGAAAGAATGATTGATAGATTGCTCATTGCATTATTAGCAGATGGACATATATTATTGGAAGGAGTTCCTGGTTTAGCAAAGACACTTGCCATCAAAACACTTTCTGATGCTGTTGGAGTTGAATTCAGTAGAATCCAATTTACTCCAGACTTGTTGCCTGCTGATGTAACAGGTACATTGTTATACAATCAGAAAACACAAGAGTTTATTGTTAACAAGGGTCCTATTTTTGCTAACTTCATACTTGCTGATGAGATAAACAGAGCGCCTGCCAAAGTTCAGTCTGCACTTTTGGAAGCGATGCAAGAAAGACAAATAACCATCGGTGACGAAACATTTAAGCTTCCTCAGCCTTTTTTGGTGCTTGCAACGCAAAATCCAGTTGAGCAAGAAGGAACTTACCCGCTTCCCGAGGCGCAAGTTGACCGTTTTATGCTTAAGGTGCAACTTGGTTATCCTTCCAAGAAAGAAGAAATGCAAATTCTTCGCAGCAATGTTCGAAAAGAAGGTCTAGAAAAAGTCAAAAAAATTCTTTCTGGAAAGGATATTTTGCGTTTGCGAGAACTTGTAAAAGAAGTCTATGTAGATGAAAAAATTGAAAATTACATTATCGATATTGTTTTTGCAACACGCTCACCTGAAGATTATTCATTGGCTAATCTAAAACCATTGATAGCTTTCGGTGCCTCACCTAGAGCAAGTATAAATATGGCATTAGCAGCCAAGGCACTAGCCTTTTTGAAAGGTCGTGGCTATGTAATACCAGATGATATCCGAGAAATTGCTCCTGATGTGCTTCAACACCGTATTGGTTTAACTTATGAAGCAGAAGCTGAAAACATGAGTTCAGAAGATGTTGTTTCACAAATTATAAACAGAGTCGAAGTTCCTTAAAAAAAATGGAGACAAAAGAGCTACTTCGAAAAGTTAAAGCACTTGAACTAAAAACGAGAGGATTTACCAAACAAGTTTTTTCAGGTGAATATCACTCTGCCTTTAAAGGTAAGGGAATGACATTTTCTGAAGTTAAATCATACTCTTTTGGAGACGACGTAAGAAATATAGATTGGAAAGTAACAGCAAGGTTCGACGAACCCTACGTTAAAGTTTTTGAGGAAGAACGAGAGCTTACAGTCATGTTACTTCTCGATTTATCTGGGTCAACGGATTTCGGTTCTGCAGTAAAGTCAAAAAAAGAATTACTTCTGGAACTAGCCGCTACCGTAGCTTTTTCTGCGATTAGAAACAATGATAAAGTTGGAGCCATTTTTATAACGGATACTGTGGAGAAGTTTATTCCAGCTAAAAAAGGAAGAAAACATGTGCTTTTACTGCTTCGTGAATTAATTGAATTTGAGCCTACATCTTCAAAAACTAATATTCAGGAGGGAATCAAGTTCTTTCGCAATATTCAAAAGAAAAGATGTATTGCTTTTATGATTAGCGACTTTTTCGACGACAATGATTACTGGGATGCACTGGGAATAATCAATAAAAAGCACGATTTTATCGCATTGCAACTACACGACCCAATGGAACAACAATTATTGGATTTGGGAATTGTTGAAATGAAAGATGCTGAAAGTAATTCTACAAAATGGATAAACACATCCGTTGCAAACCAATTCTATAAACAGCAGTATGAAAACTGGGAAAATGAGCTTCACTCAGGATTTAAAAGACGTGGTATTGAATTTATTAAAATAGCTACGAATGAAATGTATTTTCAAAAACTGATTCATTTATTTAAAAAGCGAAAGTAGCACATGAGAAATCTAGTATTATTACATATTTTTTTTGTAATGCTTGCCTTCGTTGGTCAGTCGCAATCTGTTGAAGCGATGATTGAACCAAATCAAATTCTAATTGGAGAAATAACCACTTTTACATTAAAATTAAAAACCGCTGAAAAATTAGAAAATTGGAATTTTCCAAAATTAGACAACCCTATTCAAGCAAGAGAAACAGGAAATATTAAAGACGAATACAAAACCATTGATTTGTTTTGGAATTCACTAAAAGATACTGTGATAGAGAAAGAAGGGCAGTTTATATATCAACGAAACGTTTCATTACAAGTTTGGGACAGTGCATTTGTACTTATCCCCCCAATTCCGTTAGAACTAAAAGACACGATACTTTATTCAAACCCGGTTATGCTAAATGTCGATTTTCCTGCACAAAAAG
The DNA here is from genome assembly GCA_007117355.1 of Lishizhenia sp. Lineage (GTDB taxonomy): Bacteria > Bacteroidota > Bacteroidia > Flavobacteriales_D > Crocinitomicaceae > CSBr16-161. The sequence continues at coordinate 6,012 of SKGS01000037.1, read as the reverse complement.
AGGATATTGAAATTTACGACATTGAAGAGATGTTAACACAAGTTGAAATTGAAAAAAATATTCCTTTATGGCAATTGATTTCTGCGGGAATAATATTACTTATTATCACTGGCTTAATAATCTATTTTATAAAAAAGAAAAATTCAGTAGATTCGATAATCCCAAAAGAAAATATACCAATCCACATAGCTGCCATAAAATCAATAGAAAAGCTTGAAGAAGAAAAAATGTATGAACGTGATCTAAAAGAATACTACTTTCAGATTTCACTGGTTTTAAGGCGGTACTTGTCGCTGCTTCTCAAAGAGCGCATTGCAGAAAAAACAACCTCCGAAATTGAACTTCTATTAAAAAAACACAGAATTGCAAAAAGTGTATTTCCAAGTTTGAGTATCGTTTTAAATCAATCGGACATGGTTAAATTTGCTAAGGTGCAACCTACGAAAGAAGAAATTATTGCTGTGGGAGAAAATGCAAAAAAAATTGTTTTAGAGCTCCATGATTCTCATCGCAAAATAATGAATGCAACAAATGTATAGCCTTCTCAACATATCGGTTTTTGGTTATCATTTTGTGGAACTTTGGTGGTTACTTCTACTTCCTTTCGTATTGTTTTTTATTGTTTACAGACAGAAAAAACGAAATAATAAAAGTAACTCTGTAAAATTCACAAAGTCGTCCAAAGCCCTGACTGAATTAGAAGATACTCGCATTCCAATTCTTCTTAAAATTGCATTTGGATCATTATTAGTTGGGGTATCCATTTTATTTTTAGCACTTCTAAAACCTGTGAAAACGGTTGATTTAGAAACTACTGAACGCTACGGAGAGGGTATTGATATTATTCTTTCAATGGATATATCTGGAAGTATGATGGCTACCGATTTTACACCAAACAGGTTAGAAGCAGCCAAAGAAATGGCAAAAGAATTTATTGCTAATAGGAAATCAGATAGAATTGGATTAGTGGTATATGAAGGCGAAGCTTATACAGCATGTCCGGCTACGCTCAATCACGATTTTTTAAAAGATGTTGTAGGACAAGTTCAATCTGGTTGGCTTGAACCTGGAACGGCAATTGGCGTTGGTTTAGGTACTGCCGTTGCTCGGTTAAGAGATGAAGATTTAGTTTCTAAAGTTGTCATTTTACTTTCAGATGGAGAAAACAATAAAGGTTCCATAACACCGCTAGAAGCCGCTGAATTAGCTAAAGCAAAAAATGTTCGTGTTTACACCATTGGAATAGGTAAAGATGGATATGCCACCATGCCTGTTCAAACACCATTTGGAACTGTTTTGCAAAACACCAAGGTTAGTATTGATGAAAAGCTGCTCACTCAAATGGCTGAGCTTACAGGAGGGAAATATTTTAGAGCTACAGATAATGAATCATTAAGAGCAATTTACGCTAAAATTGATGCGCTAGAAAAAACTAAAATTGTAGATTCAAACCTAGAGAAAGAACCACCACAAAGTCCTTCTTTATTTTTATTATTAGGTGGAGCACTTGTTTCTCTATCTATTCTTCTTGAATTAGTAATTTATAAACGCTATGCCTAAAATGAAGTTCGAGAATATTTTTAAATATAAGTTTCAGGCATTGGTCGTTGCATTTGAACTTTTGTTTTGGACTTGTGCATTCTTGTTTTTATTGGTTAATGGATATTTTCAAAAATCAGAAACAACCAATCATCTTTTATTTGTAAACCCAAATTTTACATGGTTGTTTATTTTGGTATTTATATTCGTATTGATAGTTGTAAAAATTAAAAAAAACCGTGAAAAAATTCTCCAAAAAATCCCTGATGCTTTAAAAACATATTTTTTTAAAATTGGAAATGAAAAATCATGGTTTATTTATTACTTCCTAATTCGGAATCTTCTAGTTTTTCTGATAATTGCCCTAATGCAACCGATATATGGAAAAAAAGCAACCAACGTAAAGTCTGCTGCTTCTGAAGTCGTGTTTATTGTCGATATTTCTGCTTCCATGAATACCAGAGACATGTCTCCTTCAACCACTCGAATGGAAGCTGCTAAAAGAGCAATGAACCAAATAGTAAACATTTCTAGTGCTGCACGATATGGAATAATTGCCTTTGCAGGAAATGCATTTCCTCATTTACCTTTAACAGCAGACAAAGGTTCTGTCAAATTATTCATTGAACAACTAAATACAGACTTAATATCGGTTCAAGGAACAGATATTGGTTATGCTTTAAATTTAGCTTCTAACTTTTTTAGTAAAGATAAATTGAGAAAAATAGCAATTTTAATTACCGATGGAGAAGACCATGAAGGAGGAGTAAAAGAAGCTTTAAATCTTTTAAAAGAAAACCAGATTGAACTACATATTTTAGGTCTTGGAACTGTTCAAGGCGGGGTTGTACCTAAAGATGTTAATAATCCTGAAAAAGGTTCGCTCAAAGACTTTGAAGGAAATCCCGTGATTTCATCGTTAAGCCTTGATTTGATTGATAATTTAACAAAACAAAGTGGCGGTTTTTCGGAGGTCAGTTCAGACGGCTTCCCCAACGTTTCCAACCTTTTAACGCTAATTAACAACTCATCCGCAACGAAGAAAGTAGATTTGGAGTTAGAAATAGAACAAAATTGGTTTAGAGAAGCGCTAATGATTGCAATCTTGAACCTTTTAGTTTTATTTACTTGGCAAATTACACAATATCGTAGTGCGGATGTTAAGAAAGGGTAAAGTTCTTGTTATTTCAATTTTTTGTCTAACTAGCTTAGCTTATGGGCAATCTTGGAAAGATAGTTTACAGCTCGGAATTAACGCCTACAAAAATGGAGACTACCTTTCTGCATTGCAAAAAATTATTTCAGCACAACGCTTAGCACCGGATGAAATTAATCTAGCAGGTGATATTGGTACCGCTGCATATCGTGCTGGAGACTATGAAACAGCTGAAACAGCCTTTAAAGCAGTCAATTCTCAAGAAATATCCGAAAAAGAACAAGCTAAATTATTCCATAATAAAGGTAACAGTCAATTTAAGCAACAAAATTATAATGAGGCGATTGAAAGTTATAAACAAGCTTTAAAATTAGACCCAACAAATGATTCGTCACGTTACAATTTAGCGATGGCTATGCGAAAATTGATGCAACAAGAAAATCAACAGCAAGAAAACCAACAGCAGAGTGATTCTGATCAAGAAGATGAAAATGACCAAGAAGGAAACGCTAACGATTCTGAAAATGGTGAAGATGAAGAACCTAACGAATCTCCCGATAAGGAAAGTGATAACAATAACTCCGACAAAACCGAAGATACTAATAATGAATCTCGGTCAAAAAATCTTTCTGACAAACGTAAGAAGAGAATTTTAGATGAGTTAACTAAAAAAGAGTTAGAAACGAAGCAACGTGTTTTGGAAAGAGAAGCTAAGCAACGAAGACAAGGCGCAGCAAATTCAGGAAAAAATTGGTAATGAAACAATTGTTCTTCATCATATTGACACTTGTAACCTTTGGGTTAACTGCACAAGAGGCGTATGTTACTCTTGAAACTTCTCATGAAGAGGTAGAGCTTGGTGAACCATTGACTTTAACCATAAAAACCAATACTTCAGGACAATTAGAGCTTAATTTTCCAGATGAATTTATTCAAGGTGGTGCTTCTCACTCGGGTATGTCTTCCTCTGTTACCTACCAATCTGGACAAGGAGTAGTTGAAGAATATAGGTTTCAAAAATTTAACGGAATTTTTGTTGAAGAAGGTGAGTTTACCATAGGTCCTATTAAGTTGCACACGGAAGATGAAGTGGTTTCTTCAAACACACTAAAAATCAGAGTACAGAAAGCTGTAAACATGATTAGTGAAGACCCTGCCGCTAATATGGATAAAGCAGTATTTGGAATTATCCAGCAATCAAAAAAGGAGGTATATGAAGGTGAACCACTACTATTAGAAGCTAAAGTATATGCACAAGTAAATGTTTATCAAGTTGATCATTATGAACCATTTAGATTTGAAGGTCCTGCATCTGTTGAACGATTGGAAAACGCTAGTCAGGTCAATCAAAAAAGAGAAATAGTCTCAAATCGACAAGTAATTACCTTTCAACTAGGTAAAAGCGTTGTTTTTCCTGAATTAGCTGGTCAATATGAAATTAGTCCTTTCGAAATGGTGCTTTTTTACGAAGGAGGACGCTCACTATTTCCAGAACGAGTAAGAATTCGTTCCAATGAAAGTTATGTGAAAGTGCTACCTTTACCCAAAGGTGCACCGGATTCGTTTTCTGGTGCAGTTGGTAAATATGCTATCACAGCAAATGTAAAATCTCAACAAATCGAACAAGGAAAGGTTTTTCCTCTTGAATTTACCGTAAAAGGTCAAGGAAACCTTCATTTGATTGAAGCCCCTTCCCTGCTTTTACCCGAAGGAGTTGTATTGTATGGAGATCCAGAAGTTAACGACTCTATTAAGTATTCTTCATTAGGCGTGGAAGGAATTAAAAAATACACTTATTTCTTGATGTCAAACAATGCAGGAAAAATAACTATTCCATCTATTAAGTTTAGCTATTTTAACCCCAAAAACAAAAGTTATGAAGAGTTGCGAACAAAAGAAATAAGATTAAATGTAAACAGAAACGATCAAATGGTTTCCTTACAACCTAGTTTACAATCAGAAGAAGAAACTCAAACCGTAATTGCGGAGAAAACGTTTTTTTACACCAATTCTGTAACTTCAAAGCCAAACAACAATTGGTTTACTCCTTGGCATAAAGGCGCTATAGGTTTCCCTGTTATTCTAGGATTATTTATTGGTGGTTGGAAAAGAATGAAACAATACAAAGAGGATAAAAAAATAATAGATTCGGAAAGTTCGAATGATTTAGACTATTATTTAAATGCTTTTAGAAAACTTAAATATGAGCAGTCAATAGCTTCAAACGAACTAATTGAAAAATGTTCTACTTATTTTCAAGAGAGCTTATGTTTTATCTTTTCAATTGAGAAGTCGGAATTTTCTATTTCAACGTTAGAATTACTAGAGAAAAACCAAAAGATATCCCGCTCGCAAAGAGATAAAATTAATGCAATCATAGAACATCAAAATCAAGTGAGATATAGTGGAGATGTGGGCAGAGATGAATATATCAAAAATACACACATTGATGAGATTATAGATTTATTAAATGAGCTATATGAAGCGTAGTTTAACAAAATATTATTCTGTTTTTTTACTTCCACTAATATTGATTTTTTCAATCAATTTAGAAACTAGTGCTGCCGATTCGTTGGAGTTGAAATTTGAGAATGCTGTTGCGCTTCTTTCTCAAGAAGATTTTATCGAGGCAGAAAAAGTTTTTCTTGAATATTTAGAGTTTCATGAAACATCAGAATTATATTATAATCTTGGTGTTGCTTATAATGGACAGGCAAACTTTATCATGGCGCTTTGGGCATTTGAAAATGCTTTAAAAATCAAACCAAATAACGAGTTGATTGCACAAACTGCATTTGAAACTGCGAAAAACATAGAGAATTTCCCGTCTTGGGAAACCCCTTATTCGTCTTGGATAAAATTTGCTGTACTCGTTCCTATTCCACTTTGGTATATTTTAAGTTTTTTTTCGTTGTGTTTAGTTGGTTATTTCCTCTATAAAATTATTTCATCCAAAATAGTTCAAAAGACTTATCTTTACTTGGCTTTATCTCTTGCTTGTGGCTCACTTTTTATATCATTAGGATTTACAGCTCACCAGCATTATAACGAAGATTCATTTATTCTATTTACAACTGAAGATATACCAACCTATTTATCTGTCGATGGAATGGAGTTTAATGCTGATTATATCCTAGGAATGCGCTACCCTATTCTAAGCCAAAATGAAAAATGGATTAAATTTGAATTTTCAGATGATAGACCGCTTTGGGTTGAAAAGTCAAAAGTTTTGGTGTATTAAGTAATTAAGGCTCATTAAGGGAGGGATTCTTAATAACCTTAACTTAATGTCTAGACGTCTTAACATCTTATCATCT
>SKGS01000129.1 GCA_007117355.1 Lishizhenia sp. | reverse complement strand
TTAAATCAATTTTCTGCTTCCTTTGTTGATAATACGATAGACGCCTCTTTACATTTAAGAAATGTTATGTCAGACCCATATTTGAAGGCAAAATTACTAGCCAATGTAGATTTAAGTACTTTGGAACAAGTAATGCCCATGGAAGAAGGAGAAAGCTACCAAGGGGTTTTATTCTCTGACCTATTTTTAGATGGAAATACTTCAAGTTTAGAAGAAGAAAAATACGATGAGTTTACAGCAAAAGGAAAACTTTCCTTATCTGATTTTGAATATCAAAGCGAGAACGTTGCGGATGACATAACAATTAAAGAACTGGCTTTTTTATTTTCTCCACAAGCACTTAACTTAGAAAATCTTGAAGGTACAATGGGGGTTTCCGATTTCAAAATGTCTGGCTCTGTGGATAATTACATGGGCTACCTTTTTAAGGAAGAACCCATTATAGGAACGTACAGTTTCTATTCACATCAATTAGATTTAGATGCTTTGATGCCTTCTTATGACGAAGAAACAACCGAAGAAAATGCCGAAATAGAAGAAAAATTTGAAGAAGAAGATTTTTTACTTATTCCAGATAATATTGATTTTGTATTAAACACTAAAATTGATAATCTTCTCTATGATGGAATGTTGATTCAAGACGTTAATGGTTTACTTGTCATCCGAGATGAAATGGTTCAAATGGAACGCCTCAACATGAATATGCTAGAGGGAAGCGTTGGTTTAACAGGTAATTACAATGCTCAAAATCATTCACAGCCAAAAGTAGATTTTTCTTACGATTTGCGAAATATTGATATCGAAAAGTTAAATGCCCATTTTTCTTCCATTTCCACCATGGCTCCAATAGCGAAGCACGCCAAAGGGAAAATTTCTTCAGATTTGAAAACGGTTTGTTTGATAAAGCCAGATTTTGAACCGATATACTCTACACTGACAGGTGGAGGGACACTTCGCACAAATGAAGTTCGAATTGAAGGTTATGAGCCTTTAGATCGACTGAACAACACTTTAGATATTAAAGAGTTGCGTAATACAACATTTAGAAATTTGAATGTTAGTTTTGCCTTTGAAGATGGAAAAGTCAATGTTCAACCATTTGCATTTAATATGGGAAATATTAGAACTAATGTTCAAGGAAGCACTTCGTTTGAACAAGAAATTGATTATAAGTTGCGATTAGATGTTCCAAAACAAGCTATTCCTGCGGCTGCAATTGAAACTATCGAAAGAGCTCTAGCTCAAGCCAACAAAATTCCTGGGTTTAAAATGAAAGAATTGCCAGCCATTATTCCTGTCAATGCATTAATAACAAATACAGTTACAAACCCTAGAGTAGAAACTGATTTTAGAGAACAATTAATGCAGTTAGGTGGAGACGTAAAAGGTGCTGTTAAGGATTTAGTGGATGAAACAGTTACAAAAGTCAAAGACACCGTCCGTGCTACTATTACTGAAAAAGTAGAAGATGTTAAAGATGACCTTCGTGAACGAAGAGATAAGTTGATTTCTGATGCGCAGCAACGAGCAGATAAGGTAGTTGCAGAAGCAAAAGTGCTAGCTGATAGAACTAGAAAAGAAGGCGATGAAAACGCACAAAAACTGATTGATGAAGCAAATAATCCAATCCAAAAAAGAGCTGCTGAAGCGGGTGCTAAACGTATTCGAGATCAAGCAGAAAATGCTGCTCAACGAATAGAACGAGAGGCACAAGAAAATGCTGATCGAATTATGAGTTCAGCTAGAGAGCAAGCCGATAGACTAGAGTAATTTTTTAGTGTTCGTTTGTATTTGTTGGAGACTTGATTGGTTTTATAGAAAATTCTCATTGGGGGTGTATTACAATACCCCCTAATGCTTTAAACCCAAATAATCTCTTCCACCTTTTTATCTTTAGAACTGAAATTAATTCCGATTTTGTGCAAGGTTTTGTTTGAATCAGCGAATTTTTCTAAATATCCTCGTTCGTTTATTTGGTTGATGGCTTCTTCAGCCGATTTGTCTAGCTTAAACTCCAAGCAATAGATGTTGTCATTGAGGTGAATAACCATGTCTGCTCGGCCGTTTTTGGTGTGTACTTCACTTGTGATTCTTACGCCCAACAATGTAAACAACAAATGCAAAATCGTGTGGTAATACCTTTCCTTTTCGTTAATCCATAAATCATAAGGAATATGTGAAAAAGCAAGGTTTATCCCTTTTTCTAATGCTGTTTTATCGCATTCTGTTAGTGCCACATACAACTGATGCAGCAAAGTCGAGGAAATTGGTTCATGACTGTCACTATACACTTCAAGCAACCCTTCAACAAACGAGCTTTTTACTTCGCTATTTGGATAATCCAAATGGTAAACACCCAATAAATCATTATAGGATGTGATGGTAAGATAACCTGTTTGAAAAAGAACTGGAATAATCTTTAGGTTATCCACATCAAAAGCATTCATAGCAGTTTGCGAAAGGGTGATGTTAGACAATTCAAAAAGTTTTTGCTCTTTGCACATTTTCATTAAAAAGGTAGGCGTTCCTGTAGAATACCAAAAGTTGACGTATTCGCCGCCACCACTAAAAAAGTTTAAAATAGAAAACGGATTGTAAAGCGTATTTCCATTTACACTCCAACGGTAGCCATTGTACCAATCTTTAATTCTTGACTTGTCGTACATTTTTAGTTCTTCCGAAAAATGTTGTTCCAGTTCTTCTTGACTGATTCCGCATATTTCGTTGTATTCCGATTTTAAGGTAAGGTCGTACAAATTATTCAAATCCGAAAAAATACTTACTTGACTAAACTTGCTAACACCAGTAATAAAGACCATTTTGAGGTGCGAGTCTGCATCTTTTAGTACACTATAAAAGCTTTTTAAAATACTTCTGTTTTCGATTGCTTTATGTAAGTTTTCTTTATCTAAATAGTCGATAAGTGGTTTGTCGTATTCATCAATAAGAACCACAACTTTTTTATTATATTTTTGATGAAGCTTATGTATTAAGTCTTTGAATGCAATTGATGCTGATTTTAATGTGATTTCTATGTCATAACTGCAAGCAATAGTTTCTAATTGACCAACAAACGCCTCTTCCAGCGGGATTTCTCTATAACCAATATTTGCAAATGAAATTTTTATCACCGGATACTCCTCAAACACCCATTTATCATAGATGTAAAGTCCTTCAAAAAGTTCTTTTTTGCCTTTAAAAAGATAATCAAAAGTGCTAATCAATAGGGACTTACCAAAACGACGGGGTCTAGATAGAAAATAATAACCACCTCTATCAGCTAGTCTATGCACAAAATGAGTTTTATCCACATAAACAAATCCCTCAGTGATTATCTTAGCAAAATCTTGATGACCTATGGGATACTTTTGAATCGACATAACTTATTATTTTCTCCTAACAAAGGTAGGTAATTAATTTATATTTCATTAATTGGAATAGCTATTTGACTTATAGCTGCGTAAGCCTTTTCAATAGAGTTTATGTCGGTATATATTAGACGTAATTTATTATTTTTCTCATTCATTTTCACTCCTTTCGGATTGGTTTGAATATAGTTTAATACCGCTGTAAATAAAGGACTTTGAAAATACTCACTTTGTGGGTCAGCAATAAAATAACCTATCATTTTTTCAGATTTGATAACTAGCTTTTCAAAACCAATTGCTTGAGCTTTCCAACGCAATCGCATGGATAAAAGCAGTTCATTTACCACTTGTGGAATGGGTCCAAAGCGGTCAATTAATTCTTTTTCAAAGTTCTCTAATTCAGATTCTTCCTGAAAATCATCTAGTTGTTTGTACAAAGAGAGCCTTTCTGCGACATTATTTACATAGTCATCTGGAATTCGAACTTCTAAATCGGTCTCAAGAATACACTCTTTAACCGGATTATGAAACGAGTCGTTTTTACTGTCTTTAAATAATTCTTTAAACTCGTTTTCACGTAATTCTTCTACCGCTTCGTTCAATATTTTTTGATACATCTCAAAGCCTATATCTGAAATAAATCCACTTTGTTCTCCACCTAATAAATTTCCTGCACCTCGAATATCCAAGTCTTTCATGGCAATATTGAATCCTGCGCCTAAATCAGAAAATTGAACTAATGCTTCTAATCTTTTTCGTGCTTCGGAAGTAAGCATGGAGAATTTTGGCGTAATCAAATAACAAAAACCTTTTCGGTTGGAACGTCCAACTCTACCGCGCAACTGATGTAAGTCACTTAACCCAAAGTTATTTGCTTGATTGATTAAAATGGTATTCGCATTCGAGATATCAATTCCAGATTCGATAATTGTTGTAGCTAGCAATACATCGTATTCATGATCAATAAAATCAAGCATTATTTTTTCAAGTTTTTTGCCGTCCATTTGACCATGTCCAATTCCAACTCGGACACCCGGACAAAGTCGTTGAATCATTCCAGCTATTTCTTGAATATTTTCTAGTCTATTATGCACGAAATAAACTTGTCCGCCTCTGCTAACTTCATAAGCAATCGCATCGCGAATTTTTTCTTCATGAAATTCTATCAATTCTGTTAAGACGGGTTGTCGATTCGGTGGCGGGGTATTAATAATACTCAAATCCCTAGCGCCCATTAGTGAAAACTGAAGTGTTCTTGGGATAGGTGTAGCTGTCAATGTTAGCGTATCAACTGTAGTTTTGAGTGTTTTTAGTTTGTCTTTTACTCCGACACCAAATTTTTGTTCTTCATCAATAATGATTAATCCTAAATCTTTAAATTTTACATTTTTACCCACAATTTTGTGCGTACCAACTAATATGTCAATTTTTCCATCAGCCAAGTCCTTGAGAGTTTCGGTAACCTGCTTTACTGATTTAAAGCGATTGATGTAATCCACACGCACAGGAAACTCTTTTAAACGCTCGGAAAAACTTCTGAAATGTTGTAAGGATAAGATGGTTGTGGGAACGAGAATGGCGACTTGCTTTCCATCGGTTGCGGCTTTAAATGCCGCTCGAATAGCCACTTCGGTTTTTCCGAAACCAACATCTCCACAAATCAATCGGTCCATCGGAGTATCCTTTTCCATGTCTGACTTAACCGCTTCTGTAGCTTTTAATTGGTCTGGGGTGTCTTCATAAATAAACGAAGCTTCGAGTTCATTTTGCAGATAGGTGTCGGGTGAATAAGCAAAACCAGGTTGCGTTTTTCTTTTGGCATAAAGTTGAATTAAATCAAAAGCTAATTCTTTTATACGTGCTTTCGTTTTATTTTTAAGGTTTGTCCAAGCTTTTGTACCTAATTTATTCATGGTTGGCACACTTCCTTCTTTTCCTGTAAATTTGGAAATGCGGTGTAATGAATGAATGGATACATAGAGCACATCATTGTCTTTATAAACCAATCGAATAGCTTCTTGGGGTTTGCCATTTACATCAATGGTTTCAAGCCCACTAAATTGTCCAACTCCATGGTCTATATGTGTGACATAATCTCCTTTTTGAAGGTTGTAAATTTCTTTTAATGTTAAAGCTTGTTTCGTTTGTCGAAACCCTTCTTTGAGCTTAAAGCGATGATAACGTTCAAAAATTTGATGGTCGGTATAGCAAACAAGTTTCAAAGTTTTATCAATAAATCCTTCATGCAGTGCACAATCCATGGGAGTGAAGCTAACTTTAGCTCCAATATCTTCAAAAATGGAATAAAGGCGTTCGAGTTGTTTTGGCTGATTAGAAAAAATCAAATTAGTAAATCCCGCTTCGTGATTTGCCCTTAAATCATCGGTTAATAATTCAAAGTTTTTATTGAAACTAGTTTGAGGTTTTAAATCAAATGTAAATACTTGTGTAGCCTGTAAAGCATATTCTGGACCCCATTCTACAACAGAGAAAAATGAAAGTTGCTCCTTAAACTCCGAAGAGTGTAAATATTTTTCAGATGGAATAGCTCTTTTAACGGGGCTTTCTGGTAACTCACTATGAATTTTTACAGCCTTGTTGTATTCTTTCTCTAATCGGTTGCTTGTAATCTCTAACGAACTTAACCATACTTTACTTGAAGTCCCTAAAAACTCAAGAAAACTTCCGCTTTCTTCTTGTACTAATTTTTTTTGAACATTAGGAACAATATTAAAATATTCGTATTGCTGTATGGAAAGCTGTGAAATCGCATCAAAAGAACGAATACTTTCTAGTTCATCTCCAAAAAATTCCAGACGAAAAGGGAAGTCTTTGTGGAATGAAAATACATCTACAATTCCTCCTCTTACTGCAAATTGACCAGGCTCATAAACGAAATCAACTGCTTGAAATTCGTATTCCAATAAAAGCTCAGTTAAAAAGTCGATGCTATATTCTTGCCCTTTCTCAACTTTAAATGTATTGGCGGATAGTTTTAATTTCGTAGGAACTTTTTCAGAAAGAGCCTTGGGGTAAGTTACAATCCATAAATTATTCGACTTATTCAATTTTTCCAATACCTCCCCACGAGCCACAACATTGGCATTATCTGTTGTTTCATCTTCGTAAGGTGTTTTATAAGATGCTGGAAAAAATAAAATGCGCTTGTTATCTGGATAAATTTCTTCTAAGTCGTTGAAAAAATAAGCAGCCTGTTCTTTGTCTTCTAGAATGAACAAATGACTTCCAGGTACTTGTTCTGCAGTTGCGGCGGTATAAAAGCTTTTAGAAGAGCCAATGACATTTTTCCAATGAATCACATTTTTTTGTTCACCTAACAGTTTTGCAGTTTCATCAAGTGAAGATAATTGTTGAAATGATTTGCGAAACGACTTAATATCCATAATAACTTTTGTAGGGGTGCAAATTTAGTGGTTAATGCCGAAGGATAAAAGCGCAAAATGAGAACATTACTGTAAATGTTAATTTTTATTTAGAAACAAGAAAAAATAGTTGATTCGCAGGTGGATTTAGTACAAAATGACTAATTTCGTGGCTGAATTTAATAATCAAAAAAAATCATAGAATGAAAGTTACAGTAGTTGGTGCAGGTGCAGTTGGTGCAAGTTGTGCAGAATATATTGCGATTAAAAATTTCGCTTCTGAAGTAGTATTAGTGGATATCAAAGAAGGGTTTGCTGAAGGAAAAGCAATGGACTTGATGCAATGTGCAAGTTTAAATGGATTTGATACGCAAATTGCTGGTAGTACAAATGACTACAGTAAAACTGCGGGAAGTGATGTTGCAGTAATTACTTCTGGAATTCCAAGAAAGCCAGGAATGACTCGTGAGGAGTTGATTGGAATTAACGCAGGAATAGTAAAAGAGGTAGCAGCGAATTTAATCAAGCATTCACCAAACGTAATTTTGATTGTTGTTAGTAATCCAATGGATACAATGGCTTACCTAGCGCACAAAGTAACAGGTCTTCCAAAGCATAGAATCATTGGAATGGGTGGAGCGTTAGACAGTGCTCGTTTCAAGTACAGATTAGCGGAAGCATTGAATTGCCCAGCTTCAGATGTTGATGGAATGGTAATCGCAGCACACAGCGATACTGGAATGGTTCCATTGATTGATAAAGCGACAAGAAACGGAGTAAAAGTTTCTCAATTTCTTTCTGAAGAGCGCATGAATAAAGTAGTTGAAGATACGAAAGTTGGTGGAGCAACTTTAACAGGACTTCTTGGTACTTCTGCATGGTATGCTCCAGGAGCAGCAGTTTCTGAAATTGTACGTGCAATTGCTCAAGATTCTAAGAAAATGATTCCTTGTTCTGTAATGCTAGAAGGAGAATATGGTCAAAATGATATTTGTTTAGGTGCTCCGTGTATCATTGGTAAAAATGGTATCGAAGAAATTGTGAAAATCGATTTAACAGATGCTGAAAAAGCAAATATCGAAGCAAGTGCTGAAGCAGTTAGAAAAGTAAATGCTTTACTAGCAGGAGCGGTTGCATAATCACGAATAACTTCACAAAATATACACCCTTTAAGTTGTTTGCTTAAAGGGTGTTTTGTTTTTAATCACTTTTTAAAAACCAAGAATTGATTCAAATTCTTGAAGAAAAGGCCATTAAATTTTAGAATATTCTATTTCAACCAATCCAACACCATCATAGTTTGACTTGAGAATTAGTTTGTTTTTTTCAAGTGTTACAATCTCTGAAACAACATCTTCTTCATCCGTTTTATAAACAAGTCTTGTTCCATCATTCTCAATGCGATATAGCGTTTTTATAGAGCTTTCAGCATCTTCTATTGTAACTTCGCAATATTCATCATCCTTTAGTTTACACTCATTAAATCTTAATGTGTGGTGACTTTCGTGGGTATTTGGAATTGAGAAACCACCTATTTTTACCGATTCCCATTTGCCATTAAGTCGCTTAACCGCTCTTTGGTCTTTATTACAAGAACTAAGCGTAATTAATAAAATAAGGAACAAAACTCCTAAAATTGATTTTTTCATGTCGCTACTTTTTTCTTTTAAATCTACAATAAATCAACTAAGTATAGATAAATAAATTATAAAATCCCTAATGTTAAAATATGCGCCCATCTGTCATTTGAGTATAATAAGACAATTAGTAACGCTGCGAATAGGTAAGTACTCGCAATAAATAGCAAGCTGTAAGAAAGGTTTCGACCCTTGACAATTAGCCCAACGAGTGGCAGTAATAAAACTAGTGGAATAAGAGGGAATGTTCCTGAAACACTAAAATCGCTTTTAGAACTAACCCAATGGTCATAATTCCAAATGATGACCTGCTTTGTTTCGTTTAAAAAATGTGTTTTTTCGATATAAATAGTTGGGTTTTCCTTAGCTATTCCTAAAATTATTCCGTTAACCCAAAGTTTTTCTCCATTTTCAAATGCAACAGGAACGATGGTCGAATAATTCAACCCAGCGTAGGTTTGAATTTTATCCCCATGAGTAAGATATGTAGATTGCCAATGTGATTTTAAGACATAATAATCAACAAAAAAAAGAATAGAAAGGGAAGTGCAACCAATAACAATAGCTTGAAAAAAATACCAATTCCAGCCTGTTGAAATACTCATGAAATACTGTTCATTTTCTTGTTCTTCTTTCATTTTTTGATAGGCATAGCGCTTTTTAGCGTATTCCATTCGTTCTTTAAGCAATTCCTCTTTTGTTTTAAACTGGTCTTCATCAGACGTTTTGAATTGCTGCTCTTGCTGGAAAGAACTAGCTTTTTCCGATGTGCTTTTTTCTATTGCAATTAATAAATGTTCGTAAGCTTCACTGATTAATAAAAATTGCTGATTAGCCTCCGGGCTCGGATTCATATCTGGATGATAAATTTTTGCTTTTTTACGATACGCTTTTTTAATTAACTGAATATCAGTAGTAGGAGAGATGCCTAATATTTCAAAATATTTTTTAGTCAACGTAGTAAAGCATTTTCGTTTTTAATCTATCAATTTTTCCAGAGGAAGTGAGTTCAAAACGTTTAACGGTAATCCATTGTTTCGGCACCTCATATTTTCCAAGTTTTTGATGGATTTGCTCTAATTCATTATTCTCAATATTTCTCGTACAGAATCCTATCAGTTTTTCACCTAGAACGGAATCTTTTACCCCGATTAGAAAAAAAAGTGTTTCGGTAAGAATGGGTCGAATTTTTTCTTCGATTTTTTCAGGGAATAATTTAATTCCTCCAGAATTTACAACAAAGTCTTTCCTTCCAAGCCAATGAAACGAAGTAGGGGATAGCAATTCCACAACATCATTAGTCGTCATTTCGGTAATCCCAAGCTTTTTTGAATGAATGATTAATTGATGATTGTCATTTGTTGAAAAATGTACATCGCCAATTGCATTAAATGGGGCATCATTATTATTTACAAGTTTTTTTAGTGCTATGTGTGAAACAGTTTCAGTCATTCCGAATGTCGAATATGCTTCACAATCAAACTTAGCTAATTCTTTTGCCATTTCACTTGAAACAGGTGCGCCACCGATAATTAATTTATTGATTAGGTTTAATTGTTCAGGTGTTTCTCGAAGAATATGTTCAACTTGGTAAGGAGTCAATGCGCAAAAATCGATATTGATTTTTAAATCGCTCAAAGGGTTAGCCTTAGTTTCAGCGATAAATAATTTCATTTTTGCCAAAATGGCACGAACGACTAACATTTTACCACCGATGTATGCAGGAGAAATACATAAAAGAGCGTTTTGCCTTTCATTAAGTGAGAAAAAATCTATTGTCATCTGTGCCGATGCCTTCATTTTTTCTTTTCGTATTTTAATACTTTTAGGTGCTCCGGTTGAACCAGAAGTATTTTGAATAATGAACGCTGAAGGGTTGTTCCAATCATTTAAAAAGTTTAAAAACGCTTTTTGCGTACCCTTGTTTTCAGTAATAAATTGGTGCTTCAGCATTTTTGGAACAATAATTGATTAACTTTTTTAGTTATTAATTAAGATTGAAATTAAGAATACTTTTGTAATTTAACTGCGAAAAAAAAGAAATATGATTAAAATTGGCTTATTGACACTAGCTATTACGCTACTAGGACTAACAAATAAACTTGTTGAAAACACTACAACTGTTGAAAAAAAATCGCTTTACAATAAAGAGGTAGGCATTCATTTTGAAGACATTTCCTTTGAGGAAGCTCTGAAAAAGGCGAAGACTACCAATAAATTAATCTTTTTAGATGCTTATGCGGTTTGGTGTGGACCATGTAAATGGATGGATGCACAAACATTTCGAGATAAAGAAGTGGGTGAGTTTTTCAACGCTAACTTCATAAATCTTAAAAAAGATATGGAAAAAGGCGAAGGTCCAGCCCTAGCCAGACGATTTAAAGTTACGGCTTATCCAACGATGTTTTTCATTGATGGAGATGGTACTGTAAAGCATAAAATACTTGGCGCAAAACCTGCTAAAGAATTTTTAAAAGAGGCTGAAAAGGTTACTTCAAACTGATTGTAAATTCTCTTTTCTGTTCTGCTGATAGAGCAAACTTTATTTAAGATTAGCTAGTAGTTGGTTATCGTTTCCAATTTTTACTAAATGTAGAATCAAAATAGTTTGACTTTTTTCGCTTAGCATTTTTTTTCTTGTGGAACAAAACCATCAAGCGCCATAATGTTAGTCCTAAGACTAGAACGGCAAAAACTTGAACAAGAAGCTCTATATATTCTGTCTCGTTGTTGAGTTCTCCTGAAAACCTTGTCTTAATTAAGTCTTGTATTGTCATTGAACGAAGGTACTAAAATGGACGAAAGTAATACACTGGACGAAAGTACTAATTTTTGAAAATATTCTTTTTAGTTAATTATTCAATATTTTTTTTAATTACTTTTGACAAATCAGTTCAACTTAACAGAATTATATCAACAGAAAATTAAAATTATGAAGATACTAAAAACCTTAATTTTTGCCTTAGTTATAGGGATAGCAACTGAATCATTAGCATGCACTAGAGTCGTTTATAAAGGTCCAAATGGCACTGTTTTGACAGGAAGAAGCATGGACTTTTCCTTAGATATTCCTGCAAATTTATGGGTTTTCCCCAGAGGCATGAAGCGAAGTGGAGAAGTAGGTGCCAACTCAATTGAGTGGACTTCTACGTATGGTAGTTTAGCAGCTAGTTCTTGGGATATTGCTACGCCTGATGGAATGAATGAAAAAGGTCTTGTGGCTAATATGCTTTGGTTAGTGCAATCAGAATATCCAGAATTTGAAAAAAATGGAACTAAAAAAGGGCTGACTATTTCCGCTTGGGCTCAATATGCTCTAGATAATTTTGCCACTGTAAAAGAGGCTGTCGATGCTTTTTCAAAAGAGGAATTTGTGATTGTAACCGATTTTATACCAGGCACGAACAAGTTCACAACGGTTCATCTTTCACTTTCTGATGCATCTGGCGATAACGCAATTTTCGAGTATATCGGTGGTAAATTAGTGATACATCACGACCCCGATTATATTGTAATGACGAACGATCCAAAATTCGAAGATCAATTAGCAATTGGTAAATATTGGGAAGGAATCCCTGGAAAATTCTTTTTGCCGGGTTCTGTTACTGCTTCTGATCGTTATGTGCGTGCCAATTTCTTTATTAATTCTATTCCAAAGACGGATAACACTAGAGTTGCAGTTGCTGGAGTAATGAGTGTAGTAAGAAATTGTTCTGTACCTTATGGTTTCGAATTAGAAGGTTTTCCAAATTTATCGACAACGCAGTGGAGGGTGGTAGCTGACCACAAAAATTTGGTTTATTATTTCGAACACGCTTTAACTCCAAATACCTTTTGGGTCGATTTAAATAAGTTTGACTTTGGGCCAAAAGCAAGTGTTCAAAAGTTAGATCTATCTGGGCATAAAACATATGCCGGAGAAGCTTCTTCTCATTTTGAAAAAGCAAAACCATTTAAATTTCAAGGTTTGTGAGTCAAAATAAATTGATGAATAAAATAGAAGTAGGAGTTTTCTATATTCTCTCGGCAGTAATTGTTCTTTACATTGCCATAGAATTAATTGAACTTATCTATCAGTTTGGAAAGGCTATCATAGAACATGATGAGACTAGTGATAGGCTACTGGTTACGAAAGCTCAAACTAATAAAGTGCTTCCTGTATTTTTTAATATTCTAATTGCAATAGAGCTAATTGATACTTTTAATGTGTATATTAAAGAACATCATATAAAAGTACAAAGTATCCTTTTAGTTGGACTAATCGCAATAGGAAGGAAACTATTGATTCTTGATATAGGTCATGCTGATGGAATGTCAAATATTGGTTTAGCAGCGATAATCCTCTCTCTTTCCCTTGGCTATTACTTGGTCAAAAAGCCAGCTAAGTAATATTCTTCAACTTGGAATTGTTTGAAAACCAAGGAAATCAAGTAGCTGTTCAACTTTGTCTAATTATAAACTTGCGTTGTTTTAACTCACGGATAAAACGAACGCTTACACCAGCTTTGATGCAAGCTCTTTTTTGGTAATACCAAGCTTTTTTCTTTGAAATCGCATAAACGAAGAAAGATTATTCATTTTGCTATACCTTTATGGACATAATTATTAGAATTTTTATAGAAGGGTTATTACTTAACGTTTTTACCTTGCCAACCGTACCTTCTGCCGTGTCCTTCGACAGGTGCGACAGGCTAGGTTACATAAATTTCATTAAACGCCGTTAACGGTCCGTCCGCTGGCGCCGGCGATTTCTCACTGAACTACCCTCGAAGCTAACCACTTCAAATTTACACATAATTTTTGAATCGAAGACGAAACAAATCGCTGGAGCTAGAGGGCTGTTAGTGGCTGCCCAATTCAATACGCTAAGTTCTTATTGTTCAACTCAACGTTAAAATTGACTTTCGCGCCTAAAGCCTTAAATATTTTCATAATTGTGTCTAATCGAGCATTTTTAATACTGTTCTCGATTTTCGAAATTTGCGCTTTTTGAACACCAACCAATTTACCCAATTGTTCTTGTGTCAAGTTGCGTTCTTTTCTAGCTTGCCTGATTGCATGTCCAATTAAGTCAATACTTAATTCATATTCAAAAGCATCTCGTTCTGGTGTCCCAATCTTTCCAACATGTTTGTCAATCATCTTATCAAGACTTACCGTTTTCATTTTATTTTCCTTTTTCATTTTCCTTATTTTTAAAATATTCTTCTCTAATTTTTTCAGCTTTTCTAATTTCCTTGGTTGGTGTTTTTTGTGTCTTTTTTAAAATTCCATGCGTTGAAATTACAACTGTTTCTTTGCGCTTTGACTTATCCCAAAAAGCAAAAAGTCGATAAGTTTTAGAACTATATAATGTCCGAAATTCCCAGATATGTTCATTTAGCTTCTTAAAAAGTTCTTTGTCATTTATATGCTGAGATTTCCGAATATTGTAATATATCTTGTTACGTACTTTATCATCGAGATCTTCTAAAAACGCCTGTGCCTCGCCCAAAAGTTCGACTTCAAAGTTTTTCTTCATTTAATATAAGTTTGGTACAAAGATAGATGAAAGTTTCCTAAAAAGGAAATACTTAAGGTTTTTATTACGAATTAATGGGTGTGGTGGTTGCCACTAACTTATCTACTCCCGCCATAAAACTGCTATAACCTACTTGCTGGCGGGTGGACTATCGCAAGTATATGGCGTTTTTTTATTGGCTAAAATACATAATTAATTTTATAAACCTTTTAAGCTCAGTAGATTTATGCGCACAAAAAAACCGTTGACAACTGCCAACGGTTTTTAGAACCAAAAAAATAACTATATATTAACCGATAACTTTAACGTTAACAGCGTTTAATCCTTTTCTTCCTTGTTCTACTTCAAATTCAACTTTATTATCTTCACGAATCTCGTCGATAAGTCCGTTCGCGTGAACGAAAATATCTCCGCTTTGATCGTCTTGCTTAATAAATCCGAAACCTTTTTCGGTGTTGAAAAATTTAACTGTTCCTTGTGGCATGCTTAAAAATTTAAATAATAAAGTCCAAATGTACGCCCAAAGAATGGATAAACCTAATTTATTAGTAATTAGTTTGAAAATTCTTTTTTATTGATTTTCAGAAAGATGAAAAATAGCTTCCTTAAAATTCATTACTAAAGAAATCGCTTTTGATACCCGGACTTTTGTTGCGCAATTTAAAATATTTATAATTAATCATTTAAAATATTGAATACTAAAAGATTATGAAGATCATATATTATAGTAATCAATAATCACACCTTTACATTGATGACAATCTCGCTTAAAAGATTAAAAAATAATCAAAAAATACGATTAAAAAATAATCTATTTTGTAATTTTGTTGTCCCACTTTTTTTTTCGTGAATGGAATAAAAATTCAGAAAAAAGTGATTTCCAAGTAAACGATATGCAGTTTTTGTAGTAGTGGATGATTTCCAAATAGTCCCTTGTCGGATATTGGATATGATCAAGATGAGTAAACAAAATTAAAACGCAATTAAAACGCAGTTATAACGCAAATAAAACACAAACAAGATGTCGATAAAAGGAGAACGAGCAATTGTACACATGGACTTAGACACTTTCTTTGTGTCTTGTGAGCGCTTATTAGATAGCCGCTTAAATGGAAAGCCTATTCTTATTGGCGGGACAAGTAGCCGGGGCGTAGTCGCTTCCTGTAGTTATGAAGCACGAAAGTTTGGAATCCATTCTGCTATGCCTATGAAAATGGCAAAAGAGCGCTGTCCAGAAGCAATTATTATAAAAGGAAATTCTGCGACTTACAGTAAGTACTCTAAATTGGTAACAGAACTCATAGCAGAAGAATCTCCATTATATGAAAAAACATCCATTGACGAGTTTTACATCGACCTATCCGGAATGGATCGCTTTTACGGTTGTATGAAGTATGCCAATGAATTACGTCACCGTATATTTCGAGAAACAGGGCTTCCCATTTCTTTTGGACTTTCGCAAAATAAAACCGTTTCAAAAATTGCAACAGGAGAAGCGAAACCGAATAATGCTATTCAAATCAATCACGGAACAGAAAAACACTTCTTGGCTCCTTTGTCCATCCGAAAAATCCCTTCTATTGGGCTTAAAACGTATCACACCTTGTGCGGTCTAGGTGTAAAACACATTCAAACGCTTCAAGAAATGCCCGTGGATTTACTCGAACATACGTTTGGTAAAACAGGCGTTTCCATTTGGAAAAAAGCACAAGGAATAGATGAAAGTCCTGTTGTGCAATACAATGAACGAAAGTCAATATCCACAGAGCGCACCTTCGATAGAGATACTATTGATGTCAAAAAAATGCGGGCGATTCTTTTTGCCATGGCTGAAAACCTCGCATTTCAATTGAGGCGTGCAAACAAGGTGTGTGGCTGTATTACTGTAAAAGTGCGTTATTCTGACTTTCAAACTAAAACGCTTCAGAAGACACTTCCTTATACAGCGGCAGATCATGATATCATTCCTTTGGTATTAGAACTTTTTGAGAAGGTCTATGTTCGAAGGGTTTTAATTCGACTCATTGGTGTGCGATTAAGCCATTTGGTAAGTGGTCATCATCAAATGAGTTTGTTTAACGACGATGAGAAAAAAAGCGACCTCTACCAAGCGATGGACCGTATTCGAGAGCGCTACGGCGACAGAAGCATTATGCGTGCACTTGGTATGGAAGCTAAAACAATAAGTCGCAGCAATCCATTTAATGGAGAACCACCTTTATTACTGGCAAATCGAAGGGTATAATAAATCTTTTTAAAACGTATTTAAAATGCTGACTGTTCATTCCAAATATAGCCTTCGCTACGGTATTATAGCCCCCGAAAAGATTATTGATTGGGCAATAGAGAGTGGCTACAACGCTATTGCATTAGCGGATATTAATACTACTTCGGCAGTGTTGAGTTCCTTGGAATACGCAAAAATCCGATCGTTTCATGTGGTGGTGGGCATCGATGTTAGAACAACACTACATCAGCACTATGTTCTGCTTGCCATGAATAACCGAGGATTTCATGAGCTAAATGAATTTCTTTCCTATCATTTAGCAACGGAACAAGCCTTTCCAAAGCAAGCGCCTTATTTTGCGAATTGTTACACGATTTACCCGGTAGAAAATATCCCAAGTCAACTCAGGCAAAATGAGCGGATAGGTGTTCATTACAACGATTTAAAAAATATTCAATTGATACGTCGATTGCACGCACAAAAAGAACGACTTGTTGCTTTAACGCCAATGACTTTCATGCATAAAAGAGATTTTAATGCACATCGTTTACTTCGTGCAATTGATGAAAATTGTTTGCTTTCTCAACTAAAAAAAGAACAACAAGCCACTGAGGAACAACGGTTTTTAACAAAAGAGGAATTGTTATTGCGTTTTAATGATGTGAAGTTTATCATTTCACAAACTGAAGAATTACTCAGTAGGTGTAAAGTTGATTTCCAATTTGGCGAAGCAGCAGAAAATCAGAACTTAAACACCTACACCGGTTCAAAAGAAGAAGACAAAAAGAAACTTAAATCACTTTGTTATGAAGGAATTTCATACCGTTACCAAGTTGCTTCGCCACAAATTGAAGAACGCATTGCTAAGGAGCTTGAAGTGATTGAAAAGAAAGGTTATTTAGCCTATTTTTTAGTCACGTGGGATATTATTCACTTTGCAAAATCACAAGGTTTTTTCCATGTGGGAAGAGGAAGTGGTGCAAACAGCATTGTCGCCTATTTACTAGGAATTACTGATGTTGATCCCCTAGAACTCGATTTGTTTTTTGAACGATTCATTAACCTGTATCGCAAAAATCCGCCAGACTTTGATATTGATTTTTCATGGAAAGACAGAGATGAAGTAATTCACTATATTTTCAAACGCTTTAAAAATGTAGCACTTCTCTGTACCTATAATACTTTTCAGTTTAGAGCAACAGTTCGAGAACTGGGTAAAGTATTCGGATTGCCCAAAAACGAAATAGACCTGCTCGTGGCGGGAAAAAAGCTTCCTAATAGCTTGGATGATATAGGAAAACTCATATTGAAATACAGCAGTTACATAGAAGGGCTTCCTTCCCATTTAAGTATTCACGCTGGTGGAATCATTATTAGCGAAAAGCCTATCTCTTGGTTTACAGCAACATTTATTCCTCCAAAAGGATTCCCGACCACACAATTCTCCATGCTTGAAGCAGAAGATGTTGGATTGTATAAATACGATATTTTAAGCCAACGTGGACTGAGTAAAATCCATGATGCTGTCCAAGTTATTACCGAAAATAGGAATTCTCCTCCGGAACATTCCATTCATCATATCGCTCACTTTAAAAGGGATAAAAAGATTCAAAAGCTTTTGCAAAACGGCGATGCAATGGGCTGTTTTTATGTGGAATCTCCGGCTATGCGCATGCTCATGAAAAAACTAAACGTCACTACTTACCTTGACTTGGTGGCCGCTAGTTCGATTATTCGTCCAGGTGTTTCTTCTTCTGGAATGATGAAAGAATATATTTTACGGCATAAAAATCCTGAAAAACGCAAAGAAGCCCACCCCGTTTTGTTGAAAATAATGCCTGAAACATATGGCGTTATGGTTTACCAAGAGGATGTGATAAAAGTAGCTCATCTTTTTGCTGGCTTGTCATTGGATGAAGCAGATGTGCTAAGACGAGGAATGTCAGGGAAATACCGTTCCAAGCAGGAATTCCAACTAATTAAGCAACGCTTTCTAACCAATTGTTTGTCAAAAGGGTATTCCAAAGAATTGACCCAAATGGTTTGGAGGCAAATAGAAAGTTTTGCGGGATACGCTTTTGCTAAAGGTCACTCGGCTTCTTTTGCGGTGGAAAGCTTTCAAAGTTTGTACCTCAAAGCCTATTATCCATTGGAATATATGGTGGCAACAATCAACAATGGAGGCGGTTATTACCGAAGAGAAATTTACATACAAGAAGCCAAGCAGCAAGGCGCTGAAATAGAATTACCTGAAATCAATGAAAGCAAATGGCTGACAACGATAAAAGGAAAAGTGATTTATTTGGGGTTTCATCTAATTCAAGGAATAGAACAACGCTGGATGAAAGAACTCATTAAGGCTAGGGGAGAAGCAGCGTTTACAGATATTAAAAACTTCTTTTCTCGTGTTTCGCTTCCTTTTGAGCAGTTAGAATTGCTGATTAAAATTGGTGCTTTCAGAAGAATAAACTCTTTAAAAAAAGCATTGCTCTGGGATTTGCATTTCAGAATGAAGAAAAATCAATTGCCTAATTCAGGAATGGCATCATTGTTTTTGCCTGAGCACAAATCGTTTGAATTGCCTCCGTTGGAGAGTAATAAACTCGAACAAGCATTTGACGAACTTGAATTACTTGGTTTTTCGCTGACATCGCCTTTTTTATTATTGCAAAATAGAGAACTCAAACCACATATTTTAAGTAGGCAACTCCCTAGCTTCTTAAACAAAACTGTTCGATGTTATGGTTATTTAATCAGTCTTAAACGAACAACTACCAAGAACGGACAAAAGATGTATTTCGGGCATTTTTATGATACCGACTGGGAATTATTAGACACCGTTCATTTTCCTTTGAGTATAGCCAAATTTCCTTTCCGTGGAATGGGCGTATATGAACTAATCGGAGTAGTTACTGAAGAGTTTGGTTATTACACGCTCACCGTTAGTCAAATGGAAAAATTGCCTTATATGGCAGATTTGCGCTACGAACCTGATGGAGAAAAATTGTCTATAACCTAACGCTAGTTTAGTTCTGAATAAGGCTCAACATCTGCAAGTCGGCTAACCAAATACTGCTTTCCACTTATAACGTCTTTACATAAATATCTTGTCCTTCGGAGCACACCTCTTTCGAATAATCTGCCATTTAATATAAAGCGTTTATTATTGCCTAACTCTTCCAAAAGAATACTATTCGGTTTTTTACTGTCGTATTTTTTTAATACACGAAACAATTGTTGATCGGAACAGCTTGATGCTTTTAAATTAACCACACTTTTTCGCAAAACATTTTTGATGTCATTTGGAAAGCTTTCGTGATCGATAACGGGAGCGAGTAATTTTGCAAATTCATTTTTCCATTCATTTCCATGTGGTAATACAGCATCGCCAAATTTGATAAATGTTCGCATATGTGCAAATTCGTGTAATGTCGTAATTAAGAAAGCGTATTTGTTTAAATCAGCATTAACAGATATTTCGTGAAATGGACGGTCTAACGGTGCGCGATAATCTCCTCTTTTTGTTTTTCTAGGTTTTGAAATACGAAATTTTACTTTTTCTGAAAATAGTAATTCAACAACATAGTCGATAAACTCTTCGGGAAGGTATTTTGAAAATGTTTGTTTTATTT
Source organism: Lishizhenia sp. (assembly GCA_007117355.1). Taxonomy (GTDB): domain Bacteria; phylum Bacteroidota; class Bacteroidia; order Flavobacteriales_D; family Crocinitomicaceae; genus CSBr16-161. The sequence continues at coordinate 21,952 of SKGS01000129.1, read as the reverse complement.
GTGCTTTTTGACTCAAAATGTATGGCATTTAAAACGCGCATTCAAAGGTAGGAAAAAAAGTGATTTTATCCTGCTAGAATGCTAATAGTTAATCCATCCTTTCGTTCATTATTGAATATTTTTTCAGGAAAATTTATGAAAATTCTAATCGAAACGATAATTAGCATTATTTTAGCAGAGTAATGAGTTACATAAATAGCATAGGTAAGTATTTTATTATGTTGAGGTTTGTCTTTTCAAAGCCTGAACGTTTGCGTGTTTACTATCAAAGAATGATAAACGAATTGGAAACTATTGGTTTAAATTCAATTGGAATAGTAGCAATTTTGTCTGTTTTTATGGGGGCGGTAATTTCTATTCAAACAGCATCAAATATGGATAGCCCATTTTTGCCTAAATACACCATTGGTTATATTACAAGGTCAAGTACGATTTTGGAGTTTTCACCTACCATTATCTCGCTTATTTTAGCAGGGAAAGTTGGTTCCAATATTGCCTCAGAAATAGGTACTATGAAAGTTACCGAACAAATTGACGCATTGGAAATAATGGGGGTTAATTCGCGAAGTTTTTTAATCCTTCCAAAAATATTAGCGGCAGTTTTCTTTTTTCCGTTTTTAATTATTTTTTCCATGGGATTAAGCATTGCAGGTGGATATTTTGCTGTTATTGCTTCTGGTTTGTCTTCACATGACGAGTTTATCTTTGGTATTCGCTCTTTCTTCCAAATGAGTGACGTGTATTATGCACTAACTAAAACAGTTGTGTTTGCATTTATTATTGTATCTGTGTCATCATTTTTTGGCTATTACACGAAAGGCGGAGCACTTGATGTTGGTGCATCATCAACACAAGCAGTAGTTTGGAGTAGTATAAATATTTTACTGGCTAATTTCGTTTTAACTCAATTAATTCTTTTGTAATATGATTGAAGTTAATAGCGTAAATAAAATTTTCCCTGGAAATCACGTCTTGAAGGACTTTAGTGCAAAATTTGAAACAGGAAAAGTAAATCTTATAATTGGTCAGTCTGGTTCTGGAAAGTCTGTTTTAACAAAATGTATCGTTGGCCTTATGCCTATTGATACAGGAGAGATTTTGTATAATGGTGCTGACTTTTCTAAAATGAACCGCAAGGAGCAGATAGAAATACGCAAACAAATTGGGATGCTTTTTCAAGGTTCCGCATTGTTTGATTCCTTGACAGTAGAGGATAATATTATGTTCCCGCTGAAAATGTTTACAAACATGACCAAAAAGGAAATGTTAAACCGTGCGAATTTTTGTTTGGAACGCGTTAATTTGGAAGGACGAAACAATTTATTTCCATCAGAGTGTAGTGGGGGAATGCAAAAAAGAATTGCAATTGCTAGAGCTATAGCAATGAACCCAAAATACTTGTTTTGTGATGAGCCAAATTCTGGACTTGACCCCAGCACCTCTATTGTTGTTGATAATCTCATTAAAGAAATTACTTATGAGTACAACATCACAACAATTGTTATTACGCACGACATGAATTCCGTAATTGAAATCGGTGATACAATAGTATTTATCTATAAAGGTCAAAGTTGGTGGAAAGGGACTAAAGAAGAGATTATTCAGACTGAAAACCCAGAGATAATTGACTTTGTGTATGCTTCTAAGTTCATGAAAAACCTAAAAGGAAAATTAAGTTTTTAATTAAGTGTTAAAAAATGTAAGCATGGAATATATTATTTATCACAATCCAAGATGTTCAAAAAGTAGGAATGCTAAAAAACTTCTAGAAGAGAATGCTATAGCGCCTCGAGTAGTTGAATATTTGAAAAACCCTCCGACAAAGGAGGAGTTATCCGATGTGCTCAAGAAACTTAATCTTACAGCGAAGGAAATAATTAGAACGAATGAGGAGGAGTATAAAACGTTGTTCAAAAATAAGACCTTTTCGAATGAAGAATGGGTAGAGGTTTTGGTTAAGCATCCTAAACTAATTGAACGTCCAATCATCATTCATGGCAACAATGCAGTTGTTGGAAGACCGCCAGAGAGATGCTTGGAGTTGTTGCCTTAGAATGCTTTGTGCATGAGCCTTTTTTTCTAATCTTTCAGAAAAAAACACTAAAAAAACAAGGCTGCCCAATTGAGCAGCCTTCTATATATAACAAGTAACAAACTATTAAGCTTCTACATCTTGTGCTATTTTCACAAATTCATCATAGCTAACTTCGTTATCATTAAGCTTTACTGTGGACTTATAGAACTCGGTTAACTTATTTTCAACAATCATTTCAGAAATTCGATCAGCTTCTTCTTTATTTGAAAGCACCTGAGTTGCAGATTTAGTAAGTTCTTCATCTTCTGGCGCAGGAATTCCGTATTGAGCATATTGGGAAACTAGCAATCCTTTTGTGAATTCAATAGCTACTTCTCTTTCGATTTTAATATCGTTGTTTTTGAAAATAGCATTTTGAATCAACTGCCACTTTAATCCTTTAGAGTAGCCTTCGTATTCATTCTCAATTACTTCCATGGAAATAGGTTCTTTTTGTGAAGCATGAATCCAACGCTTTAAAAAATCATCTGGTAATGAAATTTCAGTTTTCTTTATAAGGTCATTCGTGATTCTTCTAGTGAGAATTCTGTCGCTGTCTCTTTCGAACATTTTCTCTAAATCCTCAACTATTTTAACTTTCATCTGCTCTTCAGAAGTGACGCTTCCTTCACCGAATAACTTATCGAAAAGCTCTTGATTTAGTTCTGCTAACTCCATGCGTTTGATTTCAGTGATTTTAAACTGAAATTTATTAGACAAGTTTGCTAATTCTTCTTCTTTCACCCCAAGCATCGCAGCGGTATCTTTTCCACCTCTTGAAACAGCTAAAGGATCTACTGTAAGCGTATCACCAACCTTTTTACCTAGTAATTCTTTTTTCGTTTTTTTGTCTTCAACAAATTCCATTGAAACGGTAGAGCTATGCAAAACACCACCTTCTTTGATGGTTTCGTCTTCGTTTAACTCTACAAATTGACCTAAGACCATGTCTTTTTCCATTACTTCTTCAGCAGATTTTAGTTTACCATACCTGCGACGAAGGTCATCAATTTGTTTGTTTACAAGCTCGTCATCGATTTTTACTTTTGTATAATCGAATTTATTTCTACCAGAAAGTTTAACGTTAATCTCTGGTGTTAGTCCGATTTCATAAGAGAATTCGAAGTCAGCAGGATTGTTAAAATCTCCAACTACACCATCATTATCAACAGGAAGAGGATTTCCAAGAATATCAAGTTTCTCCTCATCGATAAACTTAAACAAAGAGTCGTTTACTAATTTATTTAACTCTTCAGCCAATACAGATTGACCATACTGTTTTTTGATAATTCCAAACGGCACTTTCCCCTTTCTAAATCCTGGGATATTGGCTTGTTTACGATAGTTTTCCAACGTTTTGGTAACGTTAGATTGATAATCAGAAGATTCAATTTTAACCTTAATGATTGCAGTAAGGTCACTTACATTTTCTTTAGTAACTTCCATTTGAATATACTTGAGCTTATACTAATTTCTTTTCAGAAACGATTAAATAAAAAATGGCATAAGTATAACTTACACCACTTGTTTTTGTGCGGATGGAGGGACTCGAACCCACACACCTCGCGGCACTAGATCCTAAGTCTAGCGTGTCTACCAATTTCACCACATCCGCTAATGTTAGCTTTGATTTCACATCCGTTGATGATTTTTGCTAACGTCAATCGCTTAAAGCGAGTGCAAAGATAATATAAAAAACTTAAGAATTTAAAAAGTTTAAGATTTTTATTTAAATCGTCATAATATCCTTTTCTTTTAGATCAACTATTTCGTCAATCTTTTTGACAAAAGCATTTGTAATGTCCTGAACATCGGATTCTGCAACTTTAATAATGTCCTCTGCTACACCATCAGCTTTTAGGTTTTTAATAAAGTCCATTGCATCTTTTCTATTATTTCGAATAGCAACTTTAGCATTTTCACCTTCGGCTTTTGCCTTTTTTACAAGATCTCTTCGACGGTCTTCCGTTAACGGAGGGATATTAATGATAAGCACTTCTCCATTATCTTGAGGTGCAAGACCCAAGTTTGCATTGATAATTGCTTTATTACATTCTGCCAACATACTTTTTTCCCAAGGTTGAACAGTAAGTGTTCGAGCATCCATTGTGTTCACATTTGCCAACTGTGATAATGGGGTAGGGCTACCGTAGTAATCTACCATAACGCCTTGCAACATTACAGGAGACGCTTTACCAGCTCTGATTTTTAGCAACTCTGCCTCTAAGTGCGCTATGGACTTACCATTTGCTTCTGTAAATTCACTTTTAGCTAATTCAATTTCTTCTGTCATGGTTCTATTTTGCGCCAAAAATAATTAAAGTTTCTTAATCTCGTACAAGGTGAACAAAACCATGATGTTCGAATTCTTGATTATCTTGACCTCTTATTTTAAAGAAGTAGAAGTAAGTACCTTCAGTACATTCTGCTCCTGAGTTATTTACTCGGCCATTCCAACCTTGCTCAACATTGTCACTTTGGAATACAATATTACCCCATCTGTTGGTAATTGTCATTTCCAGTGCTACAGCATTTTTAGGGTTGATAGTAAAAATATCATTCACTCCATCGCCGTTCGGTGTGAACACATTTGGCATATCAAAATCAAGTGGAAGAATTTCGGTAACTATTATTGTTTGAGTTGCAGAGTTAGAACATTCTCCTAGCGTAATATCTAGAGTTACGGTATATACACCTGGTTCAGTATATGTGGTAAATTGTGAGCTTAGGTCATTAACAACATTTCCTGTTCCATTACCGAAATCCCAAACATACTCGTCTGCTTCATCTGAGGTATTTGTAAAAGTAACATCTAAAGGAGTGTTGCCTTGCATTGGATCTGCCTCAAAAGATGCATTTGGTGGAGGATCTTGTTCTAAGAAAATACTATCGTTCACAGAACACACATTATCTGTAATGGTAAAGTAATACCACCCTGATGGAAGGTCTGACCATACAGTTGCGTTTATTAAATTCCCACTTTCTGAACCTGGCCCAGTCCAAGTGTAATTTGGTACTCCTGTAAAACCAGAGCCTTGACCCGAAACAGCGCCATTTGGAATTCCACATTCAGCTGGGAATTGGAACATAGTATCTATTGCCAGCGTTTGGTTAACAGTGATTATTACGTCTTGGGAATATTCGAAACCACATGAGTCGGTGCTTGTAACGGAATAAATATTAGGTCCATCCTCCAAAGCAGGGAAAGCAGAAGTGTTACCGGTGTCACCATTTTCCCAAACATATGTGTAGGGTTCAAATCCACCAGAGGTAGATGCCCAGACAGGTACCTCATCAAATTTACACCTGACTATTGTATCCGTGGCTGTGACTGTTGAATATGGCTGATCCCATATGTATAATGTGACTTCAGAGTAAATGGTGTCACCGCAGACATTGACATAGTCCACACCGATAATAACTGAAAGTGGATTTTCAGGCGTTCCTCCGTTAGTTGGAGCTAAAGTTACAATGATTGAGTCTTCGAATGGAAGAAAAACAATTTCTTCGTTAGGAGATAGTTCAGGATAATCCACTCCACTCACAGCTGTACCTCCTAAGAAATAAGTTTGCACCAGTGTGTCTTCTATGCCTTCACCTCCTCGTGTAAATAAAATATCTAATTCAGAACAGTTAGCAATAACTACTGAGTCGGCAGCGGGAGAACCTATATTAGCCGGTAGCGAAACCCCAACGGAGCCTGTTGTAAATGAGTTAGCTTCTAAGAAAACGCCTGAATCTAGCGCTGTATCGAAGTCATTAGCAATAGCCATTTTTATGGTGTAAACTTCTCCACAAATTAAACTTGCTGTTGCAGGTAAAACAACAGTGCCGCCATTAAAAGGACTTCCTGATAATCCTGTAGTTGAAGAGTAAATGCCGTTATGAGCTGTTGTGAAATACACTGAATTTTGTTGCCAATTTGGGTCAGCGGCATTACATGGACCAGGATTTAAACCACTTGGCGATCCTGAATTTACTGTGTTAATAGCAACAGGAACATTCGTACCTGGAACAAGTGCTATGTTCTCAGCATTATTTGAAAATGGACCATTTATACCTGGACCAGACAAGAAAAAGGCAAACACATCGTTATATTGAGAACATGTAAAACTTGTGTATTCCGAAGATGCGAACATGTAATTAAATGAAAGCGTATCACCAGTTGCTACAAAATCAAATTGAATAATTGCACCATTTGTTGCTGAACCTCCAGAAACTTGATTGACGTCTGGGTCATTCAAATTCCCTTGACCATTGGTTGTCATTACAACGCCGTTACTGAGAGGAAAGTTTGTTGTTCCTGCGTCAAATGCTCTAACGGTTTGCTGAACGTTTCCTGCTTGTGCGGTACTACCGTTAAACTGAATGTTAAAAGCATCAACTCCTGAACCGACAAGTATGTCTTGTACTGCTTGTTCAGGTGTGATTTGATTATCTAAAATAAGTTGGGTTATTCCCGAAAAGGAAAATAATAATGAAATAATTACAATAAAGCTACTTCTCATAGTTTTCTATTTATATATTTTAGACGAAGCACAACTTGCTACGGTTGCATTTTGTCTGAAATATCATTTTTTGTTAGTGTCTAATTGAACCTATTACGCTTTTCAATAAAAAAAGAAATCGCTAGACATTTCAAAAAGACATTTCAACATGCAAAGTTATGAATTAATCATTAAGGTTATTACTTTTGTTTTCATTGAAAAATTGAAATCCAATACAAATGACGAAAACGCAAAGTTTTATTATTGAAAACAAAGAAAGATTTTTAAGCGAACTTATTGAGCTATTGAAAATCCCTTCAATATCAGCTAATAAAGAGTACAAAAAAGATGTTCAAAAGGCAGCTGAATCCATTTCAGATTCGTTAAAGCAAGCTGGAGCAGAAAATGTAGAAATTTGTCAAACAAATGGTCATCCTATCGTTTATGGGGAGAAAATAATTGATGAAAACTTACCGACAGTTTTAGTGTATGGACATTATGATGTTCAACCAGCTGATCCCCTTGAATTATGGGATTCTCCACCTTTTGAGCCGGTTATTAAGCCTACTAAAATACACCCTGACGGTGCTATTTTCGCGCGTGGAGCTTGTGATGATAAAGGGCAAGTTTTTATGCATGTCAAGGCCCTAGAAGCAATGATACAATCTAACGAGCTTCCTTGTAATGCTAAATTCATGATTGAGGGCGAAGAAGAGGTAGGAAGTGTTCATTTGGGGGAGTGGATTAAACAGAATAAAGAGCGATTAAAAGCAGATATCATATTGGTTTCTGATACTGGAATCATTTCTAATGAAAACCCATCAATAACAACAGGTTTGAGAGGACTTAGTTATGTTGAGGTAGAAGTTACGGGTCCCAACAGAGACTTGCATTCTGGTCTATACGGTGGATGTGTAGCAAATCCACTGAATATTTTAGCTAAAATGATTTCTCAACTTCAGGACGAAGATAACCGTATTACTATTCCAGGTTTTTACGATAAAGTAGAGGTTGTTTCAGAAGAAGAAAGAGCTGAAATGAATAAAGCACCTTTTTCTGAAGATGCCTATAAGCAAGCACTTGATATAGAAGCTGTTCATGGTGAAAAAGGATATACTACAAGAGAAAGAGGAAGTATTCGTCCAACGTTAGATGTTAACGGAATGTGGGGTGGCTACACAGGTGAAGGAGCAAAAACTGTTATTGCTTCCAAGGCTTACGCAAAAATATCTATGCGTTTGGTGCCAAATCAAGATCCTAATGAAATCACCAATTTATTTCAAAAATATTTTGAATCTATTGCTCCAAAAGGTGTAAAGGTAAACGTGACCCCTCACCATGGTGGTGAACCAGCTGTTACCCCGATAGATTCTGCAGGTTATATCGCTGCAAGCAAAGCCATGGAGCAAACATTCGGTAAAAAACCAATTCCTTTACGAAGTGGTGGAAGTATTCCGATAGTTTCTTTGTTTGAACAAGAGCTAGGTTTAAAGACTGTATTGATGGGCTTTGGTTTAGATAGTGACGCAATCCATTCTCCAAATGAGCATTACGGTTTGTTTAATTACTACAAAGGAATTGAAACTATCCCGTATTTTTACCATTTTTTCGCAAATGAAAATTCAAATTAAATAACTGACTGAAGCGCACGAGATTTTTGCTTGTGCGCTTTGTTTTAATATCACTTTAATGTTATGAAAATTGTATCATTTGGTAAGTATTATTTCCTTTTTATTCTCCTTTTAGGGCTTTCGGCTTGTTTTACAACTCCTCAATTCGTGGATGCCTCTAATTTTAAATTGAAAGGTTACAAGCCTCAAGAAAACACATTGAAATTTAGTATTGATTTAACGATTCTCAACCCGAATGGTTATGGCATTAAAGTACGAAAGTCTAAAATGGATATTTATGTTGGTGATTTTCATATAGGGCAAGGGCAATTGGAAGAGGCTTTTAAAATGCGAAGAAAGAATGAAACAATTTGTCATGTCCCTTTAAAGCTTACTTTAGAACGACGTGCAATATTCAAATTACTAGGCTTAACAACAAAAAAGAATGCAAAGATTCGTTTAGTTGGAACCTTAAGAGCAAGTGTTTTTGGAATTCCTAAAAGAGAGAAGATTGACCAAGAGCGCAATTTTAACCTCTCTGACCTGAATATTAACTTGAAAGGGTTTTTGTAAAAAATCTTATTTTTCTTGGCATAGCTCAATCAACATTCCATCAGTTGATTTAGGGTGGAGAAATGCTATTTTCTTATTATCCGCTCCATCTTTTGGAGTTTGATGTATGAGCTGAAAGTCTAACTTTTTCAATCGTTCAATTTCTTTTTCAATGTTCTCAACATCAAAAGCAATGTGGTGAATCCCTTGACCTCTCTTTGCTATGAATTTACCAATAGCACTAGATGGGTCTGTTGCTTGAAGCAGCTCAATTTTCGACTCCCCAACTTTAAAAAAAGCGGTTTTTACATGTTCAGATTCCACCTCTTCTACCTTGTAGCAAGGCGTATTCAAAAGTTTTTCAAAAAGGGAGATAGATGCTTCAATATCGGAAACAGCTAGTCCAAGATGTTCTATTTTTCTCATGATTTATTTAAAATTTTAAAGTTAAAAATTATTTTACTCTCTTACTGTAAACACTTGCTTTGTATCCAATAAAGAATAACTGAAAACTATGGTAAATCATAATTGGAATTAATAGTAAGCTATGAATCGAAATATCATTGACAAGCACTAAAATAAAAACCGACCCATGAACCAATGATTTTTGAGAACCGCAAAATAGAGTAGTTATGGTATCTTCAATTGAAAATTTAAGCGTTGAAGTAATCCATTTTAAGAAATAGTAGCCTGCCAAGAACAAAAGAATGCAAGCGAATGAAATTATGATATAAAGTAAAGCTGGCAACTGAGAAAACGTTCCATCAACGAATGCTGTGGAAAAGCTTTTGTAAATAATTAAAAAAATGATGATTTTATCGTACCAAACTACTTTTGAACTGTTTTTTCGCACAAATGTGATACATTTTTTATGAAAAAACAGACCGATAATTACGGGTAAAAGAACTTGTATTGTGAGCTGAGCAGCAATTTCAAGTTGTGACAAAGACTCGCTTGATTTTGGAAGAAAATAATGCATCCAAAAAGGTGTCATTATTAATCCAATTAATCCCGAAATACTTGCATTAAAAATAGCTGATGGCAGATTACCCTTTCCCATAGCAACCATAACAACGGAAGAAGAAACTGTTGAAGGTAACGCAGCCAAGAAAAAACTGCCGAGCCAAATATGGTGGTATTCTGTGTTTTTAAAAAAAGGATAAAAAGTTAGAACAAGTATTGGGAATAATAAAAAAGTGGTAGATTGGATTAAGAGGTGCAAGCGCCAATTGGATAAATCACTAGCCATTTCTCGAGGATTAAGCTTTATTCCATAGAGGAAAAATATCCCCATTATTCCGAAATAAATAATTTCTTTTAACGGTAAGAAATGAGCATAATCTTCTCTATAAGGAATTATCAGTGCCAATAAAACCATTAATGCTATACCTGATAAAAATGGATCTATTTTTTTGGGGATAATCATTAATAATGTTTGTTAATAGTATTTGATTGGTGCAAACATAAAAAGGGCTGCTTGAAAAAGCAACCCTACAAAATCTATTTCTGAAGAAAGTATTAGTTGAAGAATCTTTTTTCTTTGATTCTTGCAGCTTTACCTGTTCTTTCACGGAAGTAGAAGATACGTGCTCTTCGAACACGACCTTTCTTGTTAATCTTAATCTCTTCAATGAAAGGTGAAGCGATTGGGAAAATTCTTTCAACACCAATGTTTCCAGACATTTTTCTTATTGTAAAAGTTTCTGTTTCACCAGAACCTCTTCTTTGAAGCACAACACCAGTAAACTGCTGAATACGTTCTTTTTCACCTTCCTTAATTTTATAAGAAACTGTAATGGTATCACCTGCTCCAAAAACTGGAAAATCACGAGTTTCTACTAATTCCTTCTGAACTTCTCTTATTAAATCCATGACTTAAATCTTATTATCTTCACCAAAATCGGGGTGCAATATTACATAAAAAAGATGAAATAACTCAATAAAAAATGAAAATAATCAAAAATAATTATGAGTCAGTTTTACTTTAACGTTTTTGAGTCCTTGAATTAGGGATTATTGCTCATCGGTTTCGTTATTTCCCTCTTCTAGTTCAGCGTTTTCTTCAGAAGGTTCAGTAATTTCTTTATTTGTTTTTTGCTCTTCGTCGTCATTAATTATATCTTCTTCCAAATCGGGCTTTTCTATGCTCCATTCCTCCAGAAAGTCATTAGGTGTGCAGAGTTCATACTTAAATAATTTATTGTCTTCTAATAAAGCAAAATATGAAGAATCCATTGCTAAGTGGATTTCACATTCTTCGTCATATTTGATGCACTTGTATTTCATCTCGTTGCTAACAGTATCTTTTTCTACAGAAAGAATTTCTATATACTGCTTTTCTTTATGCTCTTCATTTTCTATAATAATTAACTCTTCCCCGAAAGACACAAAACCTGTTTTTTGCACAACAGCCACTTCTCTAAATTCGCCTGCATCTGATTTAAATATCATCGCTCTTATGGTGTGAAATTGAAGTAACGTTGCTTCATCTTCTTCTTGAGCAAAGGTTGAAAGACAAAACAATAAAAACATAAATGGTAAAAACTTACTGTTAAGTTTAGCTAAATTGAAGTCTGTTATTTTTCGTTCTCTGTATCTCATAATATTTTATATCAGTAGGTTTTAAAGATAAAACTACAAATTTTTGATTCGCTATCATTTTTATGTAAGCAAAACATATGAACAGTTCTGTTTTAAAAAGAATGGTATCTAAAACCGTGCCTGACTTCTGATGTTATTGATTTTTCTCTAAAATGTAATGAAGCACTTTGGTCATTAAATGCACACGGTCTTTTCCGCTAACATTATGAGGATGCATAAGGTAGGGGAAAAAATCAACTTGTATTCCATTGTCCACAAAAGACTTTACTAGTGCGTAATTATGTTGCATGACCACCACATCATCTATTGTACCATGAATAAGTAACAAGTTACCTTTTAGGTTTTTTGTTAATCCGAGCAGACTTGCATTTTCATAACCTTCAGGGTTTTCCTCTGGTGTATCCATGTAACGCTCTCCATACATTACTTCATAAAATTTCCAATCTGTCACAGGACCTCCTGCTACACCAACCTTAAAAAGATCGGGTTCTTTCAATAGCATTGTTCCTGTCATAAAACCACCAAAACTCCAGCCATGAACTGCAATTCTTTCAGCGTCGATAAATGATTTTGATTTTAAAAACGAAACCCCTTTTAATTGGTCAGAAAGTTCTAATGTTCCAAGTTGCCTATGGATTCCATGTTCAAATGCAACACCTCTATTCGCAGAACCTCTATTGTCTAGTGTAAAGACAACATAGCCTTGTTGCGCCATCCAATGCATCCATAAAGAAGTTCCGTTCAACCAAGCATTATTTACAAGCTGTGCATGTGGCCCACCATAAACATAAATTAATACAGGATATTGTTTTGTGGAGTCAAAATCTGTTGGTAAAATCATTCTATACCATAAGTCTTGATTATCATCGCTAGAAATTTTATTCACAATGGTTTTACCTAAATTATAATCCTCAAGCGGGTCTTTAGCATTAACAAAATCTAATAAAACCTCTCCATTTGAAGAAATAACCCGTTCTATTCTAGGGTTTTCTTCTGAAGTAAATTCGTTCCAAATGTATTTTCCAGATGGGTGAACAATGGTTTGATGAATTCCTTTTTCATGTGTAATACAAACATATTCTTTGTCTTTACTTACTTTAAAAAGTTTTTTATCTAAAGGATTATCTCCTGTTGCAGTGTAAAAAACTTCGTTGTCAGTTACATGAGTGATTTCGTTTACTACAAAATTGTGTTTGGTCAACTGAATACTTTCACCAGTTTTAATTGTAACTAAATAAATATTATCGAAACCATCTTTTTCACTTACCCAAACAAATTCTTCATTGTTTAAAAAATGGGCGCCATGTTTAGGCTCAACCCAAGTATTTCGTGATTCTTTCCAAATAGTATTGATATATTTCCCATTAGCTGCATTGTAAATATTTAACTCGTAGCTTTTTTGACTGCGACTAACTTCAGCCAATAAGATAAATTGCTCATCGGGTGACCAAGATAAGTTCGTCAAATAATCATCACTTTTTCCTCTAGGAGTAATGAAGACCGTTTTTTTCTTTTTGACATTGTAAATTCCAACTCTTGGTTTTTCACTTCCTTGGCCAGCCATTGGATATTTAATTTCTCTTAGTTTACCGGGTGTTTCAGTAATATCCAAAAGTGGATAGTTGGCAACATTGGTTTCATTTTTTTCATAAAAAGCCAAATATTGAGCGTTTGGTGACCAAAACAAACCTTTTTTAATTCCCATTTCGCTTCTTGCTATTGCTTGGCCAGAAACTATATTCTTATCCGAGTTAGTGGTGACATAAATGATTTTTCCTTTTTCATCTACAATTTGAATGTTATTTTGGAATGTATATGCAACACGTCCAGAGTTACTGTGTAATTCATGATTGTCGGAGTTTGGAGAAAACATTCGTTTTGACCCGGTTTTAGTTTTCCAGTTATATCGGTAAATCCCTTTTTCGTCCATGAGATAGAACTCGTCTTTTGTTTTCCATGTAAGATTTTGGAAATAACGAAGACTAGAGCCAAGGCTACTATTGACTTCTGCAATACTAGCAATTTCTTTTTGTTCTCCATTAATAGTTGAAGTTTTAAGAAATACAAACTTGTTCAAGAATGAAAATTCATTACTATTAGGAATCCACTCAAAACCAAAAGTATATTCTGGATAAAATTGACGGTATTGCCCCAAGACTGCTTCTTCCAGTGTGAAGTTTTTTTGACTTTGTAATGGAAAAAGCAAAATCGTTAAAACGAAAAGGATAAAATATTTTGCCATAATTCTGTTGTTTTAACAAAGGTAATCCTTCGAACTGTAAACGAGTGAATCAAATGCTATAACCTTCAAAAATATATTTCTGTGGTCTATGATTGCACTTTAAATTTAAAATTTATTCAAAATGCTATAAATTCGTTCAAAAAAACTGTAACGATTTTAGAAAGTTTGATGTATCTAGTTTTTTTAACTAATTTTATAATTTTTAAAACTATATAAATATATTTAAACCTTAAACTATTATTTATGAAGCATTTAGTTGTTCTTATTTTTACCTTAGTAGCATTAACTGTTTACAGTCAAACAGAACCGAGGGTTTTAACTTTCGGTGATGAAGGCTCAGAGTTCACACCCTACGAATCTGAAAAAAACGCTGTAAAATTTGATTTGATCGGCGTTTTAATGGGTTCATATAAAATGAGTTATGAACGGGTTTTAAATTCTTATTTTACAGTAGAGGGTTCTTTGGGTGCTACTTACGGGTCCACTTTCCTATCGAACATATTTCTAAATCCTTTTATAGACTCAGATTGGGATAACCTTGGTGATAGAAGTCCTAAATTAGGGTTGACTTTTTCATTTGGGACACGTTTTTATTTGATTGATGTTTTTGATGAATGGTATGTTGAATTGGGCTATTATAACCGAGTAAATAGATGGGATGTATCAATGGAGGAATTTGGAAGTAATGAAATTTATACTGAGAAAAGAAGAAGAAGAGGGCCTAGAATTATGCTTGGTTATATGAACGATACATTTGGTAATTTGATATTTGATACAGGTTTCGGTATCTCCCGAGAGGCCGTAAGAGAAGATAGAGTAGAATTTAATCAGTCTGGTTCATCTGATTTATTTGAAGTAGTAACGAGAGATTTAGAAAATCGTATAGGATTATTTTACACGATTAAAATAGGGTATATTTTTTAGAAATTGAAAAATATACATTTTTCTGAGCTTTAGTTGAATAAAGCAAAAAAAAACAGAAACCGCAATCTTAGGTTTGTAAGTTTCTACTAAAAAGTTTTATGCATCTACCTAACCTTCTTCCGCTTATAAACCGGAACAGTAGAGCAAGGTTCTCCGTACATAATGCTTGAAGCAACGGGAATAAGTTTTTTGGTTAGTTCGCTCATTGCATAAGCCGGGTCAGGAATATCAGCGCAGCCTTTTATGATGAATTTACCATTTTCAATGTCTTGAACCTTGTATTCATCAATTGCTTTTTTAATTAGCTCTTGCATAGCAAAGGACTTTTTACCAGTGAATGCGAGAATATTGTTTTCCGCCAATTTACTTACAACAAGCATGTAAGCCCAAGTTGGAATAATTGCATCGGCTGAGCAATGAACAGCAACTACCTTTCCTTCAAACTCTCCCCAATTATTTTCTGATATGTACTGTCTGAAATCTTTCTCTTTAAGCGCTAAACCTTGCCAAAGTTGTTCTTTTAAGTCGAGTTCAATTATTTCTTGTTTTGGTTTAAATTCTGCCAAATCTATTTGAATTAAACTACTGTTTTTTACTTTATTGATAATTTCGTCCATAATTTTATACCTTTGATGAGATTTAAACTAAATTATTACAAAAATAATTATTTCATGCGTACATTATTGTTGTTATTAGTGTCATTTTGTTTTTTCATCTTTAGTAGCTGCGATAAACCAGAAAAAAAACTTATTGGAAAATGGGAATACGATAGTTTTGAAGTAGATGAATCTGGTATAGGCTTTTTAATGGATTACTTACCTGAAGATTGGATGCAAACAATAGAGGAATGGCTTGAAAAGAGTAAAGGTATTTCGAATTCAGTTTATGAATTTTACCCTGATGCAACATACAAGGAGTCTTTTTCTGGTCCTGTTGAAGGATTGACCACTTCGAAGGGTAGATTTTCTTTGACTCGTGATTACCAACAGTTGATTTTAAAGACAGGCGAAAGCGAATATGTTATGAAACTAATTCAATTAACAGATACAAATTTCGTTTATCTCAAAGAATTCACTAAATATCATGTTCCTCTTGGGTTGAGGATAAAGTATAAACGTGTTTTACCTTAGCGAATAGATGTTTCCTAATCTGAATTTACCGCTTGCTCAACTAAAAATTAAGCGAAAAAATGAAGGAGTATTCGTTTGGGATATTTTCAGGAGAAAAGAGGTTTTGCTAACCCCAGAGGAGTGGGTGAGACAGCAATTTTTTCATTATCTTATAAACTGTAAAAATGTTCCGCAAGGATTACTAGCATCAGAGTATAGTATTGATGTTAATTCCATGAAAAGAAGATGCGATGGGGTGTTGTTTACGCAAGAAATGAAGCCTGTAGCTATCATAGAGTGCAAAGCCGCTGATGTTAAGTTAACCGAAGAGACAATGTTTCAAATTGCGCAGTATAATTTCACTTTGAAGGTGCAATGGCTTATTCTAACAAATGGAATTCAGACAATAACATGCTTTTTAGATTTAAAAGAACGAAAGCTTTCCTACCTCGAAGAAGTTCCTGATTATCGCAAAATGCTTATTCTAACAGAACGCAGCTAAATAATTCCAAAATCAGGATCAGGGTGATTACTCCAAAATCCCATTATTGAATTGCCTTGTTGTGTTTATCAACTGATTATTGGGCAAATTACGTTTGTTAAACAGCGGTTGAGCTATTTTTAGAATTGAACTATCGAGATAAATAAACTTCTCATTTGGAATTTCAAGAATATATTTGATTTTTTGTTCCCTTACACTATTGTTTATTCCTGTTGTGAAAAATGAGTTTAAAGTAAGGCTATCCCCGTTTGTTTGAATTCCAAATTGTATATTTTCTGCCCTTGTATTAGCTTCTTCTTCTGATTTTCCAGAGGCAGTTTGAGAAACTACTAGTTGAAATGAATCATTCACGGATGGTCTAATGGTGAACTTTGCGTTGGAGAAATAGATTATATCATCTGCTAATGCGAATTGTTCATTCATGCTAAAGATAGAATTGCTGACTTTCCATTTAAATTTATGTTCTCCAAGTTCTTTCGGTAGATGTGATGCGGAAATGTAAAGCGTGTCATTATTTGTGGGTAATGGTATTCTATTTTCAAATTTCCCCGTTGCTTGGTACTCTTTTGTTTGGTTAAAATATCCAAAGGCAATTAGAATGATTCCAATAAAGAAAAAAGATGGTACAGACCAACTTACCATGGTCTTGCGTTTTGCTCCAAAAATCAGATGAAAACCTCCTATGAAGAAAGCCATGGTCAATGCAAACAAAATGGATGAAATTCCCCAATCAAAAAACTTGGAAGTCATGAAAATTCTTCGAAAGTCTTCTAGATTGAAGCTTTTCATATATCCACTGTCTCCCATTATGTGGATTATTGGCTCCCCTATAAATGCGGCAAATGTAGAGATAAGAAGAGAAAATGCTACAGTCCAAAGGACGACACCAATGAATATACTAATAACTTTAAATAATTTCGAGAAGATTAAACTACTTGTTGAAATAACCTCTTCAGCAGCAGTTTTTGTTTTGCGTTTAACATCCTTTTTGTTGTATTTATTTTTGTGCAAATTGATTTCCTTTTCTATTTGTTCTTTCGTTTTGTGAAAACTTTTTTTTATCGAATCAACTGTTACAGGTTCACCTTGCATTTCAAGCTTTTGCGCAGTAGTTGTTGCAGGTGGAACAATAATCCAAAGTACTATATATAATAAGAATCCAGAGCCTAATGTAAAGAAGAGAAATAGAAACAATATGCGTGGCCATATTACATCAGTATTGAAATACGCAGCAAGTCCACTACAAACTCCGCCAAGCATTCCATTTTCGACATCACGATATAATCGTTTAGGTTTCGCTTCTTTTGTTTCGTAGGAATAACTTTCAGAACCTTCGTAGATTTCTTCTGGCTCTCCCATGATACCAATAACTTTTTTGACATCTTTATGAATTATAACTTCACGATGTTCTTTTTTTAAACATTCTTGAAATATTTCAGCAATCCTCGCCTCAATATCTTCCAATACTTCTTTTCTCTCTGCTTCATCAGAAATGTTTTTTCCTAAGTTGTCTAAGTATTTGGAAAGCTCTTGGTATGCATTTTCTTCGATGATAAACGCGAAACCTGCAACATTGATATGTACTGTTTTATTCATAGCTAAAAATTAATTATTTTTGATACGGAACTCACTAAGCCATTCCAACTTACAGCAAGCTCTTCTAATACAGTTTCTCCTTTTTTAGTAATTGAATAATATTTTCTGGGTGGTCCACTAGCAGATTCCTCCCAACGATAACTTAAAAGCTCTGCATTTTTAAGTCTTGTAAGCAAAGGATATATAGTTCCTTCAGCTACAACAATTTCCGATTTTTTTAACCGCTCAATTATATCTGACGGATAAAGTTCTTGTTGTTTCAAAAGACTTAATATGCAAAGCTCTAATATACCTTTACGCATTTGAGCTTTAGCGTTATCGAGTTTCATTTATTCAAATTTTTTACAAATATACAAAACATAGTAATATGTATAACATAGTACTATGTTGTTTTTTCGAAAATATCTTATTTGTTCTCTTTAGAGAAAAGTATTTAACAAAAAAAAGGCCACTTACGTGACCTCTTTTTGTTTAAAATATGTACTTTAAAATAGTGACTTATTGAATTACAATTTTAGCATTTCCATAAGATGTTTTCTCGTTTTCAACTGATAAGAAATACATATTAGGATTTACGCCTTCGTACGATAATTGTATTTCGTTTCTTCCTTCTATTATTTGAATTTTTTCTGAACTTACAACTTTCCCAGAAGTATCTCTTAAGGTGAAAGTTGTATTTGCTTCGTAATCGCTAAACAAAAGACAAGTAATGTTTCCATTGGTTGGATTAGGGAATACTGCAAAATCATTTACTACAGAAGAAAGGTGGTTTTCATACCCTTCAGGAGCTTCTCTTGTAAATTTAACATCTTCGATAGTTAAATCTAAGTTGTTATCTCCAACAACTTGTGGAAGAAACGTGAAAGTCAACATTGATAAATCGTTAGGCATTAAATTTCCTGCATTTCCTTCTGATTTAAAGAAGCTAAATGGTACGTAATAAGTATGCCAAGCATTACGGATATTTAACATTGCTCTATATTGGTCATTCCAATTTTGAACAGATGACTTAATTAAGCCTAATTCCATTACACCGCTACCTTTAGCTCGGAAAGATACATAATTGTAATCTGTGTAATCTGCTGGAAGGTTTCCTGGTTGAAGTGACTTATACAGTGTTAAATAGTCATTACTAGTAGCTTCTAATTTAACATTTCTGTGGATAGCTTTTTCGTCTTCCTTATAAACTCTTTCAAAGTTATTGTAAACACGATATTCTTCTAATCGAGTAAGGTTTGCATCAAAGTCTAATCCCCAATTTCCATCAGCGTGATAGAAAGCATCGTAAATTTCATCATTTACTTTTATGTGACCTTGAAACTCGTATGCGTCTTTAACATCATAACGAATAATTTGAGGTTCTTCTTCAGAAACTATTACTTCACTTCTAAATCCATAACCATGCGTTTCTGAATAAATCTCTTCCAAATCAATTTGAACCGGCAAATCAATTTCAGCAGCGTTTAATTTAAGTACAAGCTCAGTCCCGACTCTCTCAATTTTGGAAATATACGATTTCGGGAAGATAGCGATTTCATTCTGAACAATTGTAGCATCTGCATTGATGTTGTCCAAAATTTCATTTACTAGTTTAATTGTTGCTTCAGGACGAGTTGTCCATACTTGGAAGTTATACATTTCCTCAGCTGGCTCGTAAGCATTAACATACCAATTAGATTGCAATGTATAATTTTCTTCTACTTGATTTTTACCAATTGCAAAAGAAATAGCATATTCATTTACATTGTTTTGTTGTAAAATACCTTGCATTAAGAATTTGTAACCTTGAATTTCAACTGATTTTACCATTTGAATTTCTGCACCTCTAAGTCTGTCGCAAGAAGCTTTCGTGTGGTTATACGAACGGTCAATTGTTTTAACACCTAACACTACACCACGAGTCCTATTGTTTACTGAATAATCCACACTGAATACTTCTCTAGCGATAGTAAAATCTAAAATGTCAGTTGGCGAAGTAACATGTGCAACATCTCCATCTTCTAAAGATTCTGGGAACATATCAATCATAGATAAACCACCTGTAGATAAAGTTTGATAAGACTGAGAGGCCTCAGTTTTGTTAAAAATTAAGTCGTCAGTTTTTTCTAACTCAGTTGGTTTACTAGCAACTTTTCTGTTGAAATATCTCAAAGAAACTGCATCTCCAAGGCTTTCACTTTCTATTCCACCGTTGTTCCCAGAGTTCACAATACTTGTTGGAACTATAATTTCGATAGGTAAATTATCTTGTACACACCCATTAAGATTCACGACGGTAGTACTTCCCATGTAAGTTCCGGGACTAAAATATGTTATATGGGTAGTATTAGTACTTGGATCATCAAAGGACATGCTTCCACCTCCATTTGGAAAAATAGGTTCGGTGTGAGTGTAGTCTTGTGGATTTGTTAATTGTAGTTCCATGACCCAAACACCACCTGTTGTATCTATAAGCGTTTGAGTAATTTGGGGAGGTGTTAAAGGAAGAACTTCAACAATTATAGATGCCGAAGTTGAACCGTACATATTTGTTGCTGTTAAGGTTATTTCTTTTAATCCAGGAGTAGCAAATTGATGAGATAGTACAACTTCATCTGTTGAGGTTGCTTCACCATTGATATCCCAGTGATAGGTAATAGGAGCTTCAGGTTGAAACACTATATCTCCGTTACCATCAATTGGCCAGGATTGGCTAACAAAAGTAAATAATTGATTGTTTAAACATTGAGAATCATCAACGGGCAGCAATATATCAGCTGTTGGCGGAAACTGTCCCAATGAAAAATTAGCGAAAAAAACAAAAAGTAAAGACGTTAACTTTAATTTTTTCAATTGAGTGGGGTAAAATTGATTCATAATCTTAATTATTTGGATTAAAATTATTTCATTTTAATGTTTACTGCTATGATATTTTATAACCGCGTATTTTTATCAAATAAATGAGTAACGGTAACAAAAAAAGTGGCAGTTATTTATACTGCCACTTTAAAAGTTTTTATTAATTATTTTACTGAATCACTAATCTTTCAATATGCAATCCATTTGAATTTGAAAGTCTCACCGTGTAAGCTCCTTTTGCTAAATTCGAAATGGTTAACTCGTTTGTGCCAGCTGTTACTTTCTGCTGATAAACAAGTTTTCCAGTAAAATCCAGAAGAGTTAACTCACTATCAAATTCTGTTTCAACTTTAAAAGTTCCTGTATTAGGATTAGGATAGACTTTAATTTTAGTCATATCGCTATTCTTAACTGAAAGACCAGTGATTTCAATACAGTCGGATGTAACCTCACATTCTCCTAGTGTAACAATCACAGCGTAATTACCGTTTTCAGTTGCTGTAAAAGACTGATCGTTTTCACCAGCTATTGGCGCATTATCGTTATCACAATCTATCCATACGTAAGAAGCACCTGATTGATCTGCTGTTAATACAGCATTTGACTCAGAAATTCCGTTACTTGGAGCATCAAGAATCACAATAGTAGTATTTACGGTACTATCGCATCCATGGATTGATGCACCCTCTAATATCGTGGTATATTCTCCAGCTTCTGTAAAGACATCATTTCCAACAGTGAATGAGCTACCATCACAAATTTCAATTGTTTGGTCAAATGTAATCTCTTCAGCTGGATCAATATCAAAACTTATTATTGTTTGACAGCCAGCATCGTCAATTACTTGAACCTCGTAGTTGCCTACCGCTAGTTCATCAAATTCATTCTCTGTTTGAGAAGTAGCTCCTCCGTCGATTGAAAAACTGTAGTCTGGAGTGCCACCAGTAACATTAACAGTGACAGAACCAGATGCCTCATCTTCCAAACATACTTGATTGTTTGTCTCTACATCTACTTCTGGAGCATCTACATTAAGAATAGAGAACTCTTCAGTAGCTGTACATCCATTTTCGTCAGTAACTTCAACAGTATAATCTCCAAAACCTAATGCATTTGGATCATTACCAAACCACTCAAAAGTGTATTCAGGTGTCCCTCCAGAAACATCAACAGTTGCAGTTCCAGTATCTTCGGTACAGTCAGAGTCTGTTGTGGTAATATTATCAATTACAGGATTTTCATTAACTACTACGTCAAAAACTTCTGAGGTAGAAGAACATCCATTTCCGTCAGTGAAAGTAACCGTGAAAGATTCGGTTTCATTTACAAGAATAGTTTGAGTTGTGCTACCATCTGACCAAACAACATTATTGTTATAATTAGCCGTTAAAAAGATAGCATCACCATCACAAATTTG
>SKGS01000150.1 GCA_007117355.1 Lishizhenia sp. | reverse complement strand
TTGTAATCAAAATCAAACTCGAAATAACCTGCATTTTTATTGTATTGAATAGACTTGAAAGAACTAAAGAATTCTTGCGCTTTTGTTATACTTTCATATTTCACATGAAACAAGTTCACAAAACCAGTTGTGGGATCAATTTTACTGGTATTCCAAGCTGGGACGTAAAATAAGAATCCACTTTGTTTACCCATTTTTTGAAAGCTTTCAAATTTATTGGTCAACTGTAAAGCGTTATAAATTCCAGCAGATTCATCAGGATTTTTGTCTTTTAACACAAGGTAATTGAGTTTGTCAATCAACATTTTCTCCAGCTTTTGATAGACTTGTTTTTCTACTTTAAATCGTCCTCGTTTGAATCCCATATTAAGGTCTTCCATTACAACGATGGCATTGTGTTCGACCATCATTTTAGCGATTTTATGCACCACTTGAGAAATGTAACCTTCCTTTAATTCTTTGATAGTTTCGACTGTTCCCCAGTTTTTTCGTGCTGCATCACGTTCTTTTTCTTTTTGGGCTAATAAATCATGATAGGAAGTAACCAAATTATGCTTTTCGTTCACGATTTCGTTTAAAGAGTGCTGTTCGATGATATTCCCTTGTTGGTCAATTAGAGTCAAATAAATCAAATGGCGTTCACCACGGTCGAGCCCAATGATTTTAACATCAGGGTTGTTTTTGAGGTAGTCGAGGACATCGTTATTAATGTATTCGCTTCCACTTGCTTTGAAATTCAGCGTTATTGGTATATGAAATTGAAATTTATCGACTGTAAAGCGTTTGTCTTTGACAATATCGTACTCAAAAACACTTTCCTTTTTGTCGTTTTTTGGGTTTTTATTTTTAATCGGTTCATTTTTTTGATGAACAATTTTTCGTTTATCTTCGATGGACTTTTTACGGTAAAAAATTTCTGCTTGACCGTTGAGTTTGTAAACGACATCTTTTAAATTTTGCTCATCAAAAAGTGCTTTCCAATATAAGGTATGCATATTAGGCTTTCCTTTGCTGTACTCAGAAAAGTCTTTGTTGTAGATTTGGAAAAGGTAGAGTTTTCCTTGGTCAACCAATTCGTTTACATAGTCTTCTCCAATTTCTGTATAAGTTATAGAATATGCTTGAGGTTCTAGCTCCCTATAAAACTGATCTATTGATTCATACGTTTTAGTATCTGAAAACTTAAAACTAAAATTTGACCAATCAGGATGTTTTTCAATGGAGTTTTTAAAGAAGTCAATAAGTTTTCTGCAGTCTTTTACATTAAAATCTAACTTTTCAAACCCTTTTTGCGGTTGCCCTCCTTTTGTATGTGTTCCATGATTTCTTATTCTTAAAATTTCATCACTCGGATTATAATATTCGATATTTTTCTTGCTAAAAAATACTTTTGGTAGCATCTTACTTGCTCCGGGAAGGAGTTTGTAATTTACTTTTTCAAAACATTGCTTTGAATTCGCTTTAGGAATCTTTCGAAAAACCTTATTGTGGTCTTTATCCATAATTCCCAAGTAATACAATCCATCTTTTTTAAACAAAATAGCTGTATTTGCTTCTTCTTTATTGACGTCCCAACCATCGAGAAGTGTACTATTCTCAAAATTCAACTTAAACTTCTCTTTGCTATAGGGTTTCTGTGTAGCATAATTCCGTACTTTATTATAAAGTGGAATCAGCGTTTGCATTTGATTATACCATTCCTCATAAGTTGTATAAAACTGCTGGTCTTTTTCCAAGGTAAAATCTTCTGGTAAAGCGAGCGGTTTGATAAAATGTAAATACTCCATAATACTATCCAAAAACAGTTTGATATCATCAATTTTCTTTTTGTCTTGATGGAGTCGTTCATTTTCGGGATAAGGAGTATTTAAAAGTCCTTTTATAGTACTTAGTTTTGCTTCAATATTGGAAACAAAATCAAATTCTTTATCAGAACCTTCTTTTGGTTCGGCTTTAAAATGATTTTTAAAGTAATCAGCAACACACGATTTAGTATAGGCTTTTTTCACATCGTGATTATCGTCTAAACTCTCAACATAAGCATCCAAAGCTGTTTGCAACGTTGAAATAGGAAGATAGGATTGACGCGTAAATTTTGCTTTTTCTTTGTCTAAATTATCTCTTTGTTTATCGGTCTTCGCTTTTTCAAATTTTTCGAAAAACTCCTTATTGATATGATTTTCGTAATAATAATTCAAGGCATCACGTAACACGCCATAATCACCAAATATTTTTTGAGAAATAGAGGTAATGCTCGTGTCGTTGCGTAAATAAATTTTGGTTAAATCGTAGTTTTTAATTTCAGCCAGAAGGCTCTGAAAGCTTTTTAAAACATTGATGGTTTCATCCTTATCGCTGGGTTGGTAATCTAGTAATTGCGAATGATAGAATTGATATATTGCATCTAACACTTTTTGGCTTGCAGAACCTTCTTCATCATCTTCAAAAGCATCCGGTAAAAAAGAAGTACTCGTTCTGTCGCTCAAAATTTGCTTATAAAGTACTTTTAATTTGGAGATTCGATGTTTTTTGTCTTGCTTTTGGTTGTAAAGATTAATATACTCATTTAAACCTTGAATTTTCTTTTTATTTTCTTTCTCAGAACGACCACCTAAAATCAAATTATAGACATCAATTCCTTTTTGAGATAGTACTTCGTTGAAATACTCTAGTTCAAATGCTTCTTCGATTGAAAGAATTCCTAGATACGCTTCTATTTCTTTGTAGAGTATTTCAAATTTTTCTTTGAGTTCAGGTACTTCAAGTACTTTTTGAAAGATTTTAATATTGTCTAAAAATTTCGGCAAATTTTCATGCACCAAACGATAGGCAATTGCTGTAGATTGCTCCTTATCGGTGTACATGTTTTTACGATTTTGATGAAAACCTGAGAAATAAGTAGTGAAGTTTTTAAACTCAGGGTCGAAATGAATTTCTTCCAAATTATTTTCTTTTATCCAATCTTCAAGAAGTTGAGTAATCAATTCCTTTTTATCAATTTTTGAAAAAATATCTTTTACTTCATCCGCTTTAAATGCATTGGCGATTTCTTTACGAAGTGTTTCTTGAACTTTCTCAAATTGCTTTTTGTGCTTATCGTCCTTTTTTTCTTCGTTGGGTGCATTATAAAGGGTTTCAAAGTCCTTTAAATTTGATAATCGAAGATTCTCCATAGCTTTTTCGATAAAATCTCGATGGAATTTATCGATGGTTTTTTTCATTTTTTTATAGCTCTCGGCACGTTCCTCGTCTTTTTTTAGAAAACCTTTCTTTTCAATATTTTCTTTTGTTTTTCCTTGAGGGATTAACTCAAATCGCAATGTTTTAGAGAGTTGGTACTTGTTGGTAAATTGATTTAGTAAATTGTTCATGTCTAATTATTTTATGTTTTGTTCAAAATTAACGCCTTAGAACGTAATCTA
This sequence comes from Lishizhenia sp., assembly GCA_007117355.1. Classification (GTDB taxonomy): domain Bacteria; phylum Bacteroidota; class Bacteroidia; order Flavobacteriales_D; family Crocinitomicaceae; genus CSBr16-161. The sequence goes on along the minus strand of SKGS01000150.1, from coordinate 1,210 downwards.
TTTACGTTCTAAGGAAGAAAATTGATTTTTATTAGTAATTTTTTCTAAAACCTACAAATTCTCCTTTTTCTTTCAAAAAACACTTGTTTTTATTGGAATCTAAAATTAATTAAAACTATGTATTTTTAGCGAATTTTGTTTACAGCCTCAAATAATGAACTTTTCTATTCGTTTTGAAGATTTGGCAAATTGAGGTTTAGTTAGAAAAAAATGTTAGCGGAATAAAATAGTCAAAAGTGTATTTTTGTGTAGAGCAATATTTTGATAAATTAGTAATAAATAATTTTAACCAATAAATACAAAGTAATTGATAATAAAACCCCAATGAGCACTGACGCTAAAATACTTACATACCATCCTTTCACTATTAATGAACCGAAGAAATTGATTTGTGAAGTGGCTGAGCTTTTTCAAGTGAATACTTTTCTCACTTTTTCTTCTTATCCTAATATTAAACTAGATGAATACGAAGAGCCAATAGAAAAATATGGAATTGAAGAATATCATGACAACCCCTGTTATGTAATAGATAAGTGCATACTTAACCCAAACTATAAAAATATAGCGGTTGATTATTGTGACTATATTTACAAATGGATGCATGACCATGCAGAGGAGCAGTCTCCTGCCGTTAAAGCTTTTATGACGATGTGGGGAGATACACCTGAAAAGTTAAAAAAAGAATGTAGTTACTATTTTAATGATTCTGTTGTGGCTTTCGATGTGTATTTCGATGATATGGGATTTGAAATTTCTAAGGGGGCAGTTGATTTATACAGCGTTCATTATAACAACTATTGGTGGGGATTTTTTTATATTTTAATTGAAAGAGGATATGAAGCACTTGAATTTTTCCTAAAAGCAAGAGAAAACCTGGTTTACCTTGCGAAAAAGCTTGGAAATAAGGAGTTGTATTTTGTTCAAGAACACTCCGATTGTGGCTTAGGGCAAGGAGGACATTGGGATGAAACTCGTGAATCAATTAAAGAAATACTAGAAAGTAAAGAAACGCAAAAAATCACCATGGATTTGCGAAAAACACTGACTGATGAGGATTATTTGAGAGAAAATATTTTTAAAAGGGATAGAAACATTAGAAAAGTAACCGTTTTTTATGATGATTTAGAACCTTTAGATGAAAATGAAATTAGAAAAATAGCTCCTATTCCTTTAAATAGCAAAGGCTTTTTTTGATGGGTTAATTGTCCCA
>SKGS01000198.1 GCA_007117355.1 Lishizhenia sp. | reverse complement strand
AGAAAGACCCCTCGTTCCCGACAGCGTTGTCGATCAAGCTCCAACTCCAGAAGAAAGAGAAAAACTCCTCGCCCGAAACAGAAGAACAGCTGACTTTATTGTGACGGATTATTAGGGGGGGCTATGGAAATTTTAAGATTGGCAATAATAACTCTTTTGCTTCATCTTTGAAAAAATCGTGTCCCCAAGGAATAGTTATTAACGCTTTTGGTTGATTGATTCTTTCTAAGAATCCTTGAGCTGTCTTTGTGGTAATAATTTTGTCAAATTCTCCGGTTACGACTTTAAAAATAACTTTATTTTCTTGAAGTAATTGTTTTAAACGTTGTTCATCCGTTCTCAATTTTCTAAAAGCTGCCCAAGCATAATATGAAATTAAAAAACGTTCTTTATCAGAGGCATAATATTCAAGAATTTCCAAAAGTTTTGGATGAATAATAGATAATTTAGCTAAAACACCAGCAGTAAAAAGCATACTTTTAGGCTTTTGTGTCCAATACTTAAACAGTGCACGTGCGGATTTACGTCGAGGTGCTCTAGAATAAATATTATTATCATTCATACCATCGATGGCCATGAAATATGCAGATTTAATTCTGTTGATAAAGTGGGGAAATAAACATAGACCAAAACGACCTCCTTGACTATATGCAACAAGATGAAATTTGTCAACGTTCTCTTTTTCCAATAAAACCTCGAAAAGTGAGACTAACTCTTTAGGAGAAATAGGGTTCTTTTCAACACGGGACAAAGGCAACTTGGATTCTCCATGAAAGAATAAATTTACTGAAATAATGCGTCTGTCATCAGCTGATAAGAATGAAAAATCCTTGGCACTTTTGCCATGACCATGAAAACAAATAATAGTTTTTTCTCCATTACCATAAACTAAATAGTGCAACGCAGCATCATTTAAGGCTACTTTACCTTCCCTTACTAAACGATTTGACAATTTATTATGCACGCCTACAAAAATAATAAATTCACAATAATAAAAGCAGTAATTATAATTAGAAATCAAACGCAACAAAAGATGCGAATAAAGATGTGTTCATTAATTTTTTTGAGAAGTTTGACGCTTAATAGATTACAACCACTCATTAATCAATGTACATTCATACAAAGTTATTAACAACTAGTATAAACAAAAAATAGAAGGCATATCTATCAAAAAAGTATTTTTAAATTACCTTTGTCTCCGATTTATAAATAGCTAGTTGCTTTAGCAAAAAAAGAAAATTGAAATGCCTAGAAACGAAAACATTAAGTCGGTATTAATTATTGGAAGCGGTCCTATTGTGATAGGTCAGGCTTGTGAATTTGATTATTCTGGTTCTCAAGCTGCTCGATCTCTAAGAGAGGAAGGTATAGAAGTAACGCTGATTAATTCGAATCCGGCAACAATCATGACTGATAAAGTTGTTGCAGATAATGTTTATTTAGAACCATTAGAACCTGAAAGCATTTTAAAGATTCTTGAAAACCATAAAATTGATGCTGTCCTACCAACGATGGGTGGGCAAACCGGTTTGAACTTAGCTATCAAATGTCAGGAAATGGGCATTTGGGAAGAATACGGAGTAAAATTAATTGGTGTTGATATTGATGCTATAGAGATTACTGAAAATCGAGAGGCGTTTAGAAAACTAATGGAACAAATTAATGTTCCAATGGCTCCGCAAAAAACAGCTAAATCGTTTCTTGAAGGTAAAAGTGTAGCTCAAGAATTCGGCTTTCCACTTTGTATTCGTGCATCTTACACATTAGGAGGAGCGGGAGCAGCAGTTGTTTATGATGAAAAAGAATTTGACAAATTACTAGACACTGGCTTGCATATTTCACCCATTCACGAGGTGATGATTGACAAGGCAATGATGGGGTGGAAAGAATATGAGCTAGAATTATTGCGAGATAATAATGATAACGTGGTTATTATTTGTTCTATTGAGAATTTCGATCCAATGGGTATTCATACTGGAGATTCTATTACTGTTGCTCCTGCTATGACCTTGAGTGATACGACTTTCCAACGCATGAGAAATATGGCAATCAAAATGATGCGCTCTATTGGTAATTTTGCTGGTGGTTGTAATGTTCAGTTTGCTGTTTCACCAGACGAAAAGGAAGATATTATTGCCATAGAGATTAACCCTCGTGTTTCGAGATCTTCTGCACTTGCTTCTAAAGCTACAGGTTATCCAATTGCCAAAATTGCTGCAAAATTGGCTATCGGCTATAATTTAGACGAACTTAAAAACCAAATTACAAAAACGACTTCTGCACTTTTCGAGCCAACTTTAGATTATGTAATAGTTAAAATTCCTCGTTGGAACTTTAATAAGTTTCAAGGTGCAGACCGTCAACTAGGTCTTCAAATGAAATCCGTAGGAGAGGTAATGGGAATTGGTCGCTCCTTCCAAGAGGCTTTACAAAAGGCTTGTCAATCTTTAGAAATTGGTCGAAATGGACTTGGTGCTGACGGAAAAGAACTAACCAATCAAGATGAAATTCTAAAAAGTTTGGAGTTCCCAAGTTGGAACAGATTATTTCATGTTTACGATGGAATAAAAATGGGAATTCCAATGAAAAGAATTTTCGAAAAAACAAAAATTGATATGTGGTTCCTTAGGCAAATTGAGGAACTTATTAAACTAGAAAGAAAAATTGAAGGTTTTACCATTGAAAATATTTCAAAAGACCTTCTTTTCGAAGCCAAACAAAAGGGATATGCAGACCGACAAATAGCTCATTTATTAAAATGTTTAGAATCTCAAGTATATTCAAAGCGTGAAGATTTAGGAATAAATAGAGTTTATAAATTGGTGGATACTTGTGCAGCTGAATTTGAGGCTCAAACACCTTACTATTACTCTACTTTTGAATTGGAGAATGAAAGTATTGTTACCAATAAAAAGAAAATAGTAGTTTTAGGTTCAGGTCCTAATAGAATAGGGCAGGGGATAGAATTTGATTACTCTTGTGTTCATGGTGTTTTGGCAGCGAAGGAATGTGGTTACGAAACTATCATGATTAACTGTAACCCTGAAACAGTTTCAACAGATTTTGATACTGCCGATAAATTGTATTTCGAACCAGTGTTTTGGGAACATATTTATGACATTATAAGACATGAAAAACCAGAAGGTGTAATTGTACAGTTAGGTGGACAAACAGCTTTGAAATTAGCTGAAAAACTGGAAAGATATGGCATTAAAATTATAGGTACTAGCTTTGAAGCGTTGGATATTGCTGAAGATAGAGGTCGATTCTCAACCGTATTAAAAGAAAATAATATTCCTTATCCGAAATTTGGTGTTGTAGAAAGTGCTGAACAAGCACTAGAGTTAGCTGAGGATTTAGGTTTTCCATTGTTAGTTAGACCATCTTATGTATTAGGTGGGCAGAAAATGAAAATTGTCATTAATAAGGAAGAATTAGAGCACCACGTTGTTGATATCCTCAAGGACATGCCTAATAATAAAATTCTTTTAGACCATTTCCTTGGTGGAGCAATTGAAGCTGAAGCTGATGCAATTTGCGATGGAAAAGACGTATATATTATTGGTGTGATGCAGCACATCGAACCAGCTGGTATTCATTCTGGTGATTCTTACGCTGTTCTTCCTCCGTATAATTTAGGAGACTTTGTAATGCAACAAATTGAGGATATTACGAAGAAAATTGCTGTAGAGTTAAAAACTGTTGGATTGATAAATATACAATTTGCCATAAAGGATGAAAAAGTATATGTAATCGAGGCAAACCCTAGAGCATCTCGAACAGTTCCTTTTATCGCAAAAGCTTACGATGAGCCATACGTGAATTACGCTACAAAAGTTATGTTGGGAGAAAAGAAAGTAAAAGATTTTAACTTTAAACCGAATAAAGAAGGTTACGCTATTAAAATCCCTGTCTTTTCATTCAATAAATTCCCCAATGTAAATAAAGAACTAGGTCCAGAAATGAAATCTACTGGAGAGGCAATTCGTTTTATCAAGAATTTAAAAGATCCTTTCTTTATGAAAATATATTCTGAAAGAAACCTTTACTTGTCAAAATAGAAGTATGTTGCTATTAAAAGTTGTTGGTCTTTTTAAAACGATTCTTGTCATCGTTGCAATTTTGGTTATAATTCGGTTTGTTAATAATTTGATACAAGCTAAGAATGCTAATCAAAGAAAAAAAGATCAACAGCTTGATGAAAAGAAGTGTGCTCAAGAAAAGAAAGAAGCTAGCAAGAACGTCGGAAAGACAACTATAGTTAGTGGAAAATCGACCGATGCAGAAGATGTGGATTTTGAAGAAGTAAAGTAGTTAAGTTTTTTGTGAAGATTCATATTAATTGCCCTACACGTAATTTGAAGAACTATAACTTCATTTAATATTAAACAACCCTTATTACTGATAGAGTAAATTAAAGGCTTTAATCCTATAATTTTTTTCATTGTCTGTAGAAACCTTTTTATAAAAAAGTCGTTTCGTAAACGTCATTAAACTAATGTTTTAGCACTAATTTTCAAAATTTCACAAAAAAACTTTCCAAAACGTATTGTCAAAGTAAAAAGAGTGTGTATCTTTGCACCCCGCAAACGAGTGGTGCATAAAACGAGGGGTAAAAATAAAGGGTTAATTTTT
>SKGS01000237.1 GCA_007117355.1 Lishizhenia sp. | reverse complement strand
GGTAAAAACACAAAATCAACAATTATTTCGAAAGGTATTTCTGCGGGTAAATCACACAACTCATACAGAGGGTTAGTACAAATTCATCCGAAAGCAGATAATGCAAGAAACTTCTCTCAGTGTGATTCGTTGTTAATGACCGACACCTCTGGAGCACATACTTTTCCATATATCGAATGTAAAAACAACACTGCAAAAATCGAACACGAAGCTACGACTTCTAAAATTGGAGAAGACCAAATATTTTATTGTCTTCAAAGAGGAATTAGTGAAGAAAAGGCAATTAGCTTAATTGTGAATGGATATTGCAAGGAAGTTCTGAATCAATTGCCAATGGAATTTGCCGTAGAAGCACAAAAATTATTAGAAATATCATTAGAAAACTCAGTAGGTTAACTTTAATAAAAACTTAAAAATTAGTATCATGTTAGAAATCAAAAATCTTCATGCTTCAATTGAAGAAAATAAAATATTAAAAGGATTAAATTTATCTGTAAAAGCAGGTGAAGTACACGCAATCATGGGGCCAAATGGTGCTGGAAAATCAACCTTAGCATCGGTTTTAGCAGGTAGAGAAGAATACGAAGTTTCTGAGGGCTCTGTTGACTTCGATGGGGTTGATCTACTAGAACTAGAAACAGAAGAGCGTGCTAAAGAAGGTTTGTTTTTGGCCTTTCAATACCCTGTAGAAATTCCTGGCGTATCAAATATAAATTTTTTGAGAACTGCTTTAAATGAAATCCGTGAGAGCAAGGGAGAAGAGCCTTTGTCTGCAAAAGATTTTATGGCTAGGGTTCGAGAAAAATCTAAAATTGTTGAATTAGACCCAAAATTGGCAAGTCGCTCAGTAAATGAAGGGTTCTCTGGAGGAGAGAAAAAAAGAAATGAAATCTTTCAAATGGCCATGCTAGAACCTAAGTTGGCTATACTCGATGAAACTGATTCAGGACTGGATATTGACGCTTTAAGAATTGTTGCAAATGGTGTAAATAAATTAAGAAACAAAAATAACGCTGTCATAGTAATTACGCATTATCAGCGTTTGTTAGACTATATCGTACCAGACTTTGTACACGTATTAGCAGACGGTAAAATTGTGAAAACGGGGCCAAAAGAATTAGCCTTAGAGTTAGAAGAAAAAGGATACGATTGGATTAACGAAGAGCAAACGGTTTAACTTTATGGAAACAATGGATATTACAAACAAAGTACTCCAATTTGTTGAGCCTTTGAGTGTGCCAAATGATGGATCGCAAGTGCGAAAAATGGCATTGGATGCACTCAACGGGATGGATTTCCCTACTACTCGCGTAGAGGATTGGAAGTACACAAGAACGACTCGCATTACTAATAAAAACTTCAAACAGTTTAAACCTGATGTATCTCGCTCAATTGAGGAATATCAAATTGATGGTGTACAAAAACATGAATTGGTATTCGTAAACGGATATTGGGATCAATCAGCATCAACAATTTTAGATGATGAAGGATTAACAATTTCAACCATTAATGAGTTAAATGAAAACAACTATACTTCCATATTAGAGGATACGGAAGAAAATGTTTTTTCATTGATAAACAAAGCTTATGCTACGGGAGGTTGTTTTATTCTTTGGAAAAAGAATAAAAAAGCCACTTACCCGGTTCATATTATTCATGTTCTTGAAGGAGAAGAAACGATCTCTAATGTGCGTCATTTCTTCCAAGCGGAAGAAGGAGCTATGGGAGAAGTTATCTGCTCTTTTCACAGTAAAAATGCTACCAATAGTTTTGAAAACACCGTATTAGAAGGTACTGTTGCATCTAATGCTAAATTAACGGTTCAAAAACTACAACTGCAAGAGCACGACTGCTTTCAAATCACAAATGAAGTATTTGTACAAGATAATAATAGCAACTTTGAAATCAACACAATCACAACAGGAGGTTTATTAATAAGAAATGGACTTTCTATTATCGTTGATGGGGAAAACTGTCATACCGAATTAAACGGAGTGTACCTTGGTACAGAAAACCAACACTTAGACAATCATACATTTGTTGATCACTTATACAGTAATTGCACATCCAGTGAAACCTACAAAGGAGTGATGAATGACAAATCTAATGGTGTATTTAATGGGAAAGTAATTGTTCGTCCGAATGCTCAAAAAATTGAAGCTTATCAGTCGAATGGAAATATATTACTTTCTGAAACTGCACAAGTAAATTCAAAACCTGAATTAGAAATTTATGCAGATGATGTACGTTGTTCGCATGGATCCACTACGGGACAATTAGACGAAGAAGCGGTGTTCTACCTTAGGGCTAGAGGGTTGTCTAAAAAAAGCGCTAAAGAATTATTAGTCATTGCGTTTATAGGAGATGTACTTGATAAAATAAAAAATGAAGCTGTTAGAAATTATATTGACCAACAGCTTTCCGATAAGTTTGGATGGGAGTTTTAAAATGAACATCTAAAAACTAACGAAAAATGGTGAGTTCAGGCTCGCCATTTTTTTGTTTATTTATTATTCGATTAAAATCAAAAAAAGAGGCAAAATATACTTCGCCTCTTACTTATGGGTTGTTTGTTTTGTTTATGTCGTAATGCGATTTTTACATTTTAACCACTTTGCGAGATACTACTTCATTCGTTAATGAATTGGAAAGCTTTAATACGTACATTCCATTATCTAGGGAGTTTACATTTACTTCGGTATTAACACTTTCTATTGAACCTCTTAACACTGTTTTACCACTTAAGGAAATCAACTCATATTGATCAATTAAATCGTTCTCTACAGCAATAGTAAAACTGTTGCTTGTTGGGTTTGGGTATATTTGAACATCAATCGATTCAGTTTCAACTACCGACGCAGGGTTATCCTCAATTAAATCAATACGTTGATTTTCTAAAACTGCTCGCATTAAGTTGGCTTGTCCCCTTGTAAAAGAATTCTGGCATGTTTCCGCAGAATAATCCATGTAATTTTCAATCATATCGGGAAGGTCAATTCCAAAAATATCATCTTCACAAGTGTTTTTTGTTGGGTCACAATCAAAATCGGATTGATCGTCTGCATTTGGGGTATCATCAATTCCGTCCTGTTGTGTACAATCTCCATCACCCCAAATATGACGCAAACCAAGGTAATGTCCTACCTCATGAGTAAGCGTTCTACCTTTAACATCTAATGGACCTTGACCCATGTCTACTTCGTTTGGGTTGTTATCTCCTACCACACTGTATTGAACAACTACACCATCTGTTAACCCCGCAGTTGCACCCGCTGGCCAATTAGGCAAACCAACAGGAGGTGTAGCATAACCCAATAAAGCCGTAAAACCAAGAATATCCAAGTTTCCAATCCAGATATTCAAATAGCGTTCTGTATCCCATGGGTCTATTCCACCATCACTTGTACTTTTAATACGCTCTAAGGCATCGAAGCTACCTGAAATAATAGAAAAATCGGCAAATGACTCAAGGTCCGTTTCTGTTCTCGTAATTCCAGTTGTAGGGTTCCCGTCTGGATCTATTTGCGCTAACCTAAACTCTATATTCGGGTATCCTTTCACAATATCAAAATCTTCCCGCATATTCACTGTATCAGGATTTTGACGCATAAAATCTTGATTCAATGTTTCCAGCTGTCGCATAATAACACTATCCGCCAAGTTTTGATCATCGTTATTATACACAATGTGAAAAACTACGGGTACACGATACACTTCGTCCGTTTTTTTCAGAGGAGCATTCTTTGCAATTTCAAATTGCTCATTGACAATATCTGCAAAACCTGGGGTTAAGCTATCTTGATATTCTATTGCCTTATGCGAAAGGCACCTTTCAACTTGCACCTGCTGACCAAATGCAAATGTAGCTAGTATACAACTTAAAGTAAATGTAAATTTTTTCATGTTAATCGTTTTTCCGAAAATTACTAAATAAACTAGAACAATAAAAAAATGATTTTACGACCTGTCCTAAATTTGATTTGAACGGAAAGTTTTCTTCAATTTTAGACTCGATTTACATCGGAAATTAAAAAATCACTATCCAACATGTTGAATTCTTAAGAAATACTAATAATGAAGTTAAAAACCTTTGGTTATCAGGTCTTAAGTGGAAAATAAACACAATTTAACAACTCCATTTCGGGAAAAATAGGTATATTCGAAAGGATTCTAAAATTATTGAGTTATGTTAGAGTTAAGTAAAAAAATTCTTGTAAGAGTAAGCTTTGACAAGCAGCTTTTTCATAAAGAGCTTTTAAAAGCAATTAAATGGATTAATGATTCTAGCGAATTACAAAAATTTAAAGAATGGTGTCTCATCGAATTTGGTGACGTCTATCCAAACATTATTAAAAGAGCTTTTCGATAAAGGTAAAACGCAGCTGTGAGCTGCGTTTTTACTTGAATTATAACGTTGAGTTTTTCCTATCTACTCCAAAAAGTCAATATTCCGTTTCAAACCTTTGTATTTCGTTCTCTTCACAGCAGAATGTTTGAATAAATTTCTAAAAACTTCCTCTGTGAGTTCGTGCCAATCACTTCTTGACATACTTAGTAAATCTTTATGTGGTAAAAATGAGGGCTCACTGTGGTTTTTGGAAAAACGATTCCAAGGACACACATCTTGACAAATATCACAACCGAACATCCAAT
>SKGS01000046.1 GCA_007117355.1 Lishizhenia sp. | reverse complement strand
CGTAGCGAAGGCCCTAAATCAATCCTCCCAATTCTTCTAGATTGTGATTTAATGTAGTACTCTTAATTTTAATTCTGAAAAGGAGTGGCTTTCGGTTGGGGTTCCCCCTTTGGAGGGGGATTAAGGGGGAGGAACATACCTGAGCGTAGCGAAGGAACTGACAAGTCCCAATAATTATATTAAATTTAATCCAAATTCATTTCCTTTTTAAGCGAAAAAATAACATGCCTAATTTTCGTATTTACTTCAGAAAAATTATTTAACACATCCCCTTCGCAGAATCGAACTACAGTATATCCATGTTCTTCCAATTCTTTTTGTCTATAACTATCATAATTTCCTTTCGAAATATGTGAATTACCATCAACCTCTATGATTAATTTCAGTTCGGCACAGAAAAAATCAACTATAAAATTTAAAATAGGTCGTTGTCTTTTGAATTTAACTCCCATTTGATTACTTCTTAATCCTGCTTTCCATAGGTATTTTTCTGCTCGCGATACGGTTTCTGTTCGTAATTCTCTTGCATACATTTTTAGATTTGGGTTATAGTGATTATTCATAAATTCTATATTTTCTTAAACTTAGTGAAGTTTATCGGAAAATGAAAGTATTGTTTGTTTTTTTTAGAACGTGGCAGTTTCACATTTGGAGGGGATTAAGGGGGAGGAGTTTTTCCCTTTCGTTGCTCGGGTGAGTTCCTCCCCCCTGCCCCTCCCGACGATTTGCTGTCGGGACAGGCTCTCCGAAGGGGGAGTTGTCAGCAAAGAGCTTTTAGATTGTAATTTAATGTAGTGCTCTTAATTTTTATTTTGTGAATTATCTGAGGGCCGCCTACTCCGCTACCTTATCAATTCTCAAACCTTCTTGCACTAATAAAAGACTTAATTCATCATCGGCTAACACGTGCAAAATATCACCTGATTCTACAATGGTAGCACCGTTTGGTGAAAGGTACCTTTTGTTTCTTTCTATCATGATTATATTCACGGATGTAGGAATGGCAAGCTCAACCATTTTCTTTCCTATTGCTGCGCAATTTGGTGTAATTTTAAATGTCTCTTTAAATTGTTTTTCTCGGTCAGCTAGTAATTTTTCAACTTGATTCAATGGCTTTGCCTTTTCCGGTATTGCCACATGCAGCCATTTTGCTACAATGGAAAGCGTGCTACCTTGAATTATAACAGAAGTAACGGAAATAAAAAACACAATATGAAACATTGTATTCGCTTTGTCTATTCCTGCGATTAATGGATAGGTTGCAAAAACAATTGGTACTGCTCCTCTTAACCCAACCCAGGAGATGTAGAACCTTCTACGCAACTTCATTTTAAAAGGAATGAGACTTATAAAAACCGCAAGTGGACGAGCAACGAAAATGAGAAATAGAGAAATTAAAATTCCTATCCCAAAAACAGGAACGATATCGGATGGAAAAACCAATAAACCAAGTGTGAGGAATAAAACTATCTGCATTAACCATGCAAATCCATCAAATACTTTAAAGATAGTCTTTTTGTGAATCATAGGATTATTTCCTAAATATACCGCTGATATGTATATAGATAGAAATCCATTTCCGCCAAAAAAGTCGGTGACAGAAAAGTTGAGAAACATCAATGCAATGACCAAAACCGGATATAGTCCTTCAAAATCAAGTTTTATTTTATTGATAATTTGCTTACTCAAAAAACCAAAGCCAAAGCCAGCAATTAACCCTAAAGACATTTGTTGCAAAAACATTGGAATGATAGACCAAGCGCTTTTTTCTGGTTCTATTATAAGCCCTAAAAAAGCAATAGTAAGTACATACGCCATTGGGTCATTACTTCCACTTTCTAGCTCAAGTGTAGGTCTTAAATTTTTCTTTAACCCTAAGTTTTTGGCACGTAAAATAGAGAATACTGCAGCAGCATCGGTTGAGGACACAATTGTACCCAAAAGCAAACTTTCAATTAGTGTAAAATCGGTTAAAACGTGAATAAAAAACCCTAAAGTTGTCGCCGTTAAAAGAACACCAAGCGTTGAAAGAGAAACACCTATCCATAGCACGGGTTTTATCGCTTTCCAATTAGTATCTAAACCACCTGAAAAAAGGATAAAATTCAACGAGACTATTCCAACAAACTGTGCAATTCGCGGATTTTCAAAACGTATTCCACCAAGTCCGTCAGAACCAGCAAGCATGCCAATCGCCAAGAATAGCAAAAGCACGGGAATGCCAAAACGAAAGGAAGTTTTTCCAGCAAAAATACTAATCAGTAACAAAAGCGAACCTATTAGCATTATGTTTTCACCTGATATTTCCATTCTACTTCGTTGTAAACATTTTTATGTAAGCATTATAAAAGTTTTCTGCTGCCATTTCATATGGGCTTAAAACTTTAAACGCACCGCATTTAGAAAGCTCATCAAAATCTTTTTCTTGTACTGCTGTTAAAAACACTTTTCCTTGGTATCCTTGTCTTTTCAGCGATTGAACAAATATTCTTGACTGGTCAACATTAGAAACAGTCGATATAATGAACCTAGCATCGTTGAACGGAATCTGTTCTAATAGGTCAGGGTCTTCTGCATCGCCATAAACAATTTCTTTTCCATCTGCTCTCCAAGATTTTACAACCTCAGGGTCGAAGTCCACTGCCAAGTAACTTATTTCTGGATATTTATCTAATGCTTGAGCAATTCTAGACCCAAAACGACCAACACCAATCAAAATCAAGTCATAACTTAAGGACGAAATATTCACGTTGTTCTCTCTTGCCCCTTTATTGCTCTCGAAGATTCCTAGTAAAGGCGATAACTTAGCGTAAATTTGGTGGGAATATAAAATAAGATACGTCGAAATTCCAATTGTAATTAACCCAACCAAGGTAATTAACCCAAGGATTTCATCTGTTATGTGACCAACAGCCAAACCAAGCCCTGCGAAAATCAATGAAAATTCACTAATCTGAGCAACGGTCAAACCTGCTAAAAAGGAAGTTCTTTTCTTATATCCCATTCTTCCCATAATTATCAAAACAATAATTGGGTTTCCTATTAGCACAAAAACAGAAAAAATTAACGCAGGGTATAATTGACTTCCAATTACTGAAAAGTCGAGTTCTGAACCGAGATTCACAAAGAAAAACAATAATAAAAAATCCCGTAAACTAACTAATCTACTACTGATTACATCTTTGTATTTTGAAGATGCTAAGCTCATTCCCGCTAAAAAAGCACCAACTTCACCACTAAAGCCCATTAGTTCTCCGCTTGATGCTAATAACAATGCCCAGGCGATAGCAAAAAGTGTCAATAACTCTTGAGATTTTGCTAGAAAATTACTTAACGGTGGAATAATCCAGCGCATGGAAGCAAGAGAAACGGCAAGCAATAAAAAACCTGAAATTAACGTTTTAAAAATTTCAGCGGATAAGGCACCACCAGTATCATTGCCTATTGCTGAAAGAATTATCATAACCAAAATAACCACAATATCTTGCACAATTAAAAATCCAATAGCAATTTGTCCATGAAGTGAATCTATTTCCTTTTTATCAGACAATAACTTTACAATGATTATGGTACTTGAAAAAGTTAAAGCAACGGCAATATAAAAACTATGCAAACTAGAAAAACCTAACGCTAAACCAATAAAATAGCCGAAAAGTGAAGTAAAAATGACCTGACCTAAACCAGTCAGTAAAGCAATTTTACCAACTGATTTTATAATTCTTAAATCGAGTTTTAGTCCGACAATAAACAGCAGTACCGAAATACCAATTTCTGCTAAAAGATGAATATTTTCTTTTGATTGTACAACATCAAAAACAGCGGGACCTACAACAACCCCTAAAACGATGAACATCACAATTAATGGCTGTTTTAGGATTTTACCAATCATTCCTAAAATTGCTGCAAATCCAAGAATTATTGAAAACTCATAAAATGGATGCGCTGCAACTTGTGTTAACCAATCATTCATCGTGTTTTCATTTAATTGAAGTGAAGAAAATAAAATTAATAGAATTAAAATTCGATGCTAATATTCTGCCTTTACCTTTCTACTTTTTTAACATTTTCACTATTCATTACCACTGTTTGGTGTCGAATAGATTCTTGATGAATAGCGTCCATCAAAGAACGAATAAATGTTGGCGTAAGATCGAGTTCACTAGCTTGTCCTAAACGATGTAAAATAATCCTTTTCCAATGTTCATGCTGCAAAATGGTAATGTTATGTTCTTTTTTATGTTCTGCAATGGCATTTACAATTTTCATTCGCTGTGAAAGCAAAGAGAAAATTTTATCGTCAACATCCGCAATTTTATCACGCATCACTTCCATCATTCCTAACTTTTCCTGCGGAATTAATGGGCTTCTAAGTGTGAAATTTGCGGTAATTTGTTTTAATTGCTCTGGTGTAACTTGCTGTTGTACATCTGACCAAGCTTTATCAGGATTTGGATGAGTTTCTATCATCAATCCATCAAAATTCAAGTCCAATGCCTTTTGTGAAACTGAAAATATTTGATTTCTATCTCCCGTAATATGGCTTGGGTCACAAATAATTGGAATATCCGCTAAATGTTCCTTTAATGCAATTGGTATTTCCCAATTTGGAATATTTCTGTACTTTGGGTGTTTGTAAACGGAAAAGCCACGATGAAT
>SKGS01000057.1 GCA_007117355.1 Lishizhenia sp. | reverse complement strand
GGTGAGCTCTCTATAAATTTTGAAAACCGTTACAAAACTAAATCAGGAGAAGTTGTAACTTTAAACTGGAATTCAAAGATTGATAGGGTTGCTAGGCTTATTTATTGTACTGCACGAGATGTTACTGAAGAGCGAGCAGAACAACAAAAGTTGCGTGTTAACCTCTCTGAGAAAGAAATGCTTTTGCGTGAAATTCATCATCGAGTAAAAAATAATCTTCAAGTTATCTCCAGTCTTTTATCACTCCAAGCAAATATTAAAGGTGAGAAATATCCTGCACTAAAAATGCTATATGCTGATAGCCAAAGTAGGATAAACTCTATGGCTGCAATTCACGAGTTGTTTTATCGCTCCGAAGGTCTTAAATTAATCAATTTTAAAATTTATTTGCAGAAATTAATCGTTGATATTATTCATACTTTTCAACATGGGAACACAAAAGTCAACTATGAAATCATTGGTGAAGATGTATTACTAGATTTAGACACTGCAATCCCACTTGGATTAGTGTCTAATGAACTAGCTTCTAATGCAATAAAACATGGGTTTTCAGGTATAGCAAATGGTAATTTAGAAATAGAAATAAGCCCATTAGATGATACAACTGCACGTTTAATAATTCGAGATAACGGCGTTGGAAATGTTCCTGACTTACTAAATAGCGACGAAGAAACTTTAGGGATGACTATTGTAAAAAACTTAGTCGATCAAATTGATGGAGAAATTTCACAATTGGAATTAGAAAAAGGAACAGGATTTGAAATTCGTTTTCCTGTAAATAAGAGTTGATATTTCTTTCATTTTTTACTTTTTAAAGTGTTCTATTCTCTGTAGTAAGCACAAAAAAATGCTACTTTTGTAAAAGTAGTAACTGAAAAAAATACAAACATGATAAAAGCAAATGATCCATCACTAACATCGTGGGTAGAGGTACAAAAAGACTCAGATTTTCCAATTCAGAACTTACCGTTTGGCATAGTAAAAACAGACCAGCTCAAACCAAGAGTAGCTTCTCGAATTGGAGATCAAATTATTGACATAAAATCCTTGTTTATTTTAGGTTATTTAGATAACTTACCATTTGCTTTAGAGGATTTTGACTGCTCTAGCTTAAATCAATTAATGAAGAAGGGAAAGCGAGCAACTTCTGATCTAAGAAATAGATTATCTAAATTATTTAGCGATACAAACAAAGACTTAAAAAACAATAGTCATCACGTTGGTCAAGTTTTAATTCCAGCAGAGGATATAGAGATGTGTATGCCCGTTGAAATTGGAGATTACACAGACTTTTACTCTAGCCGAGACCACGCAACTAATGTTGGAACAATGTTCAGAGACCCAAACAATGCTCTTCTTCCAAACTGGCTATGGATTCCTGTCGGATACCATGGTAGAGCTAGTTCGATTATTCCATCTGGAGTTCCGATTAAACGTCCTAAGGGCCAAATAAAACCAAGTGATGATGCTGACCCCGTATTTGCTTCTAGTAAACTTCTTGATTTTGAATTAGAAATGGCATTTATTACCTTTGATGGTAAACCACTTGGAGATAATATTTCCACTAAAGAAGCTAAAGATTACATCTTTGGTATGTGCATTATGAATGACTGGTCGGCACGTGATATTCAAAAATGGGAATATGTTCCCCTTGGGCCATTTTTAGCAAAGAGTTTTGCTTCTTCTATCTCCCCATGGATAGTTACAATGGATGCATTAGAACCATTTGCTATCGAAGGGCCAAAACAAGACCCTAAAGTTCTTTCTTATTTAGAATATGAAGGAAATCATCATTATGATATAAATTTAGAAGTTGGAATACAACCTGAAAACGCTGAGGAGACCATTGTTTGTAAGTCAAATTATAAACACATGTACTGGAACATGGTGCAGCAATTAGCACATCATACAGTTAATGGATGTAATATTCGCTGTGGCGATATGATGGCTTCGGGTACCATTTCAGGACCTACACCAGAGTCTTTTGGTTCTATGTTAGAGATTTCTTGGAGAGGAACAAAGCCTGTAAAAATGAATAATGGATCTGAACGAAAATTTATTCAAGACAATGATACAGTCATAATGAGAGGTTACTGTAAAAACGAACATGTTAGGATAGGTTTTGGTAAAGTGATGACTAAGGTGTTACCTGCTGATGAATAAGTATTTCAATGAAAAACGAAAATAGTATCCATTCTGAAATTGATCTTGAAAAAGAGCGAAAAGAAATTCTTTATGCTTTTAAAAACTTATTAAAAGTTTCAAAAGATGCTCGAACCAAGGAGGAGACTCGAATGATTAGGAAAGCATTTGATGTGGCTGTTGAGGCACACAAAGATATGCGACGAAAGTCAGGCGAGCCATATATTTATCATCCTATTGCAGTTGCTCGCATCTGTGCCGAAGAAATGGGTTTAGGATCAACTGCGGTAATTTGTGCTTTATTACATGATACCGTTGAAGATACTTATATAACACTTGAAGATATTGAAGAGCTTTTTGGCGAAAGAGTAAGAAGCATTATTGATGGACTTACTAAAATCCCTGAAGTTTTTAATGAAAGTGCTTCTATTCAGGCGGAGAACTTCAGAAAAATGATTTTAACGATTTCTGATGATTTAAGAGTCGTTTTAATAAAACTCGCAGACCGTTTGCACAACATGCGTACTTTAGGTAGTATGCGACACGACAAACAATTAAAAATTGCTTCAGAGACTAATTTCTTGTATGCTCCCCTAGCCCATCGACTTGGTTTATATAGTATTAAAAGCGAATTAGAAGATTTGTGTCTTTTTTACATGAATCCAGAAGTTTATCAAGAAATAGAAGGGAAACTTAAAAAAACTAAAGCTGTTAGGCAACGTTTCATCAGAAGATTCATTCACCCTATAAAAGAAGCACTAGAGCATGAAGGGTATGTTTTTGAAATCAAAGCAAGAACTAAATCAGTATCTTCTATTTGGAGAAAAATGCAAAGCAAGCAAATTCCTTTTGAAGAAGTCTTTGACTTGTTCGCTATTCGAATAATTTTAGATTCACCAGAAGAATTAGAAAAACCAGATGCTTGGAGAGTTTATTCTATTGTAACGGATTATTACCAACCAAACCCAAATCGATTAAGGGATTGGATTTCTACTCCAAGAGCAAATGGATACGAATCTCTCCATACCACCGTAATGAGTCCTCAGGGTAAATGGGTAGAAGTCCAAATACGATCAAAGCGCATGGATAAAATTGCCGAAAAAGGATTGGCAGCTCATTATAATTACAAAGAATCTAAAAATGGAGATAACAAATTTGATCGCTGGATTTCAGAAATTAGAGACTTATTAGACAATCCTTCGCAAGACGCTATGGACTTTGTGAATGAGTTTAAGCTTAATTTGTTCAACGACGAAATTTTTGTTTTTACTCCAAAAGGGGAACTTCGTGTTTTGCCAACTGGAGCAACAACCCTGGATTTCGCTTTTGATATACATACAGATATTGGTCTGACCTGTATTGGAGCAAAGGTTAACAATAAACTTGTTCCATTAAGTCATCAATTAAAAAATGGACATCAGGTTGACATCATTACCTCTGACAAGCAAAAACCAAATGAAGAATGGCTCAAGTTTTGCGTAACAGCTAGAGCAAAACAAAAAATTAAAGCTGCTCTAAATGAGGAGCGTAAAATGATAGCTGAGGATGGAAAACAGATATTAAAACGAAAATTCAAACAATTCAACGTAAAGTTCACCGATTCTAATTTAACTACTTTACAAGAGCATTTTTCAATTTTTTCATTGCAAGATTTGTTCATCCGAGTTGCTAAAGGAAAAATGGAGTTGAACCGCTTGAGGACACTAAGAAACGATGATGGGGTTTTAATTCTAGATAAAGACACTAATTCTAAATTGATTAAAGATGCTCGAATTATCAAGAACAAAATAAACAAAAAAGACGTTCTTGTTATTGGAGATAACTTCAACGGAATAGATTACAGTTTTGCTAGATGTTGTAGCCCATTGCCAGGAGATCAGGTTTTTGGTTTTATTACATTAAAAGAAGGTGTTAAAATTCATCGAACGACCTGCCCTAACGCAGAGAATCTCATGTCGAAAATGGCTGATAGATGTATCAATGCAAAATGGAAAACCAAAGAGGTTAAAGAACATTTAGCGAAGCTTAGATTAATTGGAATTGATGATGTTGGTATAGTTAATAAGATTACACAAGTCATTTCATTTCAGCATCATGTCAATATGCGCTACATCAGTTTTGAATCCAAAGATGGAATATTTGAAGGTAAAATAGAGGTTTATGTTCTTGATAAACTGCATCTCGATCAACTTGTTTCTAAATTTGAAATTTTAGAAGGAGTTAAACGTGTTGAGCGTTGGGATGAAGCAAAAGAAGAAGTTTTAGAAGAGGAAGAAGACAATCTACCTTAAACATTAACTTATTCATTCTGTTATTGTAGTATTTGTTCAATAAAAAATCATGAGTTACCGCTATATTATTGCTTTTACATTTATCATCGGCGTCTGTGTTATTTTGGATTTATACACGTGGCACGGTTTGAAAAGAACATTAGAACCAAAGATTTTCAACTTTTTCAAATGGTTTATCCCTATATCAACATTATTGTTTTTCTTTGGATTTATTGCTAATATATATCGCTCAGGGCAAGGGATTTACAATGCTAACTACCTGTTAAATATTGTGGTTGGTTTTACATTTGGGATTTTCCTCGCCAAGTTACTAATTGCAACTCCTTTCCTACTTGAAGATTTGTTTCGATATGGAAAATTTGTTGTCCAAAAAATAAGTAACTGGAAATCTAACGGGCAAGTTTCGCTGGATGGCAGAAGAGTATTTGTAAGGAATTTAGCACTAACGCTTGCCGCTATTCCATTTACAGGTACTTTATATGCTATTACAAGAGGAAAATATAATTTTCAAGTTGTTCACAAGAAATTAACTTTTAAAGATTTACCAGAAAGTTTTAAGGGATTTAAAATAGTTCAGTTCACCGATTTTCATGCTGGAAGTTTTGATGACTACGATCAAGTTAAAAAAGGTTTATCGCTAATAAATGAGCAAAATCCTGATCTTGTTGTATTCACAGGAGATTTAGTAAATAACCGCGCTGAAGAGTGTTTACCTTATGTTTCAGATTTAGCTAATATTAAATCGAAATACGGAAAATTCTCCATTATGGGAAATCATGATTATGGGGAATACATGCCTTTTGCAACAGAAGAAGATAAAATAGCGAATAAAGAATTGCTGAGAAAAATTTATGTGGACAGTGATTTCAAACTTTTGAGCAATGAATCCATAGCGATAGAAAAAGATAATCAGAAAATTCATTTATTAGGAGTTGAAAACTGGGGAAATCCGCCTTTTCCTCAATACGGTGATTTAAATGCTGCATCTCAAGGTTTAGCGGATAGTGATTTTAAAATTCTTTTATCACACGATCCAGATCATTGGGAATTAGAAACCCGTCATTTCTCCACTCCTATTCATTTAACACTTAGTGGTCACACCCACGGTGCTCAATTTGGAATCGATATACCAAATTGGAAATGGAGTCCGGTAAAATACCGCTACAAACGATGGCTAGGGCATTATGAACATGAAAACAAACATTTGTATATTAGTAAAGGCTTTGGTTTTTTAGGTTTTCCTGGAAGAATTGGAATGTCTCCGGAAATTGTTGTTTTTGAATTAGAAAAAGGTTAAGACTAGGGTAAAAAATGGCTCTAATTCAGTTAAAACACTCATTCTTAGAATGTATTTTACCCATTTAACCCATTTTAACGTTATTTTATGAGTGAACTATTGATTATTTCATATTTTGCGAACTCAAATCAAAATTTATATTATGTCTTTAAAGAAAAAATTATTTTCACTTATTTTAGTATGTACAATCAGTTTACCACAAATTGTGTTCGGTCAAGACCAACAAGTAACAGATAGCGAACTTGAGCTGTTTGTAAAAGTGTACTCCCAAGTTCAACAGGAAAACGAAGCTTTTCAGGGTAAAATGCTGTCTTTTCTTGATGAAAATGGAATGTCACAAGAGGAGTTTTCTGCAATGTATGAAGCGAAGCAAAGCGGAGAAAAAGATGGCTTCAAAGTCGAACAATGGAAAAAGTTTGATGAGATAACAGCAAAACTAGAGGTAATGCAAGCGGAATTTCAGGCAAGCATGGCTAAAGTGATGAACAAAGAAGGAATGTCAGAAGATGATTACCAGAGAGTTTTTATGCAGATTCAATCTGATGAGGCTTTGCAGGTTAAATTTTCTGAGGTAATGCAGAAAGTGATTCGTTAGTCGATAATTCAACCAGAATATTATCCCTTCGAGAAAAAATGATTCTTGAGGGGATTTTTTGTTTTTCATTGAATTATAGCCTAATCAGACACGAATCTAACAATCATTTCCCAACAAAACGATCCTAAAAATGCGATAACAATTGAAGTTAGTAAAATTCCGATAAAAAATGTAATTCCCACAAATAGATGAATAGTTCCCAAAAGGGTTCCGAAAAGAAAAAGATACTCTAGATAAACGTTTGCAAAAACAACTAAAACCGAACTATTGCCTAGTTCTTCAGCTGAATATGCTAAGAAGAAAGAAACGAAAAATAAAATAAACTGAATCGAAAGTAATATATAGAAGGCACTTTTTGAGTTACTTTCGAAGGCTGATTGAAATTTCATAATCGATTCAAAAAGTAAAAAACATACTAATTCGGTAGATAAGGAGCTATTTCATGCACTATTTCATCTATTGCGGAGGGCTTCGTAATGAATGCATTTGCCCCCAGCAGAAGACAATCGTTTACATCTTTTGGATTATTTGAAGTGGACAAAATTACAACATCTAATTTTTGCGTATTTGGATTATTTCGAAGTAACTTCAAGCATTCTTTTCCATTTACTCTTGGCATATTCAAATCAATGAAAGCCACAAGCTTGGTTTGTTGTGCTTTTTCTAATAAAGGAATAGCATCTGCTAACTGAAAAAAAACATGAAACTCATAAGTTGGAAAAAACTTCTTTATTACAGCTTCAAAAATCATTTGATCATCCTCGTCATCATCTATTAAAACGCAAACTTGTTTATTCATGTTGAAATAATTTTTTAAACATCGCTACAAAGCCAAGTTTCAATGCTATATAACAATCTACTTGCCGAAAAAATTTAAAAATAATGCTAAAATCTAGATTTCAAGCAAAGAATCAATTATTTTTGTATCAGCTTTAAAGCATTAAAAAATTTAAAATGACTAATATTTTTATTGCCAACTTGGATTTTGGCATTACATCCTCTGACCTAGAAGCCACCTTTTCTCAGTTTGGTGATGTATCTTACGCCCATGTTGTTTACGATAAAAAAACAAAAAAATCTAAAGGCTTTGGTTATGTTGAAATGGAAGATACTGATGAGGCTATTCGTGCAATCGAGGCGCTAAACGGTATGGACGTCAACAGTCGAAAGTTAGACGTTAAAATTGCTTCACCAAAAGGAGCAAGACCAGAAAAGAAAGTTTTCGAAAAAAAGCCATTCAAAAAGAATTTTTCATCTAGAGAGCCAAAGAAAGTTTACGATAAAGTTTCCCCTCGCTCTAATCAAAGTGATGAAGAACCAAAAAGAGTTCTAAGACCAAGAAGAAAGCGAATTTAATAACTATCTTTTTTATCGTTTGAACAATTGCCTGATACACAGGTTTAGTATTTCGTTATGGGAAAAAGAGTTGTTGTAGGGTTGTCAGGAGGCGTTGATTCTAGTGTTGCTGCTCATTTATTGGTACAACAAGGATACGAAGTCATCGGTATGTTCATGCGTAATTGGCACGATGAGTCTGTTACTCTTTCAGACGATTGTCCATGGATAGATGATAGTAATGATGCACTTTTAGTTGCTAATCAACTTGGTATTCCATTTCAAGTAATTGATTTAAGCGAAGAATACAAAGAACGCATCGTTAATTATATGTTCGATGAATATGCCGCAGGTCGAACACCAAATCCTGATGTACTTTGTAATCGTGAAATAAAGTTTGATGTATTTCTCAAAGCCGCAATGAACCTAGGAGCTGATTTTGTTGCCACAGGTCACTATTGTAGAAGAAGAGAGTTGGAAGATGGAACTGTTGAACTTTTAGCTGGAAAGGACAAAAATAAAGATCAATCGTATTTCTTGTGTCAGTTAAACCAAGAACAGCTGCAAAAGATATTATTTCCTATTGGTGAATTGGAAAAACATGAAGTTCGACAAGTTGCTGCTGAATTGAATCTTGTAACGGCTGAAAAAAAAGATTCACAAGGGCTTTGCTTTGTTGGAAAAATCAGTTTACCCGACTTTCTGCAACAGCAATTAGAGATAAAAACTGGAAAAATCATTGAAATCCCAAATGATAATGAGCAATTATTAGCCTATCACAAGCTTGATTTTATAAAAATTAACCTTCCAAGTTTAGCTCATCCTTTTACTTTTTCTGAAACAGATGGAATTGTTGTTGGTGAACATCAAGGAGCGCATTTTTATACAATAGGTCAGCGAAAAGGTTTGCACATCGGCGGACGACCTAATCCATCATTTGTAATTAATATCGAAACTACGAATAATATTGTTTTTTCAGGTCAAACCGAACATCATTTGGGACTTAACAGAATTGCTTTGGAAGTAGATCTTGATTCATTAATCTTTAGCACTCATAAAACAGATTTATTCGATTTAGAAGATGGATTTAAATGTTTGGTAAGAATCAGATACAGGCAGCCTCTTCAACATGCTACACTTTACACAATCAATGACCATAAGTATGTGCTTTTTGAAAATTTACAAAGAGGCATTACTCCTGGGCAATTTTGTGCGTTTTATTTAGGTGATGTTTTATTGGGTTCAGGTGTAATAAAAGCTTAGGTAAAGCATTTATCCCCATGAAAAAACCAAAAATGGTAAATCAGATTTGTATTTATTAGTTACCCCTTCCCTATTTACTTCTTTACGATTACCACTCTTGTCAACAACTAAATAATCTTGCTTTCCCTTTTTTACACGCATTTGTTTTGCAGAAAAAATAATAATTTGTTCGTCGCCAACTTCAACAGTTGCTAAATCTTTAAAGAGAACTGTAAAGCTTCTAAATTTCAGTACAAATTCATCAGTTAACTTATTGTAATCAACCTTCAACACTTCTTCTTGAAAGGAATTATCATCACCAAAAAACACAAGTTCCCCCTTTTGTTTCTCGAATTTTGCTATAAAATCAAGCGGCAGAACGGTTAATAAATCTTCCTCTAATTCGGGGAAAATGGTATCATTTACTTCACTATATTTTGGATGGCTATGTTCTCCATTCATCGCTTTTTTCCAATACCCATAAAGCCCCAGCACCACAAAAAACATCATTGCTAAGAGCAAAAAAAGTACTAAAGTCGTAGGGAAACGATTATAAATAAAGGATGCTATAACGCCGAACAACATTAATACGACAAAAGATATAATTATGGCTTGAAGTTTTTTCATTCGTATCTCTAACTATTTTTTTCTCTTTTTTCTGTCAGCTACACTTTCCAAAGGCATTTTAGAAATTCATGCAGCTTACAATATAAAATTACGTAAACAAATTACATTAAACAAAAAACGACGCAAAATGCGTCGTTTATTAAAAGCATCAATAATGCATTTAAGCATCAATATTTGCATATTTTGCATGTTTTTCAATGAACTCTCTTCTAGGCGGAACATCGTCACCCATTAGCATTGAGAATATTTGATCACATTCTGCTGCATTTTCGATGGTAACTTGTCGCAACGTTCTATTTTCTGGATTCATAGTCGTATCCCATAGTTGTTCTGCATTCATCTCTCCAAGACCTTTGTATCGCTGAACACCAACAGACGTTGCAGGGCCATTTCCTTTCATCATTTCAATTAATCGGTCTCGCTGGTCATTATTCCAAGCATATTCAGATTTATTCCCTCTCTTTAGTAAATAAAGTGGCGGAGTAGCAATATAGACATACCCTTGCTCAATAAGTTCTTTCATGTATCGGAAGAAGAACGTCAAAATTAATGTTTCAATGTGAGAACCATCCACGTCGGCATCACACATGATAATAATTTTGTGATATCTAAGCTTTTCTGTATTCAGCGCTTTAGGGTCTTCATCTGTTCCTACTCTAACACCAAGTGCAGTATAAATATTTTTAATTTCTTCGTTTTCAAATATTTTATGCTGCATTGCTTTTTCAACGTTCAAAATCTTTCCACGAAGTGGCATTATCGCTTGGAAATTTCTATCACGACCTTGTTTAGCAGTGCCACCTGCAGAGTCACCCTCAACAAGGTAAACTTCACAAAGTGCAGGGTCTTTTTCTGAACAATCGGCTAACTTTCCAGGTAATCCACTTCCACCCATTACATTTTTACGCTGAACCATTTCACGTGCTTTGCGCGCTGCGTTTCTAGCTCTTGCGGCTAGAATTACTTTTTCAACAATACGTTTTGCGTCAGCTGGATTTTCTTCGAGGTAATTAGAAAGCATCTCAGAAACTGCTTGAGAAACAGGAGCCTGAACTTCTCTGTTACCTAGTTTAGTTTTTGTTTGACCTTCAAATTGTGGTTCCGCTACTTTAACCGATACAACTGCCGTAAGCCCTTCACGGAAGTCATCACCAGCGATTTCAATTTTTTCTTTTGCTAATAAACCACTATCGTCAGCATATTTTTTAAGTGTACGTGTTAATCCCATTCGGAATCCACTCAAATGCGTTCCTCCTTCATGAGTATTAATATTATTTACGTATGCTTGAATATTTTCTGTGTAAGAACTGTTATAGGTCATAGCGACTTCAACAGGAATTCCATCTTTTTCACCATCGATGTAAATCACGTCAGCAATTAAAGATTCTCTATTTCTGTCTAGGTACTGAGCAAATTCTTTTAACCCTCCTTCAGAATGAAAAGTTTCTTTTGGGCTATTTTCATTTTCGTCTTTTGAAGAAGAACGTAAATCTTCAATCGAAATGGTAATTCCTTTATTCAAGAAGGCTAATTCACGCATTCTAGCTGCTAATGTCTCATAGCTATAAACCGTATTTTCAAAAATAGATTCATCTGGTTTGAAAGTAACAATTGTACCTGTCTTATCTGAAACACCAATTTCTTTAACAGGATACAAAGGCTTCCCGATATTATATTCTTGTTGGAATATTTTCCCATCTCTGTGTACAACTGCGGACAAATGAGTTGAAAGCGCATTCACACAAGATACACCAACACCGTGTAAACCACCGGAAACCTTATAGGTATCTTTGTCAAACTTTCCACCAGCGTGAAGAACAGTCATTACAACCTCCAATGCTGATTTTTGTTCTTTAGTATGCATTGCAGTAGGAATACCTCTACCGTTGTCCTCTACTGAAATAGAATTATCTTCATTGATAAATACTTTAATTGTGTCACAATAACCTGCCATTGCTTCATCAATGGAGTTATCCACAACCTCGTAAACCAAATGATGCAATCCTTTAACACCTACATCTCCAATGTACATCGCTGGACGCTTTCTTACAGCTTCTAATCCTTCTAATATTTGAATATTATCCGCTGAATAGTCTTGTCGCTTGTTTTCTTCACTCATGTTGAATTATTTCACGTATTTAGTTATTCATTTTCTTTATTGTAGGAATACAAAATCCCAATAGACAAAAATACGAAATTATCCCTTGCGAAATATTCTAAAATCAAAGGTTTTCCACCTACTTATTAACAATATAAAACGGAAAAGTGGGTTTCTTAACTAAACCTTGAAATTATCGCTCTATCAAACATTAAATCGATTTTACTCCACTAAGTTTTTCTCTCAAAAATTGAGCAGTTGGATTCTCAGAATTACCGGCAATAAAGTCTTCCGGGGTACCTTGAAACATGAGTTGCCCTCCTTTATCGCCCCCTACTGGACCTAAATCAATTATGTAGTCTGAGCATTTCACTACATCCATGTCGTGTTCAATAACGATTAAGGAATGTCCTGCTTCAACAAGTCTTTGGAAAGCGACTAACAATTTATCAATATCGTAAAAATGAAGCCCTGTTGTTGGTTCGTCAAATATAAATAAGGTGTGATTCGTTTGCTTTGACTTAATTAAAAATGAGGCTAGTTTGATACGCTGTGCTTCACCACCTGATAAAGTAGAAGAAGGCTGTCCCATAGTTAGATAACCTAATCCAACATCAACTAAAGGTTGAATCTTTTCAACAATTTTTTGTTCTATTCTATCTGTGCCTTCGCTGAAAAACAAAAGCGCATTTTCAATACTCATTTCCAAGATGTCAGCAATACTCTTATTGCGATAGTTTATTTCCAATGCTTCTTCTTTATACCTTCTTCCATTGCAAGCTTCACAAGTCAAATGAATATCAGCCATGAATTGCATGGAGACAGTTGTAACTCCTTCTCCTTCACACATCTCACAACGACCTCCGGGAACATTAAAACTAAAATAGCCAGCTTTTAAACCTCTTGCTTTTGATATTTTTTGTCGAGCAAACAATTCTCGAATATCATCAAAAGCTTTTACATAAGTCACAGGATTACTGCGCGATGACCTACCAATTGGGTTTTGGTCGATGTACTCAATTTCTTTAATTTGAGAAATATCTCCTGTTAGTTCATCGTATTTACCTGATTTATCTCCAAATATTCCTAGTTTTTTGCGTAAAGCTGGATAAAATACATCCGTAATTAATGTTGATTTCCCGGAACCACTTACGCCAGTTACACAAACTAGTGCATTCAATGGAAATGTAACGTCAATATTTTTCAAATTATGCTCAGATGCACCTTTTAAGGTTAATTTATCTCTGAAAACTTTTCGTTTTTTTGGAACAGAAATAATTTTTCTTTCTGTCAAATAATCTGCGGTTATACTATTTTTAGTTTTCTTTAGTGCATCGTGATTTCCTTGAAAAACAAGTGTTCCTCCGTGAACTCCAGCCATTGGGCCAATGTCTAGGATTTCATCAGCTGCCCGCATAATTGCTTCTTCATGCTCTACCACGATTACCGTGTTTCCTAAATCTCTTAATTCGTGCAACACTTTGATTAGTCGCTGTGTGTCCTTAGGGTGTAAACCAATGCTTGGCTCATCTAGAATGTACATAGAACCAACCAATGCACTACCAAGAGAAGTTGCTAAATTGATTCTTTGAGATTCTCCACCGGAAAGCGAATTTGCTTGGCGATTAAGCGAAAGATAACCCAATCCAACTTCATTGAGCCAATTTAAGCGATTGGTAATTTCTGTCAAAATTCGTTGTGCAACAGCTTTATCAAATTCATTTAATTCAATATTTTGAAAGAAAGCTAAATTCTCCTCAACACTTTGTAAAACAAGTTCGGAGATACTTTTCCCACCGACTTTAACATAGTTGGCATCTTTTCTCAGTCTAGTTCCTTTACAATCAGGACATTTTGTTTTACCACGATAACGAGCCAAAAGCACGCGATTGTATATTTTATATGTCTTTTGTTCTAACTCATGGAAAAAATCCATTACTCCATGAATGTTTTTAGAACCATTCCAGAGAATATCGAATTGTTCCTCTGTCAATTCATCTATTGGTCGATGTATAGGAAAATTTACTTTACTCGATTCTTTAATAAAACGTTCAAGGAAATAACTCGACTTCTCCCCTTTCCAAGGAGTCACAGCTTCCTCATATACAGACAGTTTACGATTTGGAATAACCAAGTTTTCGTCAATTCCTAAAATTGAGCCAAACCCTTCACACGTTTTACAAGCACCAAATGGATTGTTGAAAGTAAAGAAATGTAAACTAGGCTCCACGAACTCCATTCCATCTAATTCAAAACGATTAGAAAATTCTAACGTTTTCGCTTCTTTTGGAAAGGATAAAGAACAAACACCATTTCCTTCGGCAAACGCTAATTGCACTGAATCACTTATTCTAGCTTCATTATCCGCATCTTCTTTTCGAACGGTTACCCTGTCAATAATAAGCTCTAATTTTGAATTATCAGAAACTTCTTTAACATTCACTTCATCAATTAAATAAGTATCACTATCTAAACTAACACGTGAATACCCTTGTTCTTTAATTAATTGCAGTTGTTTTTCAATCCCGTACTTTTTCCAATTTAAAGGAGCAAGAATTACAGATCGTGTTCCATCAGGGAAATTGTTCAGTGCATCTATTACATCTCCAACTTGATGTTTTTTCACTTCGTTGCCTGAAATTGGAGAAATAGTTCTACCAACTCTAGCAAAAAGTACCTTTAAAAAATCGTAAATTTCTGTAACTGTTCCAACCGTAGAACGAGGGTTTGTAGAAGTTACTTTCTGTTGAATTGCTATTGCAGGCGAAATCCCTTTGATAAAATCGACTTCTGGTTTGTCTAGTTTACCTAAAAATTGACGAGCGTAAGAAGATAAACTTTCAATATAACGTCGTTGTCCTTCGGCATAAAGCGTATCAAATGCAAGAGATGATTTTCCCGAACCTGACAAACCTGTAATGACCGTCATTTTTCCGTGCGGAATCTTAACCTCTAAATCTTTTAGATTATGTGTTTTAGCCCCTTTGATATGAATGAATTGTTCCAATTAAATCGCTTTAAATTAATTTTCTAAATCTTCTTCCTTTTCCAGTAATTGATTGGTGTACATGTCAGCATAAACGCCATTAAGAGCCAAAAGTTCATCATGAGTGCCTTCTTCTATTTTGTTTCCATCTTCGAGCACAATAATACGGTCGGCATTGCGAATAGATGAAACCCTATGACTTACAATCAAGGTAGTATTTTTCTTTATTTGATTTTTCAAATTAGTGAGAATAATTTCTTCTGTTTCAGTATCCACCGCGGACAAACAATCATCAAGCACAAGAAGCTTAGGTTCTCTTATTAAAGCTCTCGCAATACTAATTCGTTGCTTTTGGCCGCCACTAAGATTAACACCTCTTTCTCCCAAAACAGTATCTAAACCATCTGGAAAAGCTTGTATATTGTGCCAAACATGAGCTTTTTGTAATATTTTAATCAAGTCTTCATCCTTGAAGTTTTCAAAATTTGATATACCAAAAAGTACATTATTGCGAATGGAATCAGAAAACAAAAAAACCTCCTGAGGCACAACCCCCGACTGGTTGCGTAACGAGTAATAATTAATGGATTTTAAATCTTTATCATCAATGAGAACTTTTCCTGTAACTGGGTCAAATTGACGTATTAAAAGATTAATAATTGTACTTTTTCCAGAACCTGTTCTTCCAAGTATAGCTAAGGTTTCTCCTGGTTCAATTGTAAAAGAAAGATTTTTAATTGCTTCAATTCCAGAAGAAGGAAAAGTGTAACTTACATTTTGGAACTCAATTTTGCCTTTAAAGTCAAAGTGCTCATTTGTTTCTACTTGAATTGCTGGCTTGACATTCAAGAATTCATTTATACGCTCTTGGCTTGCAGCAGCTCTTTGGATTAACGAAGTAACCCATCCAACACTAGCAAACGGCCATGTAAGCATATTCACATAAAAAATAAAAGCAACAATATCTCCGTTGGTAATTGTGCTTTGTGCTTCAAATGACAAAATTCCTCCAAGATAAATAGTCAAAATTGTACTCAAGCCAATGAGAAAGGTAATTGTCGGCATGAATAATGCATTCGTCTTAACCAAATCCATGTTTTTTTGGAGATACGTTTCCGATTGTTCGTCAAAATCCTTTTGAAAACGCTCTTCTCCACCATAAACTTTCAATACAGAAATACCGGCAAAAGTTTCTTGCACTTTGGAAGCAATAGTTGATTGTGAACGCTGCACCTTTTCGCTTTGCCTGTTCATGGTATCTGAAACCTTGTAAACTAAGTAAGACATTACAGGAAGCGGAGCGAGCGTGTAAAGCGTAAGTTCTACATTAATTGCAAACATAGAAACAAGAATAAATA
Organism: Lishizhenia sp.; assembly: GCA_007117355.1. Lineage (GTDB taxonomy): Bacteria > Bacteroidota > Bacteroidia > Flavobacteriales_D > Crocinitomicaceae > CSBr16-161. The sequence continues at coordinate 172 of SKGS01000057.1, read as the reverse complement.
CAAAAAGGACAATTAAATTCACCGTGTACATCACCCCTGGTCCCAAATACATTCTAACTTTAGCAACATCTTCAGAAATTCTATTCATCAAGTCTCCCGTGCTGTTTGCTTTATAAAAATTATAATCTAAACGCTGATACTGCGCATAAATCTCATTTTTCATATCGTATTC
>SKGS01000009.1 GCA_007117355.1 Lishizhenia sp. | reverse complement strand
GTCTAACGTCTAACGTCTAACGTCTAAAGTCTAATATCTATCATCTCACTGTCTTAACGTCTTACCATCTTAAAATCCCCCAATCTCCTCTCAATATAATCTATCAAAGAATGAATAACCTTTATATGAATTTCTTGAGCTCTATCCGCATAATCAGAATAAGGTGCTCTAATTTCAACATCACATAATTCCGCCATTTGTCCGCCGTCCTTGCCCGTTAAGCCAATCACTTTGATATTGTTTTTTTTAGCAGCTTTGATGGCGTTAATCACATTTTTAGAATTACCACTTGTAGAAATAGCAAGTAAAACATCTCCTGATCTGCCAACTCCTTCTAAATAACGAGAAAAAACGTGCTCGTAGCCATAGTCATTAGATACACAAGATAAATGAGAAGCATCTGAAATAGAAATTGCACCAATCGCAGGACGGTTATCCCTATAACGTCCAGTTAACTCTTCTGCGAAATGCATAGCGTCACACATAGAACCACCATTTCCGCAACTGATTATTTTGCCTTTGTTCCGCAGTGATTCAACCATTATTTCGCCAGCTTTCTCTATGGCAACAAAATTTGCTGGATTTTTGTTAAATTTTAGTAAAACTTCTAAAGCCTCGTTAAAATGGTCTGTTATTTGTTTCATTGTTTTCGATTGTTGTTCAAAAGTAGAAATAAATTTAGTAATAATGTGAGCTACTTATATTCAAGTTTACTATATTTGAAACCTTGACTTAGCTCAATAAATTTTAATTAGAATGAGAAACTTAGTATTATTGATGTTTGCCTTCACTATTTCAACGCTTGTAAGTGCGCAGGATTTGAATTGTTATGAAAGGCTTGAAAGCGCTTTTAAAGAACGTGGTTCTTACACAGTGTCAGATGATATTCATCGCAATGTGATTATTGTCTTTTTTGAAGACGATGAACCGTTTTGTGTCAAAGGAAAAGCAAGGGTAGAAAACGGTACCGTATCATCTATCTTTATCTATTATGATGATAATACCTCTGAAATGTATGACAAAAAACTTTTAAATCAAAGAAGACAAGCTCCAACGATTAGTAATGGAATTTCAGAAATGATTTACACTTCTGACAATGAAAAATTGAAGGTGGTTTTCGTTGAGAAAATCAAACCTAAAAGAAAACGCTTCAAAGAAGCTGAAATTCCAGATGATTTTTAAATAGAGTTTATAAAAAAATTACGGGTGTCTTTATCGACACCTTTTTTTATTGTTTTTTGTCGAAAATAATAAAGACGCAATTAAAACATTTTTAGAGCTTTATTGTTCCTTTTACAACATTTTACATTGATATATGACAGAAAAGAATAATTACAGAATACTCAATGATTTTGAGAAATACGTAATATTAAATAAAGGCACAGAGCGTCCATTCTCAGGGGAATATAATACGAATAAAAGAAGTGGCTCATATCATTGTAAGCAGTGTGATTCTCCACTTTATCGCTCCTCAGATAAATTTGATTCTCATTGTGGATGGCCATCTTTTGATGATGAAATTCCTGGAGCCGTGCAACGATTAAAGGACGCAGACGGTCGAAGAATTGAAATAATTTGTGCAAAGTGTTCAGGACATTTAGGACATGTTTTTACAGGAGAAGGATTTACTCCAAAAAATACACGACATTGTGTTAATTCGGTTTCGCTTGTTTTTAAAGAGAATAAGTGATTTTTTGTAAAATGTTTTAGTTTCCTTGAATTCAACTGAAGACTGTTCACCTTTAATAGTGAAATCATCTGTCAATTTCAAACTGTTCATTGTTTTGCTCGTTCTCTTTTTTCCACTCCTCCAATTTTAATTGAAGCTTAGTTTTCTTTTTGGTTTTTTCCTTTTCAAGCTCTTCATTCTCTTTATCAATTTGATTGAATTTTAGTTCAATTATTTCTTTCGGTGTCACATCTTCCTTAGAGATATTAATGGTTGTATCTTTTTTATTTATACCAAAACCAGTTTTAAGGACACTCTTTATTTCTTCTTTTGTTTCTTCCTTTTGAATTTTTCGCATTTCCTTTCTGGCTTCTCTATCCCAAGAAAGATTTGGATTTTCAATATTACCATCCATTTTTAAGAAAACTCTAAAACCAGTTTCATCATCAATTACATCTCCAAACTCAGTAGTGATATTCTTTCCTTTAATATCTCGAAAACGAAAATTAAAAGAATAATTTATATCATTATCAAAAGTATGCGTTCCAGATAGGTTCAAGTCTAAAGCGTTTGTGATAATAATCATTTTCGGAATGTTTATTACACCATTTTCTATGCGTATAGTATTAGTTAAAGAGGCTATACGTAAGTCCATTAACTCTTTTTCGAAGTCTTCAATTTTTTGTTTGGAAATGAGCAGTCGTGACGCACCAACTTCTTTTAAACTTGAAGTAATCTCTGCAAATGTTGGCACACCCACTAATCTTCCATTTTCTAATAAGATTGTTGCATCTGAAAGAACAGTTTTCTTTTGTAATTCTCCATTGTATAAATCAAAAAGACCTTTAAAGCTTAATGCTATAGAAGCATTTCCATCAATATTATTATGGCTGATAACTTCTTGATCAAAATTATTCCATTCTTTAAAAAGTCTTTTTATAGGAATGTTTTTAGCGTCCAAATTGGTATTCAAAGTAAGCTCCATTGGTCTCAGCTCAGTTAGTTTTAACGTTCCAGATATTCTTGCACCTGCATTTTCACCATTTAACTGCTCGAAAAGTATCGTACGATTAGCGTAATTAACCCTCGATTTTACGGATGTATATTGGTGATTACTGTAAGTGATGTTTTTCATGGATATAGTCATTTTACCACTTATGTCATTTGGAAATATCCATTTACGTAAAGCCCTTGTATTATTGTCTTCTTGTGTGCTAAACTCATCTAAGTTCAATAAATTACTTTCTATCATTGCATCAACAACCAAGGACTTATCTCCCTTGAAATAATCAGTTATTTGTTCAAATGAGCCGTCTATACGAAGGTCAGAGTTGAGATAATGGATAAGTAAATTCTTGCTGATTGCGCGTTGATTTTGCACAACTAACGCTCCTGATGGAATATACACTTCACTGGGCAAATCTCTTGTCTTAAATCGAATATCATAAAGTTCCAAGTTGCTGCTTACATTATAAACACTTATGTTTTTTAAATCGTATTTTGGTTGGTTGAGCCGAAGGTCAAAATTACCATTCACCATTATGTTACCATCAAGTTTTGTTAATTCTTTAGGACCAAAAATGCGATGTATTGCCGCGAGATTTATATTCCCTTTTGCTCTTCCTTTAACATGTGGTCGCTCAAAATCCTCTAGATTCAGATTCCCGGAAAATTGACTTCCTGATGATGAAAAAGAAATGGATGAAATACTTAATTGCTCTTTCGGTGATAATATTCCATTGGTATAGTGACCATTTAATTCTATGTCTTCCAAAGAAATTTCTCCATCAGACAAACTACCATTTTTAATAATGAAATTCGAATTAATCGCAATTCCCAAATCGCTTTCTGATTTCCCCGAGATGTCTAGCGTAATGTCCACCGCTCCCTTTCCATTTATTTTTTCGATGATGGAAAGTTCTTGAATGGAAAAATTACGGACAAAATCTTCCAACAAAAGGCCTTTTGAATTAATTGTAAAATTATAATCAGTTTTATCCATTTTACCATTGAGACTAAATGGTAAGGTGTTAATACTTAGATCGGCATGTTTAATTTCGAATAAATCTTTTTCATTATCCATTTCTATTTCAATAAATAACTTGGCTCTTTTGTTAGAGAGTATTGTAAGCGATTTATTCTGAATGGATTTAATCCATATTTCTGCATCTGATGAAAGAAGGAATTGATTGGAGGTCAAATTTCCAGCAAGATTCATTTTATTAATATTAGTGCTATATCGCTGACCGCTTTTCTGATGAATATATTGGTAGTCCGTATTTTCAATGTAGATTTTTTCCAAGTCGATAGAAAACTCAGAAGAACTTGAATCAACACTATCTGTCGGTTTTAAAAAGTCGTAATTAATACTTCCGTCAGCACGGGTGACCATATTAAACTTACCATTTATAATATCCACTCTTTCAAGCGAATAATTTCCGTTGATAATATCCCAAGCATCAAAGCGCAACCTTATTTTCTCGGCAAATAGAGCGGTATCAGCAGTTTGAAAAGAACCAAATTGAGAATGAATCAGAAGGTTTTCAAAATCTAAAGATACGTTTGGAAAGGTTTGCCAGAAACTTAAATCTATATATCCAACATGAATCTTTTTATTCAAATATTGATTCAATTCTTCAATTGCATAGTCCTTAATTTTGTCTTTGTAAAGCACAAGTAAAACACCAGAAATAATGAAAATACTGAGAAAAACCCCAGTAGTCCAAAGTAAAATATTTTTCCAACGTTTTGCGAACATAGAGCAAAGCTAAGGCTTATAAATTTCAGTTTTTATAAGCAATTATTATTTTATTAACGTTGCAGTTTGTATAAGGATACAGATTTGATTTAACCCGCTTTATTCATGAATTTAATTTTGAAGCTATTTTAGGCACAAGCCCTGCTGGAATATAGTATCCGCCCGACCAACCACACCTTTAGATTTTCCAAAAATGTTCTTATTGGATAGTTTTGGTGGGTAAAACGAGGTTTTGTGGGAAAAGCTCATATAGTTTGTTGACCT
>SKGS01000016.1 GCA_007117355.1 Lishizhenia sp. | reverse complement strand
TTGAAAATAAAATAGCAGAAATAGAAGCGCAAATTGATGCTGAAAGGGAAGCTGAGGCAATTGAGGAGGAGATAGCCAAGTTAGTAAGTGAAGGAGATGAATTTATGGCTAATGAACAGTATCAAGAAGCGCTAGATAAATTTAAGGATGCTTTAAGTTTGAAAGACGATACTGACGTTCAGACTAAAAAATTAGAAGCTGAAACCGCTTTAAAGGATTTATCTGAAGGGCAGCAAATCGACCTTGCTTTTGAAGAGTCGTTGAACAAAGGTCAAGAAGCAATGGAAATAGGTAGTTGGGATGAAGCAATAATTGCTTTTCAAGATGCGCTATCGTTAAAGCCTGATAATAAATCAGCAGACTCCAAATTGAATGAAGCGAAAGAAGGAAAACAAAAACAAAAAGACTTTGATGAATTAGTAGGGCAAGCCAATGTGCTGGAAGGAAAAGATGAATTAGAAGATGCTATATCAAAATATCAAGAAGCACTCGCTGTAATTAATGATAATGAAATTCAATCTAAAGTTGAACAGCTAAAAGAAAAAAAAGAACAAAACGAACTTGCTAATATTGATGATCAGTTTACGCAGCATTTGAATAAAGCGAAAGGTTTTGATGAAGAAGGTGATATTGACGCTGCTATTGCAGAACTGGATAAAGCGCTTAAAATAAAAGAAAATGATGATGAGGCAAGAGTTCTTTTAGAGGCTATAAAAGAGAAGAAAAAGAACCAGGAAATAGCTGAAAAGGAGTTGAAAGAAATTGGATCACTTCTGACAAAAGGAGAAAAAGCAATTGATGATGAAGATTATGCAACAGCCATTGATGTTTTTCAAAATGTATTAGAGTTGGATGAAACCAATGAAAAGGCATCTGAAAAATTGGAGATTGCGAAAGTGGCATTAAAGAAGTTAGAAGAGGAGGAAGACCAGTACCAGCAAATCTTAAAAGAGGCAGATGAGTTAATGTCAAAAGAAGATTATTTAGCGGCAAAAGAAAAGTATGAAGTTGCAAAAGAAATAAAAAAATCTGACCCAATTCCTCAAACTAAAATAGTGGCTATCGATGATATTTTAAGAAAAAAAGAGGATGAAGAAGCCAAGAAATTAGAAGCGGAAAAAATTCAAGTGGCTTTCGAAGAGATAATGGAAAAGGCGGCAAAAGTAGAGGGTAAAGGAGATTTTGATAAAGCGCTTGAATTGTACAAAGAAGCTTCTGAGTTAAAAGAGAATGAAAAATCGCCAAAAGATAAGATAGAGGCTATAAGTAGTTTATTGGCGCAACAAAAAGCTGATGCGGAGGAGCAAGCAGCTTACGATCTTGCAATGAAAAGAGGAAAAGAATCTATGGCTAAAGGTGCATTAGAAGAGAGTATTTCTGCTTTTCAAAAAGCTTTAGAGATAAAAGAAAATGATGCAACAGCTACGGCTGAATTAAGCAAGGCTAAAGCTGCTTTTGAAGTTGAAATGCAAGCTCAATCAGATGAAAAGTTTAGCCAAGAGATGTTGAAAGTAACACAAGCTGTTGCCAATGAGTTATATGATGACGCCTTAGTTCATGTGAATAAAGCTTTAGATGTTAAGCCTGAAGATGAAAATGCAACAGAACAAAAGAAGGCAATTATTGCTGAAATTGATCGTATTGAAGCAGATAGAGCTGCTGCAGCTAAAAAGAAAAATGAATTTGATGGTCTTTTAAGTCAGGCAAAATCTGCTTCTGATATTAAAGATTATCCAAAGGCGTACGAACTGTATGATGAAGCGTTGAATATTTTCCCGAATGATGCCGATGTTAAATTGAAAAAGGCGGAAGCTAAGAGAAATGCAAAGGCACAATTGAAAGAAAAAGAGGATAAAGTATTTGAGGAATTACTGGCTAAAGCTAATTCATTTTTCGAGAACGATGAGTTAGAAGACGCATTAGCTCTATATGAACAAGCAGAGCAGGAAAGACCTTCTGATAGTCGTGCGAATATAAAAGCAAAGGAAATCAAGCGAATTTTAAATAGAGCGGCAAAAGCTGAAGCGGGACTAGATTATTTAGGAGAAGAGGAGGATATTTCAATTGTGGAAGGTGCACTGTTGTTAGAAAAAGCGGAAAGAACTCGCGCAGCTTTGAAAAAGCAACGTGTGGTAAATAAATTAGAGAAACAAGAGGATGTTATTCGAGAGGCAAGTCTTTCTGATACAGAAGAAAGGTTGAATTTGATGTTAGAGGCTGATAGAATTAGAGATTTACGTAACGAAGGAAGGTATGAAAACAATCGTCGTGCTCAAGAATTGAGTGTAGAAATTGATAACACCTTATTTGAAATTGCTGAAAAGTTAATTCAAGATAATGCGTTTGAAAGAGGATCAGTGTTGCGCCAAAATGAACAGATCGTTTATGTCAATGATGCATACAGGGATGTAAATGTTCAAAAAAGGGACCGACAATATGAAAACAACCAATTGGTAGACAAGGAAAAGACATTGATTGCTGATGAGTTGTTTGATTTGAATCAACGAGCAAATACTAAATACTTGGATAATGATCAACAGATTTCCACGATTATTGACCAGCAGGTAGCAGATAGAGAAAGAAGTGTGGAAATGGTAAAAAATAACGCTAATGTTGTGCGTGATTTAGAAGAAGATAAAATTTTATTGAGAGCTGAAGAGAATAGAATAAACTCTGATAAGTGGTTGTTTAACAATGAACATGTTAGTGAAGTAATAGACTTGAGTAGAGAAGATGTGACACGCTCCAATGAAATGCGTCGTGTTAATGCTGATCGGGTTCAAAGTATTCAAGAAGACCTTATTTTACAATCTCAAGTTGACCAAAAAGAAAATTACTCGAAGTTACAAAGTCTTCAGCAAAAATCGGTTCAAGCTGAAATTGACATGGCTGAATCGAAAGAAAGTAAATTAGTAATTCAAAAAGCAATTGAAGAGGATATTCGTAGAGTGACAGAGCGTCAACAAGATCAATTAGCAAAGGAACGTGAGGAAATTTACGCTGCTAACTTGAGAATGGATGCTTATTTAGTGGAACAACAAGAAAGTTATTTATCATCTATTGCCGAAAGCGATAATAGAAGAAAGCAAACCGTTGAGCAGGTAAAGCAAATTGAAGAAGAAAGAGATCAGGTGTTTGAACGTGCTAACTCACGTAAACAGAAAGATATCTATCATAACATGGATCGTGTGGAACGCATTCAAATTCAACAAGAGGAAGGTTTAGAAAAACTTCACAAGGACATGCGTGAAACGCAAAGTGAAATTCAACGCGCATTAGAAAATAGTGAACAAGTTGTGCGCGAACGACAAAATGAAAAAGCACGTCAACAGAAGGCTATTGAGCGAGATATTGAGCGTACGCAAGTTACTTTGCAAGAAACGATTGTTGAGAAAAATCAAATAGCTAATCAAAATGCGGAATACGTTGACTCAGAAGCTTATTTGATTTCAGCGGAAAATCAACGTCGTCAAGAAGAAAGCAAGAAAAAAAATAGAGAGGTACAAGGTTTATTGGATCAAATTGAAGCGAATAAGATTCAATACACTGAATTGGTAGCGAATACGTTGGGCGATGAATTTCCAGATGGTGTAACGCAAGAGGTGTACGTAAGAAGAGATAAAGATGATTTGCCTATTGAAATTGTAACAAGAAGAATCGTTGTGCGTGATGGTAGAGGGGATGTGTATCTGCGTGTGCAAAGAAGAAATATCATAACATACAGTAAAAATGGAATACAAATTACAGAAACGGGTTGGAATAATGGTACCGAAAATGCTAAATTGGTGCGTCATTTTTAGTTTAGTAGTACTTACTTTATCCTGCTCATCAAATCAAACGGAGGAAGAATCCAGTGTCAATGATAATGGTGAATTAAATGCGTGGTCAATTGATGACAAGACAATTCAAGGAACTACGCAAGGAACCACATTTATAATCAAAACAAGCGAAGATAAACTTTTAGTTTCTCCAGAGGAGGTGAGCGATTTTTTGGCGGATTTTGATTCAGAATTGTCAGGCTATATTGATCATTCTCTGTTATCAAAATTGAACAATGCGGATTCTATTTTTGAATTAGGAGACAACCGTTTTTTTGATAAATGCTATACATTAAGTCAAGCTATTTATACTGCTACGAATGGAGCGTTCGATCCTTCTGTTTTTCCATTGGTAAAAGCATGGGGCTTTTTTAAAGATATGAAAAAGCCCCCTAGTCAAAATGAAATTGATAGTATTTTATTGTTTACTAGTTTTGAACCTGGGTTACATCATTTATATGAAGAGGGTGTTTTTATTAAAAAACACCCAAGTTTTCAATTGGACTTTAATGCTATTGCACAAGGTCAATCAGCTGATGAATTAGGTCAGTTACTTCAACAAAAAGGAAATCAAAATTATTTTATCGAGGTAGGTGGTGAAATCGTAATAAAAGGTTTAAATAATGACAATAAACCGTGGGTAATTGGAATAGATGAGCCGACTGAAGAAAATGACGGATTAAGTTCACGTGCTTTGGAAAACTACCTCAGTATTTCTGATAAAGGCATTGCAACTTCTGGAAATTATCGTAAGTACTATGAACAGGATGGAAGAAAGTTTAGCCATACCATTGACCCGAAAACTGGAATGCCGGTGAATCATAATTTACTAAGTGCTACGGTGATCGCTGATAATGCTGCTTTAGCAGATGGTTTTGCAACTGCTTTTATGACGATGGGAGTGGATAG
>SKGS01000162.1 GCA_007117355.1 Lishizhenia sp. | reverse complement strand
TAATGGAGGAGCCTCAACAAGATACTTCTAGCCAAGAAATGACTTTAGAAGATTAACAACTTTCGATTAAATAATTTTTAAAGCGTCAATTTATTGGCGCTTTTTTGTTTTTATATACTACATAAGGACGCCAGTTTGTCAGTTATTTGCCAATTTTTCACTCCTTAACTTAAAATATTCTGCCAAAATTTATGAGAAATAGAATTGGCATATTATTCGCAAAACAGTTTGCCGTAACTAACAATTAAAAAATAGTAAGTATATGTCATTATTAAAACCATTAGCGGATCGAGTGCTAGTCAAGCCCTCTCCGGCTGAAGAAAAAACAGCGAGTGGAATCATTATTCCAGACACAGCAAAAGAAAAGCCGTTGAAAGGTGAAATAGTAGCAGTTGGAAATGGAAAACCCGATGAACCATTAACTGTGAAGGTAGGTGATACTGTTATGTATGGTCAGTATTCTGGTACTGAAATCAAACTAGACGGAGATACTTACCTTGTTATGAGAGAATCGGATATTTACGGTATTATAGGTTAATTAACTTAAAAAAATTCTAGAAAATGGCTAAAGAAATTTTATTCAACGTTGAAGCAAGAGAAAAACTTAAAAATGGAGTTGATGCACTTGCTAACGCTGTAAAGGTTACATTAGGACCGAAAGGAAGAAATGTTGTTATTGATAAAAAATTTGGAGCACCTCACGTAACCAAAGATGGTGTTTCTGTTGCGAAAGAAATAGTACTTAAAGACGCAGTAGAAAATATGGGAGCGCAAATGGTTAAAGAAGTAGCTTCTAAGACTGCTGATATTGCGGGAGACGGAACTACTACAGCTACTGTTTTGGCGCAAGCTATCATTACCTCAGGTCTGAAAAATGTGGCTGCTGGTGCGAATCCAATGGATTTGAAAAGAGGAATTGATAAAGCAGTAAAAGTTGTGGTAGAAGAACTAAAGAAAATTTCGAAAGAGGTTGGTTCTGACAACGACAAGATTAAGCAAATTGCTTCTATTTCAGCTAATAACGACGAGACTATTGGTTCCTTAATTGCCGAAGCAATGAAAGTTGTAGGTAACGATGGTGTTATTACTGTAGAGGAAGCAAAAGGTACAGAAACAGAAGTAAAGACTGTAGAGGGAATGCAATTTGATAGAGGTTATCTATCTCCATACTTTGTTACCAATACAGAGAAAATGATTGCTGATTTGGAAAATCCTTACATTTTGATTTACGATAAGAAAATATCAAATATGAAGGATTTACTTCCAGTTCTTGAGCCTGTAGCGCAATCTGGAAAACCTCTTTTGATTATATCTGAAGACGTTGACGGAGAGGCTTTAACAACGCTTGTCGTAAACAGAATCAGAGGTTCTCTGAAAGTAGCAGCAGTAAAAGCTCCAGGTTTTGGTGACAGAAGAAAAGCAATGCTTGAAGATATCGCTATATTAACTGGTGGTCAAGTAATCACAGAGGAGAGAGGATTAAGCCTCGAAACAACAACTGTTGACATGCTTGGTACAGCTGAAAAAATTGAGATAGATAAAGACAACACGACTATCGTAAATGGAGCTGGTAAATCAGGTGATATCCAAGCTCGTGTTGCACAAATCAAAGCGCAAATGGAAGCTTCAACATCAGACTACGATAAAGAAAAAATGCAAGAGCGTTTAGCTAAATTAGCCGGAGGTGTTGCGGTTCTTTATGTAGGTGCTGCTTCTGAAGTAGAAATGAAAGAGAAAAAAGACAGAGTTGAGGATGCACTTGCTGCAACAAGAGCAGCTGTTGAAGAAGGAGTTATTCCTGGCGGTGGAGTTGCTTTGATTCGTGCAATCAGCAACTTGGAAGACATGAAAGGATTAAACGAAGACGAAACAACTGGTATAGCAATTGTAAAACGTGCTATCGAGGAGCCACTTCGTCAAATCGTTGCTAATGCTGGTGGCGAAGGTGCAATCATCGTACAGCGTGTGAAAGAAGGAAAAGACGATTTTGGCTACAATGCTAGAACAGAGGAGTTCGAAAACCTTCTTGCTGCTGGAGTTATCGACCCTACAAAAGTAACACGTATTGCGGTTGAAAATGCAGCGTCTATTGCAGCTATGCTTCTTACAACAGAATGTGTAATCGTTGACGAACCAGAAGATGAAAATGCAGGTGGCGGAATGCCGGGCGGAATGCCAGGTGGAATGCCAGGAATGATGTAATAAATTTGCATAAAAAGTTCAAAGCCTTCGCCTTGCGAGGGCTTTGATTTTTTACGCTTGTTCAAAGAAGCTTTTGTAAAAAATTATTTATAAAGTAAAAACTGACAAAATTCTTAAACCGTACTCAGGTTATTTTACTATTTTTAAACCCAACAACGAAATATAAAAATCATGTTTGATAAAAATGAATTTAATAAATACGCTACTAAACACATGGGTATTAGTAGTATGCATTTGGGCTCTTATATTGAGTCTTCTTTAACACCTTATATTATTGAAGAACGTCAGTTAAACATGACACAAATGGACGTTTTCTCTCGGTTAATGATGGATAGAATCATTTTTTTAGGAACAGGAATTAACGACCAAGTAGCAAATATTATCAATGCGCAACTCTTATTTCTTGAGTCTGTAGATCCGAAAAAAGATATTCAAATTTATTTAAACTCTCCAGGTGGTGGAGTGTATGCTGGTCTAGGAATTTATGATACTATGCAATATATTAGTCCAGATGTAGCAACTATTTGTACAGGAATGGCTGCGTCTATGGGGGCTGTTCTACTTTGCGCAGGTGCAGATGGAAAAAGAACAGCATTGCAACATTCTCGTGTGATGATTCACCAACCACTAGGAGGAGCACAAGGACAAGCTTCTGACATAGAAATCACCGCAAGAGAGATTTTAAAGCTGAAAAAAGAACTATACGACATAATCGCTTCACATTCTAAACAAAGCTTTGAAAAGGTTGAGCAAGATTCAGATAGAGATTATTGGATGACCTCAACAGAAGCTAAAGCGTATGGAATGGTAGATGAGGTTTTGTTAAGGAAGACGAAATAGTTATCTTTGTAGTCAAATTAGGTCTATGCTAATTGTTATAGACCTTTTTTTATATTTTATATGAGTAAAAAAGAAACTAGTTGTTCGTTCTGTGGAAGACCGCGTAGTCAAGTGAGAATCTTGATTGCAGGTATCTCAGGACATATATGTGATAATTGTATTATTCAGGCTGAGTCTATCGTTAAGGAAGAACTCAATGATAGAAACAAGGATTCGCAAATTTCTGCACCTTTAACTTTAATGAAGCCGCAGGAGATTAAATCAAAATTGGATGAATACGTAATTGGTCAGTCTGCTGCGAAAAGGACTTTATCCGTTGCGGTTTACAACCATTACAAAAGACTTAATTATAAAGTTGGTAAGGACGATATTGATATTGATAAATCAAACGTTGTATTAGTAGGAAGAACGGGAACGGGTAAAACATTACTAGCTAAAACGATTGCAAGGATGTTAAATGTTCCATTTTGTATAGCTGATGCAACTGTTTTAACCGAAGCTGGTTACGTTGGTGAAGATGTAGAAAGCATTCTTTCTCGCTTACTTCAAGCCGCAGATTATAATGCTAAAGCAGCTGAGCAAGGAATTGTGTTTATTGATGAGATAGACAAAATTGCGCGTAAAAGCGACAACCCATCCATTACAAGAGATGTTTCAGGAGAAGGTGTTCAACAAGCGCTATTGAAACTACTTGAAGGAGCGGAGGTTAATGTGCCGCCTCAAGGAGGTAGAAAACACCCTGAACAGAAAATGATTTCCATAAACACGAAAAACATTTTGTTCATTTGTGGTGGGGCTTTTGATGGAATTGAAAAGTTAATCGCATCTCGTGTAAACAGACAAACAATTGGTTTTTCAAATTCAGAACAAGAACGAGTAGATGGTGAAAGTTTACTTGAATTTGTAAACCCAACAGATTTAAAAACATTTGGATTGATACCTGAGCTTATTGGTCGTTTTCCAGTGTTATCGTATTTACAACCACTAGACAAAAAGAGTTTAAGAAGAATACTTACCGAACCCAAAAACGCATTAGTGAAACAATACACGAAATTATTTGAAATTGATGGTGTTGATTTAAAGTTCGATGGAGAAGTATTAGACTATATTGTTGAGAAAGCCATAGAATTTAAACTTGGAGCCCGTGGTCTCAGGTCAATTTGTGAAGCGATTCTCACAGAAGCAATGTTCGACATACCATCAAAAGCGGATACAAACGAATTCCGAGTTACACTTGATTACGCTAAAGCACAGTTCGATAATTCTAAATTAGCAAAACTGAAAGCAGCATAAATAAATGAATTTTAATGAAAGCGATAAACAACGATGTTTGTCGCTTTTTTTATGAATGAAATGAATCTCAAATCCTCCAATCTACAATCCCCCAATCGTAAATCCATAAATCCCCCAATCTACAATCCTCCAATCTACAATCCCTAAATCCCCCAATCGTCAATCTACAATCCTCCAATCTACAATCCCTAAATCCCCCAATCGTCAATCTAAAATCCCCCAATCGTAAATCCATAAATCCCCCAATCTACAATCCTCCAATCTACAATCCTCCAATCTACAATCCCTAAATCCTCCAATCGTCAATCTAAAATCCCCCAATCGTAAATCCATAAATCCCCCAATCTAAAATCCTCCAATCTACAATCCCTAAATCCTCCAATCGTCAATCTACAATCC
>SKGS01000264.1 GCA_007117355.1 Lishizhenia sp. | reverse complement strand
CCAATCGTAAATCCATAAATCCCCCAATCTACAATCCTCCAATCTACAATCCTCCAATCTACAATCCCTAAATCCTCCAATCTACAATCCCTAAATCCTCCAATCTACAATCCTCCAATCTACAATCCCTAAATCCCCCAATCGTCAATCTAAAATCCCCCCACCTACTTCAACAAATACATTTTTTGCATCTCAGTTGCCATATTTCCGTCAGGATTTCTCACCGATACTCGATAAACATAAACCCCTTTTGCCAATTGGTCACCAAAGTCATCTCTGCCATCCCAAGGAATACCTTCAACTCTAAAACCTTGCGTTTGCACATCTTGGTGAATAGTACGTACTAAGCGACCAGTAACGGTAAAAATTTCTATTTTCGTTTCGAGCGCTGCGCAAACTTGATTGTGTTCAAACATAAAAGTTGTGGAAGTCGTAAATGGATTAGGGTAATTTAAAACATGACGTAGCGCAACGTCTTGAGATTCTTGAACAGTAAATTCTAGTTTAGCTTCAGAGGAATTATTATTTACATCCCAAGCTTTAAAGGTAAGTGTATGCAAACCAGGCTCTAATCGCTCAAATTGATAGCGTAATGAACCACTTTGATACGTATCTAAATCTGCTTCATAAAACTGATTTAACACTTTTGCATTACTCGTTTCATCATTTAATACAACCGTTATATCATGTCCTATACCTGTCCCCACAGTATTTATTCCACTCTCATCAAATAGCTTAGCAATTAGAACTGGTGTTTCATTAGTTATTCCTCCATTCACAAAAGAATCGTCATTCAAATAGAGCTCAATTTCTGGACCAATATTGTCATCAACCCCCGTTGTGTCTATCCCTCCAATTATTAAATCCTTGCTGTAACCACCTCCAGACTCATTTTGATCGTCAAAGGCATAAAAACTAGCTTTTCCTCTGCCGAAATTAAAGTCAATATCACGAGGAACAATAAACTCAAAATTAAAGTTTCCAGCATTTACTGATACTCTTCCGCGATAAAGAATGTTTAACTGTTGTTCGAATTCAATTACTGGCGATGCTAAATCTTGACCTAACGTAGATTGGAGTTGAGGTTTATCAAAAACAGATGGCTGTAATATGCCATTAAAGCTAGACAAATGATTACCAAATTGATCTTCTATATGTCCTGCCATTTTGGTTTTTGAAAGAGCACGGAGCGTATCTAATTCGTTTGTTATATGGTTTCCGTTTATTGAATCGAGTACAATTTTTTGATAAGGCAGTGCTATTTTTAATGCAGGATCTCCTAGAAGCATAAATGCTCTTTTATTATTCGAACCACCGGGTATTTGGTTTTTTGTGCTCGTTATTATTTCTCCAAATGTTCTCGGTACAAAATTTTCATCTCGTAAAAATACATTATCGAAAAAACGTGCAGTTGTTACGGTATTTGCCGATACAAAAACAGCCCTAGTTGTCGTCATTAATGCTATTGCGCCACCAATTGGGTTCAAAGCCATCCATTCACCTGCTGAAACAATTCCAGGGTCGTCTATCCTTGAAAACTCGCATGTTGCAGAAGCAAAAAGTGTTAAACGAGAAATATTCGTCCAATCATTTATTTGTCCGATAGTAATAACACGTTCTTGTGCTGCTCCAGAAGGCCCGCCATGACCAACATAACTCATGACCAACGTTCCCGCCTCAATACTTCTGTTTATCTCTCTATTCACATCTGGGTAACGCTGACCACCCGCGGTTGTTATTTGCTGAAAAGCATCTAAATAAATTTTATTAGGATTCATTTCAGGGAAATTTTCGTTTAACGTCTCATGGATTGGTTCTAAGTCACTAGTAATAAAATAGCCGTCATCTTCATCATCAGCAATTGAGGTAACTCTTAAACGCCAATCACCTTGTGTTGAAATAAACCCATCTTCACCACATAACACACCTGATGTTGCAAATAAATCAGAGCCGTTTTTCATGTAATGCTCAATTTTATTTACTAAATCAACAGCGTGCTTTGGCGTGCTTGCTATTAATCGACCTACAGCTATATCTAATAAATCATCAGGAGAGAATTCTTCTTGATCATCTAAAAAGCCAAAATAGTCATCAGATACAATTGATGCAGTATAGCTTTCTGAGTTTACAGTGTGGTAAACAGGACAGAGATAGTTGTTATTGGAAATTCTATCTAAAGGGTCGTATGAACCGCTTCCAAAAAGACAAAGATATTTCGGAGATAGTTCTGGATCTCCATCTGCTCTATCGTAGAACATTTTAGCGAAAAACTTGATCGCAGTCGGATCTTGTGTTCCACCTGAAAACTCATTGTAAATATCTTGTAATTCAACAACATGTGAACTAAGACCTTGAGTAGCATGAAGATTTGCTAGTCGTTGTGCCTGCGCTAAAAAATCTTTGTGTGTTACTATTAAATAGTCTGCTGGTCCCAAAGCATGTAAGTTTTGATGTTGTACTCGCTCCATGTATGTTGGTGTTAGGAAGTTTGAATTGCGAAAAGCAATAAATGATCTTAAGCTGTCTGTTGGTAAAGTAAATTCGTAGTTAGAACCTACGACTTCTCCAGAAACTATGCGTGGATTAGCTAGGTCTGATGTCTCCCATACTGATGCACCTTGAGGAAAGTTTTCTATTCTAAATCTTGAAATATTACCGGAGCCTACGGAGTTCTTATCTCGAAATTCAAATTGGTTACCGCTAAATCTCAGAAAGCTTCGAGCATTAATTTCAATATAATCTAAATGTGCAAAATCAGATGGGTTTGCGCGATTGAATCTCACCTGAATGGAGAAATTCCCAGAACTGGGATTGAACGCATTTGGCATGGTGGTTAGACCTGACCTTGAATAACTATCCGATTGAGAAGGTCCTAAATTAGAAGAACCAATCACATTGCCATTATGCAAAAGCTGAAAATTGGTTGTTCCTCCAGAGCTACCTTGACGACATGCCATAAAACTTCTTACAATGGGTGAATGTTGAGGGTCTAAATGAGATATAGAAAATGAAAAACTTTGCTCTAGCTCTGCATCAAATAACTCTCCGTACCAACGCTGTCCCCCACGCATTAGGTTTACTAATTCTTGTTCGTGAATTGCAAAAGAATTATAACTTGTTACAAGTTGATTTTCTTGCAAGGTTGTAGCATTTACAGTTTGTATTCTTTTTGGCTGGGCGTTAGCATTTATATTAATGAAATAAACGGAATATTCTGCATAAATATTAAGCCTTCTCCGAAATCCTGCATTTCCCTCGTCTTCCCATTTATGAGGACCTCTGCCATAAAACAAAATAAAATCATTTGGGTCAAAAGATCCATTTTGTTCTCCTTGCACAAAAATGGCGTTTTTTAATAAATCATCAGGTCGAAATACATCGTTTCGTTCTGGAAGAATTCCAAATCCGTTTCCATATATGTTTATGCTAGAGGGATTAATGTTGTCAATGTCGATTCCGATTTCCTTGAGGAAGTTATAACTTATTCTGTAAACCCCTGTAGTTGGAACCCTTATTTTGTACCAATCCCCACTTCCAGGAGCTAAAACTGAATTAGCAGCAAATTCATGTCCTGTTTTCATTGGAATATACTCTTCTGCTGACTTAGAAAATTCAACCGAAGTAAGTTTACGTATAACTCCGTTTTGTTTCACATATGGAAAAATACTGATGCTTACTACAGGTTTTCCCATTTCCTTAATGTTTTTAACCTTGTATAGAATGTCCTCTGGGATATCCAAGTTAAAACGATTTATAAATTGCTGATCAATAGAGTTGATGGCGCTGGAAGAAAAGTTTTTTAGACTTAGGCTCCATTTTGAAGAAGTGTTTTTTTCTATGCGATATATCCTGAAAAATTGTTCGCTGTCAAAATAACCATCTGTTAAGTTTGGAATTGAAATTTTTTCCTCTTCCTCAATTTGCATAATTTGCGGCTCCGTTTTCCACTCAAATGGCACTAAAAATGAATCTTGACCAAAACCCAAGGAGAGAAAGGAAAGCGTAAAAATTAATATTAGAAAGTTGTTTTTCATCCAAATTTTATCTTTAATCGTAACAACAAAATAAAATTGTTGTTTAAGCCCACAAATTTAAACAACAAAACGACCTTTTATAACTCATATTTTAAATCACATTGATTTTTTTTGTAACTATGCACGAATTTTTTCGTAACATTGACGTTTGAAAGAATTATAGCTACATAAAATATACCATGCTCAATAAATTTAAAATAATACGTAGTTTATACCTCACTGTGATTTGCGCTATCTGTTTTTCAGATGTTTACGCTCAAGATCCGCAATTTTCGCAATTTTATGCCAATCCAATTTATTTGAATCCTGCTTTCGCTGGAAGTCACGGTTGTCCAAGAATTGCGTTGAACTACAGAAATCAATGGCCAGCATTGTCTGGTTCGTTTGTTACTTATTCTGCTTCATACGATCAGTTTTTTGAAACTATTCAAGGTGGAATCGGTATTATTGCCGTAAACGACCAGCAAGGTAAAGGAACGATTAATCACACTACTTTAAGTTTGATTTATTCGTATCACTTAAAGGTTACACGAGATTTCTCCATGATGTTTGCTGGTAAAGCAACTTGGAATCAAAAATTCCTAGACTGGGATCGTCTTACTTTTGGAGATATGATTGACCCAAGAAGAGGTTTTATCTATGCAACTGGTGATGTGCCTCGCGGTGGAACAGCTGGTTTTTTCGATGTTTCCGCTGGTTTCTTGGGTT
>SKGS01000271.1 GCA_007117355.1 Lishizhenia sp. | reverse complement strand
GTAATTGATCAAATAAGAACAATCGACAAAATTCGTATTGTAAAAAAGTTTGGTTCGCTTACAGAAAAGGAAATACGCGAATGTAAACGTGTAATCCGAGAAACGTTCGTTGACTAAAGGGTATCTGCTAACAGGTCTAGCAATCAAGCCTTAGTGAACAGCGTTTAAGGAAATTTATGTAACTTAGCAAGTAAATAGCGTTGAAGGAAATTCAGTGGGTTAAATCGGCTCGACTGCCAACCCTGGAAACGTTAGCCAATCAAAAACCTGCTAAGCCCAGCCGAAGGATTACATTACTGAAGTCTTGCAATACATATAGATTCCCAATTAAATCAACTTGAAAAAGAGATTTCTTTTTAATCAAATAATCCCTATCATTTTTTTAACTTCGTGCCAGAGTAATCATTAACTTTAGGGGATGCAATTTAAGGATGTTCTTGGTCAAAAAGCGTTGAAAAACCTTCTTATTAGAGAAGTACAGGAAGACCGTATTAGTCATGCGAAGTTATTTCTTGGAAAATTAGGATATGGAGGGTTTCCAATGGCAATGGCATTTGTACAGTATTTATTTTGTACAAATCGTACGGCAGAAGATAGTTGTGGTGTTTGTCCTTCTTGTCAAAAGATTAGTCAAATGCAACACCCTGATTTGCATTTTGCTTTTCCAACGGTTCAAGCACTCGCACAAAAATCAGATTTGCAATTCAGTGAGTTCAAAACAATGATTTCGGAGCAACCGTTTTCCAACTTAAACGACTGGATTCAACATTCCGACCCTAAAAGTGGAAGAAGACCAATTATTTCTGTTCATCAAAGTCAAGATATTTTGCAAAAACTTTCTCTAAAATCATTTGAAGGTGGTTACAAAGTAAGCATTATTTGGAAAGCAGACGAAATGAATGAACAATGCGCTAACAAGTTGCTAAAGATCATTGAAGAGCCAGCTCCGAAGACCTTGTTTATTCTGCTTGTGGAGGAATTAGAATCTATAATGCCTACCATTTTATCTCGAACTCAGATTCAGCATTTAAAACCGTTAAATGATATTGATTTAACTCCTTTGCTTGTGCAAAATGGCATTACTGATGGCGAATTGCAAAAAAGTATTTTAGCTCGGTCAGAAGGCGATGCGAATGTAGCAAAGGATCTTTGTCTGGGTGGAGTAAGAAATAATCAAAATCGCTCTGACTTTATTCAATTAATGCGCAGTTGCTACAAGAAGGATGTGCTTCCTATGATGGACTGGGCTGAAAAAATGAGTTCATACGGAAAAGAAGAGCAGAAAAATTTTATGTTTTATGCACTTTACATGATACGCCAAAGCTTAATGAAAAACTACACCAATGAACAGCTAATGAAAACATCCCATGAAGAGGCTGATTTTTTAAAAAACTTTGCGCGATTTATCACCAATAACAATGTGATGGACTTTACAGATTTGTTTAGTAAAAGTCATTATTATTTAGAACGTAATGCACATGCACGTTTGCTGTTTACCAATATTAGCTTTGAGGTAATGCGTTATATACATCGAGCGTGATTTAATATGAAATAAGCATTAAGAGATTTTCTATAAAAACACTAATGCGCTGTATTGAGCGTGTCGAAATGCGCTGTATTGAGCTTGTCGAAATAACTAAATCTCTTTTGCGATTCCATAACTTGTCCCGATGTTTTGTCGGGATGACCATAAAAAAAACAATTAGATACATATGAAAAGAATTTATTCAGATTCCTTATTCTCCATTCGTGAAGCTAAGCCAAATGATGAAATGGCTATACTTGGATTTATTCAAGAACTAGCTGATTATGAAAAAGAACCAGATGCGGTTGAGGTGAGTGCACAGGAACTTGCGAAAGATTTATTTGAGGACAATGTTTGTTCGGCAATTCTGCTCATTGAGAATACGTCACAACGAGCTGTTGGAATGGCAGTTTACTATGTTTCGTATTCTACTTGGAAAGGTAAATGTTTGTATTTGGAAGATTTTTACATTCAACCAAATTATAGAAGAAAAGGCGGAGGAGAACTTTTGTTTAGTCATTTGCTCGGTATTGTTAAGGCTAAAGGTTATCGCAGAATGGATTGGCAAGTATTGGAATGGAATGAACCTGCAATTAAATTTTACCAAAAGATTGGTGCAGCGCTAGATGATGGTTGGATAAACGGAAGACTACATTTTCAGAAAAAATAAAAGCGGAACAAAATTGCTCCGCTTCTCAAATGATAATAGGATTAATCACCCTCCTTGTCTCATTTTTTTCATGTCTTCCATTGTTTGAAGAATATAACCTTTTGGTACTTCCATGCTAAATAACACCTCTGGCTTTTTAAGTTTTTTCTTAAATTCAAACGCCACCAAAGTAAGCTGCATATTTCCCCAAAAAGCTTCCATCATCAATGGAACTCCAGGAATTTCTTCATATAAAAACTGACCTTCTCTGTGGTTTGGAACTATTTCTGTAGTGTACCAAACAATAGATTCTTTATCATCTTCAGTTGTTACAATGGCTTTATTACAGGTATAACCCATAATTTCTTTCGTTTCATCTGGAATTAAATCTATTCTTCTTTTAGAAAGTGCTAATCGTTGCTCCTCCTCCAAATCATCCTCTGTTGACTTCATAGCGATTTTACCCATCATACCGTCTAGCAAGGTAAGCGTCGTATCTTGACCTTTCATTAGTATTTGAGTAGATGTCATAAAATCTCCCATCATTAGTTCAGATCGAACTGCGTTTTCATCGAAGTACAGCTCCATGGTGCTTCCTTCCATTTGCTTAACATAAGCTGCTGTTTGTGGGTCATCTGAAGATATTTTCACATCAAACGACACCCTTCCTTTTGTTTGTTGCGCAAAAGCAACTCCCGCAAAACAACAAAAAAGTAGTATAAAAATTGAATTTTTCATCTTTCTAATTTTTCTTATTGACCACCTCCAAGTAAAGATTGTAATTGGTCTATTGGAGTTTCTGTGTAACCTTCAGGGATGTCCATCGAAAACTTCTTTTTAGCACCTTTGATTTTGGTATTCACTTCTTTAGCTGTAAAAACCATTGTCATTTGTGGAGTAACAACAGAAAATTCTAAAGGCATTCCAGGTATTTCATTGCGAAAATACTGACTTTCAGTTTCTGGTCTTACCAATTCTTTAGTGTACCAAAAAACAGATTCATTTCCATCTTCATCAATAATAATTGCTTTATGACAAGTATAACCTAGGATTTCTTTCGTTTCATCCACTAGTTCAACTTCCGTATCGCTTTCTACTTCTTCTTTTTCCTCATCTTTTTTCGTATCCATTCTTGCTGCATACTTGCCCATCATTCCAGAAATCAAAAGCAAGCCTTCACCAGATTCACGGTCTTGAATAGTAACTTGGTTCATCATCGAGCCCATAGCCATCGCTTGTCTTGATTGGTCTCCTTTAAACATTAGCTCTAGCGTTGAACCGGCAAGCATACCAAGTTGAGCTTGAATTTCTGGTTCATTTGATTCCATTTTTATATCAAAAATTATATGAGCCTGATCCTTTTGAGCAAATGTTAAAGATACAAAGGCAATCATTGCAAATGTGAAAATTATTTTCTTCATAGATTAAAATTTATTTGGTACTGAATTAATTGAACAACAAAACTACAATATTAATGCCAAATTGTTCTCAATCTGTGTAAATCGGTAAATTGAAGTTGTAAACATTCCAAATTGAAATGTTATTGGCTGATATTACCCGCTTTATTCATAGCATTCCCAAAAATGGGGATTATATAAAATGCCATATTTGCTTTTAAGATGCTTTATGCTAATTTTTTAATTCGATAAAAATGTCAGATTGGTGAATAATGAGGGATTAATCTAAATTCAAGTTTAGTAGGATAATTACTCTAATAACACGACAAAAGCATCTGGAAAACCATTCTTTCTTGCTTTCTCAGCCATTTCAGATGCCTCCTTTTTGGTAGAAAAAGAACCTGCGTAATATTTATATTTGTACATACTTTGAGAGTTAACTTCTACGGCTTCAACAGGTACCCCGAGTTTTGTAAAAGAAGGGTCTTTCTTTATGAGTTCAATCGATGACATTATTTGAACACGATAAACTTTTTCTCCTAACTTGGGTTTAGCTGCTTCAAAATCAATAGCTGGATGTTGTTTTTTTACAAATGTTCTAAAGGCTCTAAAAATTGCAGAAGCAATAATTTCTTGTCCATAAACACTGCTTAAGTAATTCGCTTCTGCTTGGTTGGATAAAAAGCCACACTCTACTAATACGGTGGGCATTTCCGTGTATTTTAATAATTGGATAGAATGACCTCTGTCTTTTCCGTCTTTTATTCCACGTGAATGTCTCGCAGCCCTTTGTTTAAACTGTTGCTCAATCTCTCTTGCTAAATGATAGCTTTTCTTCGATTTAAAATCATGAATATGGGTTTCTGTGCCATAAACTTTTGGGTTTGCGCTTCCGTTGCAATGAATTGAAATAACATAATCAGCTTTCATGTTATTCATAAACTCAACTCGTGCATCTAAACTAGAGTAGGTGTCTGTCTGTCTGGTAAAGTGCACTTCAACATTCGATAAGTTTTCGGTGATGTATTTACCGAGTTTTTGGGCAATTTCAAGGTTTAAGGTCTTTTCAGGTTTATTGTTTTTGAAATGAGCTAGATGACCGTGGTCTTTTCCTCCATGCCCAGGGTCAATAACTAAAACAACTTTAGATTTTTGTGCATATGTATTAATTCCAATACAGCATACACATAGAAAAAAGAACCATTTCATTCT
>SKGS01000042.1 GCA_007117355.1 Lishizhenia sp. | reverse complement strand
TGTTATAGCATCATCGTCAACACAAAGATCCTCCACTTCTGAAATAGAAACGTTTGGAAGTGAAAATTCTTCAATTACAAGAACATCAGAAGTTGCGGAACATCCATTTTCGTCTGTTACAGTGACAGAATATTCACCAGCTTCTGAAACTTCAATGATAGGAGTTGCTTCCTCATTACTCCACAAATAAGAATCCGCCTCAGAAGATGTCAATGTAACTGTTTCATTTTCACAGAAACCGTTTGAAGTTGCATCAATAGTTGGTGTGTCAGGGTTATCAACAACTTCTACATCTAACTCATCTGAGGTTGCTGTACATCCATTATCATCTGATATTGTAACAGAATAAGTTCCTCCAGCACTGATTGTGATACTTGCTGTTGTTTCTCCATTATTCCATTCATAATTATCTGCTTCACTTGCAGTCAAGGTGATTTCAGAACCATCACAAATCACGTCTTCACTTGCCGTAATTGATGGTACATCTAAAATAGGAGCTTCTGTTATTTCAATGTCTAATGACGTTTCTGAGCAACCATTTTCATCAGTTACAGTTACAAAATAAGTTCCTGCACTTGATATTTGAATTGTTTGAGTTATTTCTTCGTTGCTCCAAAGATAAGATTCGCCTTCAGATGCTGTTAAATCTATTGTTTCACCAATACAAATAACTGTTTTTTCAGCGTCAATATCGGGAGTTACAGTTTCATGAATGGTTACTGTAACTTCGTTAGATATTACTTTACAACTATTTGAGTTTTCTACTTCAACAGAATAATTTCCAGATTCTGAAACTTCCAAATCTTCATCTGTTTCTGTTGTAGGTAAACCATTTAAATACCATAAATAACTCTCAATTGTCCCTTCAGTTGTAGTGGCTACAGCTGTCAATGTCGTTGTTTGTCCTTCACATGCCTCAAGAATACCTTCAATTGCTAAATCAACCGATGCAAGACTAGTTACTTCAAAGTCAGGTGAAGCAAATTCACAACCATTATCTGTTGTTACGGTGAGTTGGTAAGTTCCAGTTTCAGAAATTGTTAAAGTTGGAGAAGATGTTCCAACAGGATTGCCATTTAAAGTCCATTCGTAAGTTGAGATTGTTGAACCATTTAATTCGATAGCTGCATTTAACTCAGATGATTCTCCCAAACAAAGTTCTGCTTCTCCTTCAATTTCTACTTCTGGTACAGGGCAAGGCGCATCACAAGATATTACAGCTTCCACAGGAGTTCGTGTTCCTGATTGACAAATAGAACTAACGTTCCAATTGTAGAAGTAGTAATAAGTACTTGAGGATGCGGTCGTTCCGAGTAATCCAGCAGTAACATTCCCGAAACCACCAATTGAATATGGATATGCGATGGATTGATCCCTGTGGAGTTGAGGGCCACTTACAGCCATCAATCTTAAATTTTCTCCAACTGGAACATCAAAATTTAATGGTATTGTGTATTGAATAGGATTAGAGTTGTTTCCTGCAGGAATTGCAAAAGTTCCATTTTGGATGACTGTACCATCTTCTGTTCGTAATTCTATAACTAAATTTCCTGCATTGATACTTGCAAGATATACATCTAACGAATTAATGGTAAATGTAGAATTAGCAGTAAATATTAGACCATGATTATTAGGGATTGAGTTCCCGCCTGATGAGCGTTCTAATTTCGCTCCACTATACGGTCCTAATAGGGAAGAAGCTTCAACGTAGTATGTAGTCGATTCGGTTAAGTTTGGAGTGGTGTATGTAGGTCCAGTAGCCAATACATTTCCACCAGTTTCATTTTCAAACCATCGAAGTATTGCATCATCATTTCCTTCAGCTTCTAGCGTTACTTCGCCAGCCCCACAATTAGATCCATTTGTTGTTGATAATACCATAGGATTAAAAATTTCAACAGCAACTTCATTACTTAGAGCACTTTGTCCTGAAAATGAACAAGAAACTTCACATACATAATATTTTGTCTCAGTAATTGTAGGTGTTGTAAAAGTACTTTCGGCTGCACCAGTAACATTGGTATATGGACCTCCAGGTTCGTCACTTTCTTTCCATTGTAATTCAATCCCTTCTTCAGATATAGGATAACCATTTAATTCTAGACTTTTACTTCCTTCGCCACAAATGATTGAGTTGTCTGTAATACTAGCAGTTCCTGCATTTGGGGTTCCAGTACAACCAGAAGATTCTTGAAATTCAATTTTTAATTGAGGTCTGTTATTGGTTCCATTATTTGCATTAGCAGCGCAACCATTGTTTCCTCCAGTAGTTCTATTTGCCATAGCGTTATAGGGGTTGTAAATTCTTACATCTCCACCTGTTCCACTGGTTGATGCGTTTTGAAAACAAAATTCAAAAAGTAAATTATCTGTTCCATTCCACACAAAGGGATTGTCAAAAGTGATTTTTCGCCAATCACCTGCTGTAAAATTTGATTGTTCAATTGTACCTGAAAAAACTTCCGTGGTTCCAACAATAAATGCCTGACCTGTAGTGAAATTTTGATTACTAATTCCCAACATCTTTATTGAAGCATTGTTTATATCAGCACCTGGTGTTGTAGTTACATAAAAAGATAGTGAGATTATTTCACCAGCGACGGCACCTTCATTGATTAATTCAGAAGCACGTACAATAATTTGAGACCTCCTACTGGTATGGTTAAGTCGGAATGGATTTCCCCAAGTCGTTAAATTGGATGTTGACGTTCCTGAACCAAGAATGTACTCCTGACCAAATGTGTCATTAGAGGGTAGCAGGAAAGAAAAAACTAATAGTAAAAATGATAATTTTTTCATGGTATAATAATTTTAGTTTTGAACTCTATTTTGTTATTGCAGCAGTAAATACAAGGTTGAGTTCGTAATTCCTTATATATACACCAATAAAGTTAGTAAAGCATCAGTGGTTTTGTTTGATAATTTATTTTAACGGTTTAAAATGGTGTATGAAATAACGATATGTTAAAATATTAACATGAATTAGGGGTGTTTTGCTTGAGAGTTAACTTTCTGTAATACAGTGGTAAATATGTTTTTTTGATGATAGACATGTTATTTCCAAGGTAAAATATTAGATTGATTTACAGTAAGTTCTTGCGAAGATTTATTTCGTTGAATTGTACGAATAATTTTCTCAATGTAAGCAATCTTTGAAGATCGCTCATTGTATATACCAATAATCTGCCTGACTGGTTTCTTCTCTTTAAAATGATGAAATTTGTCGGCCTCTATTTTTGTGTATGGAATGTAATTTTTCGGAACGAGTGTATAACCACCTTGTTGGTTTACCATTTCCAATAAAAGTTGAATACTCCCTCCTTCATAGTTCCAAGTTTTTTTATTCTCTTCGTTGATGGAACAAAAATTAATCATTTGCGTGCGTAAACAATTTCCTTGTGCAAGTAACCAAGGCTGCATAGTTTCCAGTTTTTCAAAAGTAAGGCTACTCTTTACTTCAGGAGCAAATACAGTTATTTCTTCATGAAAAAGAATTTGTTCTACAATTTTGGGTAAGGTTAGCGGTCCAGCCATTATCCCGAAATCAATTTTTCTATCGTTTAATTGTTCTATCAATATTTCAGATTTTAATTCCACTATCTCTAGTTTAATATCCATCAAAGTTTCTTGCCAAGAACTGTATAAATCTGGAACTAAATATGCAGCAACAGTCGGAATTATCCCAATTCTCAATTCTGCCTTGTAGGAACCTTCAAGCTTTTTTATCTGATTACTCAATGCTTCATATCCGTCCTTAATTGCAAATAAATGAGGAAGAATGGTTTCGCCAAAAAATGTTAAGGCAATAGGAGTTTTATCCCTATCAAAAATGGTATTTCCTAGTTGCTCTTCGGCTTTTTTTAATTGCATAGAAAGTGTGGGCTGAGTAACAAAACAGTGACTTGCAGCTTTTTGAAAGTTCTGATGTTCTTTTAGTGCTAGTATATAATCTATTTGCGCAAGAGATATCATATAGAAAATTTCTATAAAGATATAAACATTATTGATTTAAACAATTGGGATAGTAAGCCTATATTTGTATCGTAGAAAACAAAAAAAATAAAAAATGAAAACAACAACAGAATTAGTAGATAAATTAAACAAGCTTTTAGCAACGTATCAGATACATTATCAAAACTTACGCGGATTGCATTGGAATATTAAGGGTGAGAATTTTTTTGAGTTACACCTCAAATATGAAGAACTTTATTCTCGTGCTCAAGAAATAATCGATGAATTAGCTGAGCGCATACTTTCCATTGGGGAGAGTCCTTCACATACTTATACAGACTATTTAGAAAATTCATTAGTGAAAGAATTACCAACAACAAAAGACGGAAAAAATGGTGTTGCTTACATTGTTGAAGCACAAAAAACATTGATTGCTCTCGAAAGAGAGTTGCTTGCAATTTCTGGAGACAATGATGATGAAGGTACAAATGCCTTAATGAGTGATTTAATTCGAGAAAAAGAAAAAACTACATGGATGTTTACTTCTTGGTTAAACAAATAGTAGTAATTTTAGTTAATAAATAGTAAATTTAAAATCAAATAATACAATAAAACAATGGCAGTATTTGTAGGTAAAAAGTTTCCTAGCATTGAGGTAAATGCTATGAACGAAATGGGAGACACATTTAAATTGAATGTTGTTGAAGAAGCAATTAAAAACAAAAAAAAGGTAGTTCTTTTTTGGTATCCTAAGGATTTTACTTTTGTTTGTCCAACAGAATTACATGCTTTTCAAGCAGCATTAGGAGAGTTCGAAAAAAGAAACACGTTAGTAATTGGTGCTTCATG
>SKGS01000032.1 GCA_007117355.1 Lishizhenia sp. | reverse complement strand
TTAACGAGTAGTTTAATTGAATATCAGCTACAAATGGGTAAATGAAGGAAGCTGTCATTAAAAATCACTTTTATCATCCTCCGTGTTCCACCGCTTTTCTTACTGAGCCATGTTGTAAAAGAAGTTTTTTTCCTTCTTCAAATGAAATATTTAACTCGTTTGAAACCATTTTTGCTCCACGGATGACTAATTTGTCGTTGCTTAGTTGCATATCTACCATTTTGTTTCCTTTAACATGTCCTAAGCCAATCATTATGGACGTTGAAATCATGTTTAAAACCAGTTTTTGTGCTGTTCCTGATTTCATTCGAGTGCTACCAGTCACAAACTCAGGGCCAACAATTGGAACAATTGGAAACTTTGCTAATTCACTTAAAGGACTTTCTGGATTACATGTGATACCTCCCGTAATACAACCTAGTTCATTTGCGTTTTTCAAACCTCCGAGTACATAAGGAGTGGTGCCGCTAGCCGCAATACCAACTACCGTGTCTTTTTGAGTGATTTCAAATTTCATTAAATCCTCCCAACCTTGCTTTACATCATCTTCTGCTCGTTCAACGGCTTTTCTAATGGCTTTGTCACCTCCTGCGATAAGTCCAATAACTATATTGTCAGAAACACCGAAAGTTGGAGGGCATTCCGAAGCATCAACTATTCCAAGTCGTCCAGATGTCCCGGCGCCAATATAAAATAAGCGACCTCCTTGTTTCATGTTAACTAAGGTTGCGGTGACAAACGCTTCTATTTGTGGAATCACTTCTTCAACAGCTAAAGCTACTTTTTTGTCCTCTCGGTTAATGTTTGAGAGCAACTCGTTTACCGACATATTCTCCAAATCAGAATAATAACTGTCGGACTCCGTGACTTTCTTCATTTTCTCAGGTTTTGAACAAAACTACATAAAATTTTTATCTGTAATAGTTGTAAGGCCTAATCCAAACAAGTACAAGGATTTTCAAAATGAATAAGTGTATTTGGTAATTCGTTTGTCCAAGATTCAACAAATTTTGTAGAATAAGTAATGCCGCGGACATCTAATTCTTCTAAGTTTTCCAATTGCGCAAGTTCTTTAGGAAAACCAAGTATTCTTGTGCCCCATAAGTCAAGAACTCTTAGGTTTTCTAAAACGGCAATTTTTGCTGGAAGATACCGAATCTTATTTCGTGCAACAGAAAGTATTTCTAAATTATTAAGCTCAAAAACTTCATCAGGAAATTCTTCGAGTTTATTCTTGAGTAGGTATAAATGCTTTAACTGTGTAAATTTGCTTATCGAATTAGGAACACTCGAGAATTTATTCTTAGAAAGTATAAGGCCTTCTAGATGTATAAATTGAAAAACCTCTTCGGGAATCTCTGTTAATTTTAGTTTTGACAAATCCAATGCATACACCAACTCAGGCGGTTGCGTTCTTGCTTCCTCTAGCGTTAAATAGCGCAAAGTATCAGAAGAATGTTGGGCTATTGTCCAATTTCCGCTAATCCAAATTAGTAATAGTAGTACGAACCCAAATCTCATCTTTTTGCAATTGTTGTTGAAGTTGCTCTAAATCTTCAAACTTTTGTTCTTCACGAATATACGCTAAAATAGAGATAATTATGTTTTGTCCGTACAAATCTTGTTGAAAATCGAATAAATGCGCTTCGATTTGCACCGTATCTGGACTTTCTAAAGTGGGTCGGTAACCAATGTTTAACATGCCTAAATGCTTACTACCATCTTCAAGAAAACATTGCACAGCGTAAGAACCAAATTTTGGTAATAACTTAAGCTTGTCACCTATTTCGATATTTGCCGTAGGAAATCCAATGGTGCGACCAATTTGCTTTCCATGAACCACTTTTCCTGTAATTTGAAAAGGTTCTCCTAAGTAATTATTGGCAGTGGCAATATCCCCGTTGGAAATGGCATTTCTGATTTTTGTAGAACTAACATTTACATCGTCAATATCTTGAGCTTCAATTTCTACAACGTCAAAACCATAGACTGGAGAAAGTTCGTTTAATAAATCAAGAGTGCCTTCTCGATTTCTACCAAATTGATGGTCATACCCAATAATAATAGTCTTAACATTCAGCTTGTTGACTAGAAAATCCCTAATAAACTGAGTGCCACTAAGTCTTGAAAAATTTTTAGTAAATGGATAAACAATAACATTTTGCAATCCCATTCTAGAAAGTTTTCTCAACTTTTCCTCTTGCGTTTGGATCAGTTTTAATCCGTGGCTTTCAGGAAAAATAACCATTCTAGGATGTGGGAAGAAGGTGAATAAAACGGATTCCCCACCGTTTTGCTTCGCCAAGGTGTTTAATTGGTTAATTATTTTTTGGTGACCAATATGCACACCGTCAAATGTTCCAATGGTTAAAACAGCATTAGGAATTACTGGATTTTCATCAAGTTGTGTGATAACTTTCACTATTTTTTCAGTCTTAGAAAATTACTTACCAAATATGCATTTAATATACTTAATTAAACTTCCGCAGATGAAGTAGCGAATTTTCTATCTACTTTTTTGAATAATCCTTGTAATACTTTACCTGGCCCGACTTCAATTACCTCTTGACAACCATCTGCAATCATTTGCTGCATGATTTGTGTCCATTTTACCGGAGCAGTAAGTTGAGCAACCAAGTTGTTTTTAATTACATTTATATCCGTAACCGCTTGAGCATTTACATTTTGATAAATTGGACAAATTCCTTCAGTGAAGTTTGTGTTTTTAATAGCCTCAGCTAATTCTTCTCTTGCCGACTCCATTAAAGGAGAGTGAAACGCACCACCAACTTGAAGAACCAAAGCTCTTTTAGCTCCAGCTTCAGTGGCTAACTCACACGCGTTATTAATTGCATCAACAGCACCCGAGATAACCAGTTGACCAGGACAGTTATAATTCGCAGGCACTACAATGCCATTTGCTTTTTCACAAACTTCTTCAACAACTGCGTCTTCTAATCCTAATACAGCGGCCATTGTGGAAGGCTCTGCCTCACATGCTTTTTGCATCGCAAGTGCTCGTTGAGAAACCAACTTCAACCCATCTTCAAAGGATAATACATTTGATGCAACTAATGCTGAAAATTCTCCAAGAGAATGACCTGCTACCATATCTGGTTTAAAAGCATCACCCATTACTTTTGCTAGTATTGTGGAGTGTAGAAAAATTGCAGGTTGCGTAACTTTGGTTTCTTTTAATTGTTCATCTGTTCCATTAAACATGATATCGGTTATGGAAAAACCTAATATGGAATTAGCTTGGTGAAACAGTTCTTTTGCTAATTCTGAAGAATCATATAAATCCTTACCCATTCCAATAAATTGAGCTCCTTGACCAGGAAAAACGTATGCTTTCATAATATTGTTGTTTTGGTTACGAATACCTATAAACTAAAATTTAAAGTATTCGATTATAGTCTTTCAAAAATAATAATGTTTTGCAGAAGTGAATACGTTGGATAGTGCAATATTAAAAAATCCCTCTGAAATAACTTTTAATTCCAGAGGGACACAAAATTTTAATTCGATTTTAATTATCTAATTCCGAAACTTCTAAGTTTTCTGTTATCGATAACATCAGCACTATTTACAAGTGATTGACGATACATTGACATAAAATTAGAACGAAGTTGGTTTTTCAACATGTTAATCTCTGAGCTAAAGTCAGTTGTTTCTGGTGCAGGGTCTGTATTTTCAACACGAACAACAAATACACCATTATTTCCCTTAACAGGAACAGACATTTGACCATCTAATAAACCAGAGAAGATAGTACCAATTAAAATAGGTTCTCTACCTGCTTTTGTAGAAGTCGCGCTAAATGTTAAGCCTTCTGTTTGAAACTGTCCATTTATTTCTTTTGAAAGGTTTTCAAGGTCTTCTCTACCTAACATTTCCTGTTGAATAACAGCAGCTTGTCTTTCCTTTCTGATTTCAGAGCGCATTTTTTCTTTAACGCTTTCAAAAGATGGAACTCCCTCTTTTCTGATTTCAGCTAAATAAGCCACTATAATTCTATCTGTATCTCTAATAGGAGAAGAGGAGATAGTTCCTTCTTTAGCTCCTTCTTCAAATGCTAAACGCAATAATCTTCCTTCTGCCACAGAGTTAAACCCTTGTACTGTTGGTGTTCTGTCCATAATTGTCAATGAACGAATAGTGTATCCATTTTCAACCGCCATAGAGTCAAATACTTCCGCCTTCTCTTCTAAAGACTTTCCTTTCATTTCATCGTCGATATCATAAATAAGACTAGAAGCGATACTATTTAAATTATCCATCGATGATTTAGTAACCGCAATATTTTTAGTTACAGTAGCCATAATTGGTCTTTTTGGCATTTTTCTATCCAACACTTCAATGATATGAATACCAAAGTCAGTTTTAACAGTACCTAATGTACCAATAGGTTTATCAAACGAAAAGTCATTGAATTCAGGAACCATTGCACCTTGAGCAAAATCTTCATATTTCCCACCTGTATCTTTAGAACCAGGGTCGTCACTAAATTCGCGAACCATTTCTTCAAAGTTGTTTCTTGTACGAATAACACGAACAATACTATCTGCTTTTTTCTGTGCTCTAGCAATATCTTCGTCTCCTTGTGCGCTTATCAAAATGTGTCTTACGGTAGCTAAAGGGTCCTCAATGAAACGAACAATTTTAGAAATTGCCATTCCTTCTGCAACTATGTAAGGCCCTACTACAGTGCCAACTTCTGTATTTTCAATTTCTGGAATTAAAGTTCTAGGATAAGTCTTGCCTTGTGCTCCCATCATAGTTCCTTCAGGGAAATAAGCGAAAGATGCATCGTTCACAAATTCTTTGTTATCACTATGACGCATAACAAACAATGAATCGTTTTTAGCTTTTGCGAAGTCCTCCTTTAAATTTTCTAAGATAGATTTCGTTCTTAGGCTATCATCACTATCTGGAAAAACAGGAATAGCGAAGTAGTTAATTTTTCTTGATGCTTTCTGCTCATACTTTTTTGCGTTCTTGTGTTCGTTGTAATATACTTTCAAATCTTCATCCGTTATTTCTTCAATAGCGTCTTCCATAACACGAGAGAACCCTTTGTAAACATATGAAACATTTTTAACCTCTTTTTGAGCATAATATTCCTCTTTTCCTTCCAAGGTTGTTGTGTGAACTCCAACAGAAAGTAAAGAGTTGTATTTTTCCTCAGTTCTATACTGACGAATGTAGTCCATTGTTCCACGTAATTGTTCAGCAGCTTCTGGCTCAGGTGAGTCTTCTAAATTAGCTATGAATTGTCGAACTAAATTAGGGTCGAATTCACCGGTTAAAGAATCCAAGAAAATTTGCGCTTGCGCAATTGCAGGAGAAGGAGAAAACCCATCCTGACCATAAAGTACATTTTCTAATTCTACATCATCAACGATTATTCCAAGCTTTTCAATTTCTCGAATAACTAATGCTTCTCCAACAACAGCTGTCCAAGCTTGAGAAAATGCATTTCTTTCTTCATTTTCGTCTAAACCTCGAGCCTCAGGGTTTTGCTGAAGTTTGTTTTGAAACAATTGATTTCTAACATTTTGAAGAGCATTAGAATATGTTTCTTCGCTGACTTTTTCTCCGTTAACTGTTCCAATTCCATAGTTATCTACTCGTCCTCCACTATTGAAAAGACTTTCCATATCACCTAGAATAAATGCTAACATTGCTACTCCAATTACTACGACAAGTAGCCACGAGTTTTTTCTAATTTTTCCTATTAGTGCCATCTTCTATTTTTCTATAAGGGTGCGAATATAGTGATACCAAACAAAATATGAAAATATACAGCGACGTATTGAAAAAAAATCTTTGAAAGCATGGGTTTGAATCAAGTATTTTTATTGCTACAAGCAAGAAAATTGCACGATTTGTGCTCATTTAACCAATCTAGAAGTAGAGAAAAATTTAGGGTTTATGAGACTTAAGTAAATTCATTTAGTTAGTTTTGATAAAAAATTCTTAAACAATTGCTTTACACAAATAAGTAACCATGAAAAAAATAGTTTTCTTACTAGTTCTAACTGGTATAATCTTTTCTTGTTCGGTAAGTAAGCCCAAGTCTGACATTAATAAATTGTTCACAAGCTTCATTAGTTCAAATGATGACATCCTTACATTTGGGAAAATGGACTTATTGACCATTACAGAAAAGCTAAATATTGCTGCTTTCCCAATGTTTGGAGAAATAGTAACGAAACAAGTTGATCGTGTGGAGAATGCTATCTTTTTATCGGAAGGTGTCTATTTTGCTATTTCTGGTTCTCCGGATGTTGATTTAATTGAAAATCAGTTTTTTGGATTTGCCGGAGTGGTAAATAAAGACTCCTTAAGAAGTTTATTCTCAGAAGCAGGTTATTTTTTCGAAGAAAAGAATGGATTTTCTTTCGCATACGAAATGGGTTCGGCTGTTGCTTTCAATGATGATATTTTGGTTTTGACTTCTATTGGTTTTGATGAAGATGCATTAGAAGTTATGGAACAAGTAATGAAAAAATGTTATGCCAAGAAAACAAATGAAAAGTTAGCTAAGTTTATTGAAAAGGATAATGATATCGCTTTTGTTGGAAGGGTTGCTGCGACAATTGACGAAAATGATTTGGACTTGCCTCAAGATAAATTGGATTTAATTAAAGAGTTGAGTCAAGACGGATATGTCTATTCTTCATTAAATTTCCTCAATGGTGAAATACGATTGGAAACCTTTTATGATGTAAATCCCGAATTGGAAAAATTAATTTCAATTGGCAAACCAGCTGAAAAAGCAACTTTGGCTTTGATTAATACAGTAAGCCCTATAATTGCTGGTCATTTATCTTTTGATATCGCAAAGCTTGAAAACTTATTTAGTACCTTTTATCCAAATATGATGAAAGATTTTTATCAATCCTTGGGAACAACAGGACTATTACTTAAAGGTATTGGAGGGGACGGATTAAGTACAATTATTGATGGGAATATTGCTTTTTCTATTTCTGATTTTCCTAACGATTTTATAGACGACGAACTTCCTGAGTTTATTGTTGCATTGGGTCTAGGTAGTGCAGGAAAAACCGTGGTTGATATTCTAGTTGACCTTTCAGAAATTGGTGAAATTGACAAATCTTCAAATAATACCTATTCTTGGAATGGGATAACAGCCAAAATATTGGATAATCATTTAGTAATTTCTAAAAAAGACCATAAGGACTTTGATATATCGAGAGAAAAAAGTTCCGCAATGAGAAAAGTAAATTATGGTTCGCAATCTTTTCAAATTGTGGCTGATTTTCAAGCACTGTTGAATTCTGGACTGGACATTCGTTCTAGAGAATTGAAACGTTTTATTTCGCTTTTCGACTATGCTTATTTAGAGCAAAAAGGAATGACTTTCACCTTTTCAATATTCACTTTAAATAAAGAGTTAAATATTTTAGATAATCTACTTAAAACTTTTCAGGAAGAGCTTCAAGACTTATCAAATATTGAAGCATTTATTTAATCTGTAAGAGCTATGAAATTCGCACTTTTATTTTTTGTTTTTATTTTGTTTCTAATTGGATGTAGCTCCGATAATAAAGAAAACAACAAAAGTTCACTATCGGAAAGTACGGATTTAAAATCGGATTCTATTCAACCTATTGCAATAGTAATACATGGCGGAGCAGGTACTATTTTAAAAGAAAATTTAAGTGATTCTTTAGAAGCTGCTTATCTTACTTTGCTAGATAGCTTGATTTCCTCTGGTTTTGAGCGATTAGAAAACGGAGAAATAGGAATGGATGTTGTGGAGTCGATTATTAACTTCATGGAAGATTCTCCTCTCTTCAATGCTGGTCGAGGAGCTGTTTTTACGGCTAATGGAGAAAACGAATTAGATGCCTCCATTATGCATGGTAGAGAAAGAAATGCGGGAGCTGTTGCTGGGGTTAAAAGAGTACAATATCCCATTTCACTTGCTCGAAAAGTAATGGAAAACTCTGACCATGTTTTACTGATGGGAAGTGGTGCGGAAGAATTTGCAGCCTCGAATGGAGTTGTATTAATTGACCCTTCTTATTTCTATGTAGAAAGCAGGTATCAATCGCTTTTAAGAGTCCAAGAAAAAGAGGCGTTGAACAAAAATACGCAGAAAGAGAAATACGGTACAGTTGGTTGCGTAGTACTTGATGCCTATGGCGATATTGTAGCTGGTACCTCTACTGGCGGAATGACAAATAAAAAGTGGGGTAGAGTAGGGGATTCGCCAATAATTGGTGCTGGTACGTTTGCTGATAACTCTTCTGTTGGGGTTTCTGCAACAGGTTGGGGAGAGTACTTCATTCGATACAGTGTGGCATATGATATTGCAGCGCTTTTTCTTTATAAAGGTCTTTCGCTTCAAGCGGCATGTGATGAGGTAATCCATCAAAAGTTAGCGCCAATTGGCGGAGATGGAGGTGTTGTGGCTTTAGATAAACACGGAAAGGTCTCACTTACTTTTAACTCTAAAGGCATGTATCGCGCAGCAAAAAATAATAATGGAGTGAAAATAGTAGCTATTTTCGAATAAGGTATGAATGCAGCTTTTTAAAATCGGTCTTTATACACAACACAATTGCTAAAGCATAAATGGCTGGAATTTTATAACGAACTAAAGCTCCAAGAACGGGAGTTGTCCATCCAACAATTAAAATCAACAAAAAAGAAAAACCGATTAGAGAATAAACTATTTGCTTTTCCTTAAAATTTAATTTTCTTGGAACAAAAATAAAACCCAAGACAACCCAAAATAGCAGAAATAGATTTTCTAAAAATGCCAAATATTTCAACCAACTGCCATTGTCATGTGGTAAAGGTCTAATAACTACATTAAACAATACTTCAGGAATCATTTTAATCATTGTCCATCCGTTCTCTTTTATACGAGTTAGTTCAATACCACTATTCTGACCCGTCATCAGCTGGTCAATTTGAAAACTTTGTCCTATTTCTTCTAACTGAATGATTTGGCGGTTATTTCTATCATTTCTCGGGATAAATTCTACCCCAACAGGTTCTTTGAGACGCGCTATATGCTCATCTATTTCAAACTTACTCCGATTTTCAAAATATACGTGATAGTCATTAAGGTCATTATCTTTCAGAAAAAGTCCTCCATCGCGAATATTCATTAATTTTTCTTGCTGTAAACTGATAGAGGTAACAAACTTTTCATTTATGGAAGTAACAAAAAACAGCATACCGAGAAGGGGAAAATAGAGTTTCCAAAATGCAATATTCGAAAACCGATTAAAAACGGGTTTTAGAAGTAAGTAACCAATAAATGGAAGAAAGCAAAGAAGCACATAAGGCTTAAACAAAATCATTAGAAGAATACCCAATGTTAATCTCCAAACACGATTAAAAAAGGTTAGGTCATCAAAAAATCCACGAAGAACGAAGATGAAACCGATAATTAACAGTGGTTCTTTTAAAATACTGCTTGTCCAAAAGACAACACTTGGCGTAAATAGGCAGATGACTAACACCAAAAGCATCGGAGCATTTGAATGTTTTTTGAGCCATTTCGCTAAATCAAGCCCTCCTAGAAAAGATAAAAAAGTAAAAACATAAAAATGTACTAATAACTCACCGTTTGAAATGAAGTGAATAAGCGTATTCAA
Source organism: Lishizhenia sp. (assembly GCA_007117355.1). Taxonomy (GTDB): domain Bacteria; phylum Bacteroidota; class Bacteroidia; order Flavobacteriales_D; family Crocinitomicaceae; genus CSBr16-161. The sequence goes on along the minus strand of SKGS01000032.1, from coordinate 6,933 downwards.
TCGGATTACATTTCGCGAGTCATTTGGTAGAAGGCTATATTGATGAAACCAATGGTGCGAATTGTCTAGGTAGTTTTTTGCCAGTTCTGTTTTACCGGAAAAACTAAAAAATAATTCCAAAAAATGGGATGAATTAATCCAAAATATTTCTTTTAGTTTGCGCGATTCTTCAAAAAAACGAGCTGCATCTGCTGTTAGCTCACCCCCACCATAAACATACGTGTAAACATAGAGGAAAAATAGCGCAACACCTATCTTTAGAAGAAATAAAACAGGGAGTGTAAAATCTTTTAATTCAGAGAAATGTCGCTTATTCCAAAAATAAGAGAGCCAAAGAAAGAATAAAAGAACTAGCCAACTCATTTTTATAGCTAAAAATTATTGATGTGTAAATTGATAGAATTCATAGTACAAAGTTACAATTCCCTTTTATCCTTTTTTGGCGTGTAATAAACACCCGAAAAACAAGTCCTTTTTACTGTACGTTTTCATCCATAATTCATTAACATCGATTTGATCAGGAGAAAAAAACTTGTTTGCTATTTTGAATAAATCTTCTGTGTTGATTTTTGGGGAATAAGTGTTAACAATTAGCCAGCCATCATTTTCAAGAATGTCGAATGCAACTTCCATTAATTGTGGTAAATGCGTTTCTAATTTCCATTTTTCTTTGTTTGCACCAATACCCCAAGCGGGAGGGTCCATAACAATTACATCAAATTTAGCACCTTTGTTTTTTTGTCTTTTTGCAAACTTAAATGCGTCGTCATGAATCCAGCGAATATCTTCAAGCTCAGAAGATTCCATATTTCTTTTCGACCAACTAATAAGTTGCTTTACAGAATCTACATGTGTAACATCAGCACCTAGAGATTTAGCAATGATGGAAGCAGCACCTGTATAGGCGAACAAATTCAAAAATCTCGAGTCTGGTGTAACACAATCTTTTAGTTTTTCCCAATTTAACTGTTGCTCTGGAAACAACCCCAAATGTTTGAATTTCGTAAGTTCGAGATTAAAATGTATGTTTTTATAAGTAATTTGCCATTGCTGAGGAGCAGGTTGAAGCGATTTCCAATTTCCTGATTGTCCTTTTTTCTCTGTGAACTCCCAATGCGCTAAGTTATACCATTCGACGAAACTTAATCCAGACTTAAAATAAGCTTGAAGTTCTGGTCGAATAGTGATTATATCCCCCCATCTTTCGAGTTTTTTACCTCCACCAGCATCAATTAATTCATAATCTCTCCAGCCTTGCGCAAATACTTTATTATTATTGTTCATTAGATAGTTCTCTTGCTACAATTTCTAAGTCTTTAAAAAAGTCCTCTCCGAAAGCTCGGATGATTCCATTTTTTAAAAAACGATACATAGGTACTTGTAAAGCATCACCACACGAACAAGCTGGCTCACAAATATCTATTTTTTCATAATTTAGTGCAGTGAATCGCTTGTATTCCTTCACTCTAATTGGAAACAACTCACAAGAAATTGGTTTTTTCCAATCAATCTTTTTTTCCAAATGTGCTTTTTCGATGCCACAAAGAGCCTTTCCGCTTTCGTCGAAATAAGCAAAAGCGCATGTGCCGTTTTCCACCAATGTTGTTACAGGAGTATTTTCAATATCCATATAAAAAACACCAGATTTTTCAATTACTTCAATTCCTTCTTCTGTCAAATAAGGCTTGACTTTTTCAAAAACATCTTCTAAAATGTCTATTTCCTCCAATTGTAATGGCGCACCTGCGTCACCTTGAACGCAACAAGCACCTTTACAAGCGTTAAGGTCGCAAACGAACTTTTTTTCAAGTACATCTGCCGCAATAACTTTATCGTCAATTTCAATTAACATATTGCAAAGATAGGAGGTTTATTTTAGTTGGAATAATTGAGTGTCTTTAATTGAATGATATTCGGTTTTAGAATTCTATCTATTGTATTCTAAAACAACAATTAGCGTAAAGTTTTGTCAATCTTACTCATTCGATTTATTAAAATTACTAATTTCGTGATAAAACAATTAATGATGAAGAAAATAATTATTATGAACATCCTTTTCGGAGGATTGCTATTGACAAGTTGTGGTGGTGAAGAAGTAGCGGAGGAATCTGCACAACCAGCACAAAAAATACAAAACTGTCTTTACTCTTTTAACCCTGTTCAAACTGAGGTTGCTTGGACAGCTTATAAGTTTTTAAGAAAAGCAGGAGTGGACGGCTCTTTCACTAAACTTGATGTGGATGGAACATTAACTTCCAATAACCCAAGAGAGATTATTAGCTCCTTATCTTTTTCAATTCCAATCAGCAGCATTGAAACGAATGACCCGAGTAGAAATGAAAAGATTCGTAATTTCTTTTTTGGAAGTTTGAGTTCTACGGATATGTTAACAGGTAAAGTTGTTTCATTGGGTGATGATGGTAAAGCAGTACTCGCTATCACTATGAATGAAATCACAAATGATGTGGAAGGAGAATATTCTTTAGAAGACGATACGTTCAAGTATAGCACGTCAATTGATGTCAACAATTGGAATGCATCTGTAGGTTTAGCGGCTTTAAATAAAGAATGTGAAGGCCTTCATACGGATATTGAAAATGGAGACACAGAATCGAAGTTGTGGCCAGATGTTCAAATTAATTTCCAAACTAAACTCACAAAGAAATGTGATTAGTAAAGTCAAAAACTTTAAATCGTAAAAGAGGGTGTTAGAAATAGCACCTCTTTTTTTGTTTAAAAGCGGAAATTACGTGCAAGATTTTCTTTAGAAAATGAATTAAAACCTTTAGTCTAATCTTTAAAATTGAACAATAAAAAAACAGAAATTCAATGGGTGATTTTTTTTTGCAGCCCAAAGTTTAGTTTTTATCTATGGTTTGGAAATTATTTTAAAAGTGTAACTGAGCCACTGATTTGCTCTACATCTCCATTAACTGTTTTGTATTCAATTTTCCAAGGATAAATCCCATCAGGCACCATAACTCCTTGGTAGGTTCCATCCCATTTGAATGCTGCGTCTTTTGATTCAAATAGCAACTCACCCCATCTATTAAAAATAACAATATCAAACGCTACAATATTTACTGTACTTACTTCGAAATAATTGTTGTGTCTATCTCCATTTGGTGTAAAAGCATTTGGAACATAAACATACACCTCCTCCACTATTTTTATTATATTATTGGTGGTGTCTTTACATCCAATTTCGTCCTCTGCAATCATTTCAATAAAATATTGCCCAGGCTCATAAAAGACATTGTTAGGATGAGTCATCGTTGAATGATTTCCATCTCCAAAGTCCCAGGAATAATGTAATCCATTAGTAGTTAAATTTTGAAAAGTTATAGGCAGTCCAGTGAACTTCGGATTAGTAATTGCTTGGAAATGAGCGTCTGGTTTTTGAACATTTATGGTAGTGGATGCTTCACGCATAAATGTTTGGCAATCATCGCTTACTTCCACTGTGTAGGTTGTTGTTTCTTTAGGTGCAACAGTTGTAATTGAATCTGTTACACCATCATGATGCCAATAGTAATAATAGTTACCATATCCACCAGTAGCGTTTACTTCTATCTCAACAGAGTCAAATGGGCAAATAGTATTATTTGAAGGTATTGAAAGCTCTAATGGCGGACTTAAAACAGTTATGGTTGTGCTAGCGGATGTGGTTTCTGAGCAAAGATCAGTAACCTCGACCGTATATGTTGTAGTTCTGTTTGGTTCAACAGCTATATCAGGGTATGAACCATAAGTATTTCCAAAATTATCACTCCAATTGTAATTATAATTTCCAGCGCCGCCAAGAGCCTCTACAAGTAACAAGTTGGAAACATATGGACAAGTTTCAACAATATTGCCTGTTATTCCTAAAATGAGTTCATCGTAAATCGGCACTTCCACTTCTACAGAATCAACTATGGTGGTGTTTAGACAAGTATCTGTAACAGCCACAATATATGTTTCAGTTAGCATAGGATTGACAATAATGGATGGGGTTATTTCTCCTGTGCTCCATTGATAAAAGTAATTTCCGCCACCACCAAAAGTGTTAGTAGTTAAACTTACATCTTGACCTGCACAAACTATAGGTTCAAATTCTATTTCAACTTCTAGATCAAAAATTGGTTGAATGATGAATTCGAGCGTTTTGGAAATTTCATTATCACAAGGATCTAAGAACATAAAGTCAAGAATTAAATCTGCTTGCTCTGTTAAGTTTGGATTGTTCAAAATATGAAAATCAAAATAATAAACTGATTGATTAGCATTAAAATTTATTACATCGGGAACACCAGTATAGTCTATCCCATCAACAGCTTCTCCTGACTTTACAACAGGAACGGAAAAAGGCTCTGATAAATCTCCTGTCCGTGTCACTTTTACTTGTGCAGAAGAACATTCTTGAGACATCGTTTTGTTATCTCCAAAAGGATTGCCTGATAATTCGTATTCTGCATTTACATTTTGTAAACTAGAAAAGCTATTAGCTGCAAGAAAAATTCCTGAATCAAATAACGCGTCACCTACATCGGCTATTGCAATTGTTAAATGATAGGTTTCACCACATTGTACAGGAGACATGGCTTGCATGGGTTTTGTAAAACCATCGTACTGTATATAAAACGGACTTTGATTGAAAGGTGGATTATTACCAGTACCATTGTTTACGTAATATGAGCAATTGTTACAAGGACCAGTGTTATTTGCTCCATTGTTTACATTGTTTATTGTTACAGCTTGGTTAGTGCCTGGAATGATTGCCATGTTTTGAACCCCTCCTGGGATTCCTGGTCCAGAAATAAAGAAGGCGAAAACATCGTTAAACTGTCCTCCCACCCATTCAGGATACTCTTCAGAAGCAAAAATATAATCAAATCTAACCGTATCAGATTGCGGAATAAAATCAAATTCCAAAATAGCAGCATTGTATGTTGGTTGGTTAACAATGTTGTTTAACATACCAAATCCACTTGAGCCATTATCTAACCCAGCATTTGGTTTGTCATTCGGGCCGTGAGGCCCATCTGAGTTGTCGTGGATAGTACCAGTTGTAATTATTAAACCATCGTCAAATCCTAAACTAGTATTTGCACCATTAAATCTTCCTATTGCATTTGTAGATCCAGTGTATGAAATATTGGTAACAGAAACACCTTCGCCAACTAATACATTTTGTATTAAATTAAGTGGAGACATACCACTTGTAGTCACCAACTGAGAAAAAAGTTGAGTACTAAAGAAAAAAACATATATGTATAAAAAGTTCTTCACTATATATAATACGAATAAGATTAAATAACGTTGCGCATTTAATCAATCTACAAAGATAGAACATAGATTTTTCTAAAACGAATTCGATTATCTCTATATTAACATTTAATGGTTAATAAAGCCTAATTAAATGTTTTTAAAGTTATGTCCCACAAAAAGTCTGATAACCACTATCAAAGTTGCTTGGAGCTGTTTGGTACTTTGAGTTAAATTCAGATCTTTCATAAGGTCGCTTTAAAATGGCTAAAAGTTCGTTAAACAAGGTCATATCTTTTTTAAATGAAGCTTCATTTAAAGCCTCTTCAACTAAATGATTTCTAGGGATAAAAGACGGATTATTTTTTTGCATCAAATCGTGAGCAGCATCTTCATCCACCTTGTGTTCGTTTCTCAATTCGTTTAGTTTCTTTCTCCAATGGTTAAAATCTTCATTTAAATGTAATGCATCGATTAACTTTTCATTTTCTAAAGCAAGAAAAGCATTGGTGTAATCTAGTTTATGAGTCGCTAAGAAATTTAAAAACGTTTTAGCAAAGGTAACAATCGACTGATCAGCTTTTTCAAAACCTAATTTATGACTTAACATCGTTTCGTATTTCGCTTTGAACAGTTCAGGAAATTTATTTAATAATTGTTGTGCTAAATCTATTGCCACGGATTCTTTTTCGTGAATCAAAGGAAGAAGCGCACCAGCTAAACAACTCATGTTCCATTGAACAATCGCTGGCTGATTTCCAAAAGCATAACGGCCTTGTGTGTCAATCGAACTAAAAACAGTTTTTGGGTCGTAAGCATTCATGAATGCACAAGGGCCATAGTCGATTGTTTCTCCCGAAATAGTGCAATTATCGGTATTCATCACCCCATGAATAAAACCTACGCGCATCCAATCTACGATGAGGTCAATTTGTTGATTCATTACAGTTTCAACAAATGCAAGTGCAGGGTTTTCTTTTGCTAGAAGAGTAGGGTAGTGCCGCTTTATTGCATAATTCAATAATTCGGATAGCACTTGTTCATCGTCTAAATAGCGAGCGTATTCAAAAGTTCCTACTCTTAGGTGGCTGCTATTTACTCTTGTTAAAATGGCACTATGTTCTGTTCGCTGCCGTTGAATGATTTCTTTCGTTTCAACGACAGTTAAACTTCTAGAGGTAGCAATTCCTAGAGAATAAATTGCTTCACTCATGAGGTATTCTCTTAGCATGGAGGAAAGTGTTCCTCTTCCGTCACCTCTGCGAGAATATGGCGTAGGACCAGAACCTTTAAGCTGAATATCAAAGCGGTTATTATCCTTTACATGTTCACCAAGTAATATCGTCCTACCATCTCCAAGAATATTAAAGTGTCCAAATTGATGGCCTGCATAGGCTTGTGCTATAGGAATTGAATTCTCAAATTGTTGATTGCCAGAAAATAAATTTGCGAGCGTTTGCTTATTGTATGCTGTATGGTCTAAACCTAATTTATTCGCTAAATCTTCATTCCAACAAACTAATGAGGGTTCAGTGACAGGAGTGGGTAATACTTTGGAGAATAATTTAGTTGAAAGGGCACTATATGTGTTTTCGAAATTGAACATGCTTTTTAGAACAAAGGTAGGGAAAAGGAATAATTTTGATTGTCTTCATGGTGATTGTGTCAATCTTATTTTCAAATATA
>SKGS01000116.1 GCA_007117355.1 Lishizhenia sp. | reverse complement strand
GAAATGACAGACAAAGTTATAGGTCAAGACGATGCTGTTCAAAAGGTTGTTAAAGCTATTCAACGAAACAGAGCTGGACTAAAAGACCCAAACAAGCCAATTGGTTCATTTTTCTTTTTAGGGCCAACAGGTGTAGGTAAAACACAGTTAGCAAAAGTATTGGCTCGATATTTATTCGATACAGAGGATTCGCTAATTCGAGTAGATATGTCTGAGTACATGGAGAAGTTTTCTATTTCTCGTTTGGTTGGTGCGCCTCCGGGTTACGTTGGTTATGAAGAAGGTGGACAGCTTACAGAAAAAGTTAGAAGGAAACCATATTCTATCATTTTATTAGATGAGATAGAAAAAGCCCATCCAGATGTATTTAACTTATTGTTGCAAGCGCTAGATGATGGTCACATGACAGATGGATTAGGTAGAAAAATTGATTTCAAAAATACCATTATCATCATGACTTCCAATATTGGAGCACGTCAATTGCAAGATTTCGGAACAGGCGTTGGATTTGGAACTGCCGCAAGACAGGCTGCTTCGGAAGATGACCAAAAAGCGGTAATTCAAAATGCTTTGAGAAAGGCTTTCTCTCCTGAATTCTTGAACCGTATTGATGATATGATATTATTCAAGCCACTCACTAGAGAAAGTATTCATAAAATCATTGACTTAGAATTAGACCAGTTATATGCGAGAATTCACGGTTTAGGATATACGATTAGTATGAGCGATGCTGCTAAAGATTTTATTGTAGATAAAGGTTATGATGAAAAATTTGGTGCTCGTCCATTGAAACGTGCAATTCAGAAATACGTAGAAGACCCATTAGCTGAACAAATCATTAATGCTTCCATCAAAGAAGGAGATAAAATTCAATTAGACTTGAATGAAGAAAAAACGGAATTAGTTACTACGGTTGATAAAGGTACGACTGAGGTGGATAATGAGTGAGATGTTAGGATTTTAAGATTTTAAGACATTAGACGTTAGACGTTAGAGTGATTGAGGTGATGGAGACCGAGTGATTTTAATTGTAACGCAGTGGAGTATTAAAATATTATTGAGGGGGGAATGGAATTTTAAGACATTAGCATCTCGATAAACTTGATGACCTACAAAAGATATTAGAAGTTAGAGGCTTATAATCCTTAGCGGTTTATACCACGCCCTACTTATCCGCTAAGGATTAAAACGAAATATCTTCCAGCAGGTACAAAAAACACCGCGAATCAAGTCTAATATTAAATAATTATATGAAAATACTTTCAATTTGTTCGATACTACTATTTTGTTCTTCTATTTGGGCAAAGCCAAGTATGAAAGAAATACCTGTTCTTAATTTTGTTAATGGCGGGGAAACAGATGTATCGCAAGTTCTTGAATCTTCAGAAGAAATTAAAGCAATTGTTTTTTCGATTTTGAAGAATAACCTGACCTTCCACGAAGCTAATGCACTAGGAAATTTTTCGGATGCCGATTTTGATGACTATTGGAATAAAGTTCAATCTTTTTGGCATTTTGTAACTTTTCAATCTAGTGGTGAAAAGGTTTTGATATTTAACGGCAAAGCTTTTGAAAGTGACAGTAAAGAGGCTTTAGAAATTTTTAAAATTAATAATAAATCGGATCGGGAAGCACGTAAAATATATTCCGAAGAAGGTGAACTTGTGGCTTTTAAAAGACATCCGAGAACAAAAGAGCTGCTGTTATTTTTGCACAGTTATCCTTGTTGTCAAAGTGCAAGTCATTCCATAATAGAAATACGATTTATTCAAAGCACGATCAAAACAAGGGATAAATTCTTTCTTGGACGCAATAATGGAGATATGGTCGGTCCATTTTTTCCTGATAGCTTAGACTATCCAAAAGAAAATAAACAGCTTACTTCAGAAAATATTTTGCGTTGGAGTCCTGCGGTTGTTGACACCTTGGCATTTGAAGGAAGAACGGATGCTAATACAATCATTAAGTTTACAGAAGGTAGTTTTTACAAACAGCTTTACACTACTGCTGATGGATGGAATTTTGTGCTTATATTGAATGGAATAGATATGAATGACCAAAGTATGGTTTTACATCCATCTAATTTTAAAAATCGTCCAATTTATGGGTGGTTTGCTCCAGATAGTTTATAAATTAGCACCATGATTGAAGTTGAAAATATTACAAAAACCTACGGTGAACTAACGGTGTTAAAAGATGTTTCCCTATCTATTGCTGAAAGTGAATTAATATCTATTGTTGGTGCATCAGGTGCTGGAAAAACTACTTTGCTTCAAATTTTAGGCACTTTAGAACAACCAACATCGGGAAGGTATCAACTCGATGGTATTGAACCATTTCAACTTTCTGAAAAAAAACTAGCGCACTTTAGGAATACAGCGATAGGGTTTGTTTTTCAGTTTCATCAATTGCTTCCAGAGTTTAATGCACTTGAAAATGTTATCTTGCCTGCACTTATAAAAGGAACAAAAAAAGAAGAAGCCGAGAAAAAAGCGGTAGAATTATTTTCGTTTTTAAACCTTCATAACCGAGAACATCATAAACCGTATCAATTATCAGGTGGTGAACAACAAAGAGTTGCGGTTGCTAGAGCACTTATCAATAGTCCAAAAGTTATTTTAGCTGACGAACCCTCTGGAAACTTGGATACTAAAAATGCGGAAGAATTGCATCAGCTCTTTTTTGATTTAAGAGCTAACTTTGGTCAAACGTTTGTAATTGTGACACATAATCAGAAACTTGCCTCAATCTCAGATAGAAAATTAACGATGTCAGATGGGAAAATTATCTCCTAGCCAAACAAGAGAGGTAAAAGCTTTGCTTGATGCTAAGGCAGAAGAATTTAATCATCAAGATTTTATCGCTACTGACCCAATTCAAGTCGTGCATCAATTTCAAAATCCAAGAGACATTGAAATTATTGGTTTATTGATAGCAACCATAGCTTGGGGGAATAGAAAATCTATAATTACCAATGGTAATAGACTAGTTGAAATCATGGAGCACTCCCCCTACTCTTTTGTAAAAAACTACAAAAACGGCGCTGTTCTTAATTCTGGATTTGTTCATAGAACGTTCAATGCAGATGATTTAGATTTCTTTTTTCGTTCTTTAAACAACTTCTATAAAAAGCACAATTCCTTAGAAAAAATCTTTTCGCCAAATACTGAATTTGTTGGAGCCAAAGGAAGAATTGTAAATTTTCGTTCAACAATGCTTGAAGTAGAACATCAAACAAGAAGTGAAAAGCACCTATCCAATCCTTTGAAAAATTCAGCAGCGAAAAGGATAAATATGTTTTTGAGATGGATGGTTCGTCAAGACAAACAAGGCGTAGATTTTGGTATTTGGAAATCTATTTCTCCTTCTGAATTAATGCTTCCTTTAGATGTTCATACAGGTAATGTTGCAAGAAAACTCGGTTTATTAACAAGAAAACAAAATGATTGGAAAGCGCTAGAAGAGTTGATGACTCACTTACGAGCGTTTGATAATGAAGACCCTGTAAAATATGACTTTGCGCTTTTTGGTTTGGGAGCATTTGATGGGTTTTAGACAGCGTTATTAAACTGAAAATTATAAAACAATTGGTTTTAAAAGATGTCAAGTTCTTATTTCAAAGAACAAAATTTTCATCAACTAGTCGATTAGAATTTACTAATTTAAATTCTTTGATTTTCTTTATACTTCAATTTAGCAAGCTTCCTTCGACTAACTCGCTCCCTTCGGCTCAGTCGCTCAGGGCGGCGCAGGACATTTGAATATATCAGAAGATGATAACTTACTTGACTTAGCGTTGGCTTTATCAGTTTGCTCCTATTTTCGAATTAAGCAAAATCGAGCATTAGAAATAATTGAGGAAGTAAAATCAGCTGTAAGAAACTGGAAAGGGATTGCAAAAAAATATAAGATATCTAAATCAGAACAAGATTTAAAGTCCTTGGCTTTTGGAAGAGTGTACTGAATTAATTTTAACAACAAATGCAGCAACTTTTTTTTAGATAAAATTAATTACAAAACAAAAACCCTAAGACATTGATACATCTTAGGGTTTTCTAATCCCACAGCCATATGGGCGTAAGTTTTCCGTCAAAGACGGGTGGCGGTCTGGACGGGACTAACCGTCACTTATCTTTGCGTCTCTATATCAAGTAATTAAACTTAGTGTTTAACTAAGTCCCACGAATAGCCCACTGGGTTATTTCTTGGTATTACATGATTATCAATGAACGTTCTGCTCTTATTTGCGTCAAAGATACTGCTAAATATTCGATATACCATAGCTTTTATGAAATGTATTGAAGTTTATTTCACTCTTTTTTCGCTTTTCATATAGTATCTATGGGTAATGGTTGGAGGATCTAGTTCTATAGAATAAGAGTTTTTTAGTTGAACCATCAATGGTATGCGAGACAACAATCTTCTTCTATTGATCACATAATCTTATTACTTTTAGTTCGATTGCAAGAAAAGCATAGAAGTTGGATATTTTTCAAATTATTACTCCCTCCAGTTGAAACTGGTATAATATGATCAAACTCTAAGTTTTGTTGGCTACCGCAACTAACGCATTTCTGTTTATCTCTTTTCCAAACAGCTTGCTTAATATGACTAGGTATAGATTTTCTTTCATGACTCAAAGTATAGTCTTTTGATAACTTACCTTCCCTTTCAAGCTCTTTAATAGCTTCTGCCTCTAACTCTAACTTACGCTCTTTCTCAAGGAGTTTTCTTTTTACAAGCTCTTTATACTTACGGTCTCTTCTATTTTTATTTTCAATTTTAAGTTGATTATTTTTTTCTTCTTGTAATTTATTTTCTTCTTCTATCTCTT
>SKGS01000241.1 GCA_007117355.1 Lishizhenia sp. | reverse complement strand
TAGAAAAGCTTGTTCAACCGATTGAAACCCGAAAAAAACAAATTCTTTACCTTGGTTCTTTATCAAAAGTGAGAGGAGTTAAAGACTATATCGATGCCATGCAATACGTACCCAAAGATTACACGCTGGTTTTAATTGGTTCATTTAGTTCATCGGAGTTTGAAAATGAGTGCCGTCAATCACCAAACTGGGATAGGGTAAACTATTTAGGATTTAAACCGATGAATGAGGCGCTTGTATTACTAGCTGAGTCTTATATTGCTTTATCTGTCTTGCATCCTGAAAAAAATTACCTTACAAGTCTTCCAACGAAAGGTTTTGAATATATGGCGGCGGGAATACCAACCATAATTAGTAATTTTGAATATTGGAAGCCCTTTTTTGATAAAAGTATGTTGATGATTGAACCAAAGAAACCTGAATTGCTAGGTCAACAAATAAATCTATTGATTGAAGATAAAGGTCTATATCAAAAACTAGCTTTGGCTTCACAGGAAAATGTGAAAAAATACTCTTGGGAAAATGAAGCAAAGAAATTGATGGATTTTTACGAAGATATACACTCGAACAAATGAAGCCTCTGATATCCATAATAACACCTTCTTATAACTGCGCTGTATATATTGCCGAAACCATAGAATCTGTTTTGAAACAAACATATTCCAATTGGGAAATGATAATAACCGATGACTGCAGTACGGATAACTCTCGTGATGTCATTAAAGGTTTTACACTGCAAGACCAACGCATTAAATTAGTAGTCCAAAATGAAAATCAGGGTGCTGCCATGGCTAGAAATAAGAGTATAGAACTTGCCCAAGGAGAATATATAGCTTTTCTCGATAGTGATGACTTGTGGTCAACTGATAAATTAGAAAAACAACTTAAATTTATGCAGGATAAAGATGTTGTTTTTTCATATACAAGCTACGAGCAAATCGATGAAAAAGGCAACAAACTGAATAAAAAGATTAAAGCCCCAAAAAAAGTAGGTTACAATGGTGTTTTATTAAGTTGCCCAATTGGAAATTCCACTGTAATGTATAACGCAAGTAAAACAGGTAAGTTTTTTGTGCCAAATATTCGAAAACGTAACGATGACGCCCTATGGCTTAAAATGTTGAAAGTTATTCCATATGCTCATGGATTAGACGAAGTATTAATGTACTATCGAATAAGAAGTAATTCATTATCGCGCAATAAAATGGAACTTGTTAAATACCATTGGTACTTATATCGAGAAATCGAAAAGCTTTCTATTCCAAGATCATTGTTTCATATTTGTTATTGGGGATTTTTGAAAGTGTTCAAATTAAAGTAACTATTTTATGAGCAAAATCAAAAACATTCAGTTTAAGAAGCAATATTGGACTGTTTTGGTCTTTGCTTTCCTTATTCCAATAAATCCCAAATGGTATGGATTTGGAATTATTTTAATTGCCCTTGAGTTACTGCTAAAATATAAAGCAATAAATAAATCAGCAATTAGTGAAAAATTGACTTGGAAAAACCCAATGATTTATCTAGCCGCTTTTTTTGTGGCTCATTGGATAGGTTTGTGGAACACGACTAATACATCTTTTGCTTTTATGGATATTGGAATGAAAGCTTCCTTTATCATTTTCCCTATACTTTTTATCATTTTTCCTATTCAGGTATCATGGCGAAATTTTAAAAAAGCATTTATCTATGGTGCTTTAGCTTCTATACTTATCGCTTTCACAGTTGCTACAATAAACTATCTCGAGAACGGAAAACTTTGGATGATGCGTGACAAATATTTAGCGCATTGGATGCATAGAAGTTATTGGTCAGCTTATTTGAATATTGCATTGCTTTTTTTACTCCAAGAGTGGTTAAATGCAAAACGTTTCAAATTGTTGTATTTATTTCCGATAGTTCTTTTTATCGTTACCATTATTTTGCTTGGCTCAAAAATTATGCTTCTCGGTATGGTCATCGTCATTTTTGCTGTGTTATTTAATTGGATTTGGAAAACTAAAAGTTACCTTTTGGGCTTGTCTGTTTTTGTCTCAGGAACTGCAATAATCGCATCTATTTTTTATTTTACTCCATCTGTTGGAAATCGATTTAAAGGAACTATCGAAACTTTCAGTAAACCTAAAGAGATAGATGTTACTTCAACTGAATCTAATGTTTCGAGAATTTTAATGTGGGAAACAGCAATTGAACTAATTAAAGAAAATCCTATTTCTGGAGTTGGTACAGGAGACATAAAAGATGCTTTAAAACAGAGAAATATAGAAAAAGGCTATACAGGAGTCGCAGAAGCAAACCTGAATGCTCACAGTCAATTCTTAAATACTCAACTCGCATTAGGAATTCTTGGTTCGCTTTCGCTAGTGTTTATTTTCATTTCTTCTTTGGCTATCAAGAATAAAATAATTAACAACTATTCTTTCGAAAAGCCTTTGATTATTAGTTTGCTCCTTTTTTCCTTATTAGTCGAATCATTTTTGGAAATTCAAGCAGGAATTATTCCTTTTGCTTTTTTTATTAGTGTTTTTGGAATTCGACAGCGTGAATAACTCAGGTTAAGGTTGTTTTTTACTGCCACCCGATTTCAAACAAATTTCGTATATTGTCCACCGAAACAAAAGTAATAGTAGATGAAAAGAATAGGTTTAGCATCGTGTGGAATTGCATTACTAAGTTTAGTAGCGTGCTCTGATACTTCAGAAAATGGAGAAAAAAGGAGTGAATCAAGGGAATTATATTCCATTGACACAACGTTTTTAGATCGTTCTGTGCGACCGCAGGATGACTTTTTTCAATTCGCCAATGGCAGCTGGATTCAAAATAATCCTATTCCTGCGTCGGAATCACGTTGGGGTAGTTTTAATGAATTGGACCAAGAAAACAAGGTTAAATTAACTGCCATTTTAGAAGCTGCAAAAGAATCAAATGCACCAAAAGGTTCAACTGAACAGCTCATCGGTGATTACTATGCTTCTTATATCAATATGGAAGCAAGAAATAAGGAAAAAATATCCTTTTTAGACGAAATTGAAGCGTATTTTAAGAATAACTTTTCGGATAAAAATAATCTTGTAAAGGTTTTAGCTGATTTACACAGCAGAGGCATTAATGCTTTTTTTAGCTTCCGAATTGGGCAAGACTTAAAAGACGTTGATAGACACGTTGCCTATATTTCACAAGCTGGTATAGGTCTTCCAAATAGAGATTACTATGATGAAACTTCTGAGGAAAAAAAGGAAATCATAGATGCATATAAAAAACATATGCAGCAGATTTTTGAACTAAATGGGAGTTCTCCAGATGACGCTTCATTACACGTTAATACTGCTTTTGAAGTAGAAAACAAACTCGCTTCTTCTATGATGCGACCAGCAGAGTTGAGAATTCCTGAGAACACTTACAATCCAACTGGTTTTAACGATTTAGACAAAAGTGTTACAAATTTTCAACTTGCAGATTATCTTACAAATAGAGGAATCACTGATTTAGATACAATTGTTGTAGGTCAGTCTGAGTATATAAAAACATTTAACAATCTCATTAACAGCCTTTCAAGAGAAGAGATAGCGAGTTATTTAATGTGGAGAACATATAACCATTATGCTAAACACCTCGACGAAAAGTCTGTACAAAGTCATTTTGATTTCTACAAAACGAAGCTATCAGGAACCAAAGAAATGAAACCAATTGAAGAGAGAGCAATTAACGAAATGACCAATAATGCTGTGAGAGAAGCATTAGGAAAAGCATTTGTAGAGCAACATTTTTCTCCAGAGGCAAAAGATAAAGTGAATGAAATGGTAGATAATCTATTAATTGTGTACAGAGAACGTCTGACCAATTTAGATTGGATGAGCGATGAAACAAAAGTGGAAGCCTTAAATAAATTGGATGCTATCGGCAGAAAACTTGGTTATCCAGATGAGTGGAAAGATTTATCAGGGCTAGAAATATCTCAAGAAAGTTATATCCAAAATGTAGATAATTGTAACCGTTTTTCTATTCAAGAAAATTTGGATAAACTAGGACAACCTGTTGATAGATCAGAATGGGGAATGCCTGCTCACATGGTAAATGCTTATTACCATCCGCTATTGAATATTATCGCTTTTCCAGCTGGAATTATGCAGTCGCCATTCTTTGATATAAATGCCGAAGATGCTGTAAATTATGGAGGCATAGGAATGGTGATTGGTCATGAATTCACACATGGCTTTGACGACATGGGAAGTAAATTTGCTGCAGATGGTTCATTTACAAATTGGTGGACAGAAGAAGATAGAAAACGATTTGAAGAAAGAACAGGAAAGCTTGGAGCTACATACGAAAGCTTCTGTACACAAGATAATAAATGTGTGAATGCGCAATTAACCATGGGAGAAAACATTGCAGACCTTGGTGGTGTTACGATGGCTTATCATGCCTACGCAATGACCGACGAATACAAGTCAGGTGAACTTGTAAATAGCTTCACTCCATCACAACGCTTTTTCTTAGCTTACGCACAACTTTGGAAAATAAGCTATACACCTGAAGAACTCTCTAAGCGTTTAGCAACTGACCCTCACAGCCCTGGCATGTATCGTGTAAATGGTCCTTTAATGAATAGCCCTGAGTTTTTTGAGGCATTTAATGTACAAGAAGGTGACCCAATGCGAAATACAGAAGAAGAAATTAGCGTTATTTGGTAGGTTTTTTTGGGGGAATGTTAAGACATTAAGATGTTAAGATTTTAA
The DNA here is from genome assembly GCA_007117355.1 of Lishizhenia sp. GTDB lineage: Bacteria > Bacteroidota > Bacteroidia > Flavobacteriales_D > Crocinitomicaceae > CSBr16-161. The sequence goes on along the minus strand of SKGS01000241.1, from coordinate 118 downwards.
GACATTAAGACGCATAATCCTTAGCGGTTTATACCACGCCTTGCTCGTCCGCTAAGGATTTATGGGAAAATGTTAGGTTATTAAGACGAATAATCCTTAGCGAATTATACCACACCCT
>SKGS01000027.1 GCA_007117355.1 Lishizhenia sp. | reverse complement strand
TTCAAAAATGTATTTACTGCTTTTTCGTCAATATCATCAAAGTTTGCTCGTGGCTCGATTACATCATCCCAAGTCTTACCCGATTTCTTTAATAGAAATTCATTTAACGAGGCTCCCGTCAATTCTTGTTTGGTGCTTCCACTTCGGTAGTAATACCTTCCTCTAAGCGAAATGGGCACAGAGTAGGGCGGTGTGATTATCTCTATAAATTGAATTCCATTTTCTTCGTGCAAATTTACTTCAACGGTAATACCCATTGTGTTGCGGATTTTATTCGGAATATCATCCATCAACTTTTTATAATTAGTAACATCAACCACATTTCCTTTATCGTCTTTGCCGATAAATATTACTCCGCCTTGTGCATTGGCAAAACCGCATACCCATTTCAGGAAGTCATCGTGCCAACTTTGTTTGTATTCTATGTTTTGTTGTTCGGGCATTGGTTTACTTTACGACTACAAGTTTATCCAAAAACTGCTGATTTTGCTCCTTCAAAAATTTGTTTTCACTGATCAACTGCTGGATATACAAATCATATCCTGACGAAAGCTCCTGACCAATTAATTTTTGGCTTCCATCTTTATTGTGTTGTGTGAGTTGAAAAATATTAGCCACTTCCAGACCTAATATTTGTTGCAGTGTAACCTTATAATGGTTGCACAATTTGATTAATAAATTCAATTGAATATTCGGATACCTGCCGTTTTCTATCTTGCTGATAATGGGGTGTGTGATACCAATCTCAGCAGCAACTGCTTGTAGTGTCTCTTTACGTGCATTTCTAATAGTGTGTAAGTTATGTCCAATAGTGGTGAGTAATGCGTTTGTATCGATTTGTTTCATTGTTTTCTGTTTTTGCCGCTACAAATTTACAAAATGTAATTAATAGGAACAAAGTGTGTGCAAAAAAAAATTGTATTTCAATTTCGATTAGTTTAATTTGAGGTTCATAGGAGTAACTCGAAAATCCTGAAAAGAGTAGAGAAAAATATAATTTCTAATTAAAATGAAAAAAGTAATTTTCAAAACAGTAGAGTTCCTTACAGGAGCAAAAGTACACGCTAGCCATACAGCTATCAAAGGTAACAAAAGTGGTGGACAAGCTGACACAAGTTCAACTTACAAGCATTGGAGAGAATCACAATCAAACGTTAACTAGTTTGAATTAACTTAAAACTCTTAAGGAGGTCGTTCTTTTAGACCTCCTTTTTATTTTTTTAACAAAATGATTGACTACAAAAAAGAACTAATTAAGGCTTTAAAATCTATCGATGTAATTTATTTACAGAGAAATGAAAGAGATTTTACTTATGAACTTTATCACCAGCTAAGAAAACTAAAATTAAATATCGATGTAACTGCTGAAACACCTAAGAGACCATTTCGTGTACCTAGTGAATTAATCAAAAATTTATTTTTTCAAAATTACTTCTTTTCATTTAAAAACTTTAATCTAGTTGATAATCATTTCAGTAGAACACCAGATTTACTTTTACACGAATACGAAAATAAAAACAGACAGATATTTGCTTTTGAGATAAAACCGCTAAGCAAAAATAATGAACTAATCTATAAAGATATATCAAAACTATTGTTTTACACGAATAGCAGTTTAAGATATCAATGTGGTATTTTAATACTGTTTTCTCCAAATGACAATGACAGAAAGATAAATCAATTAAAAAATAAATATCAGAAAGTACTCATTGAATTTCCACAAATTGAAATATGGATTGTTTATCCTAATCGAATACACATTATTTGGTCAGGAGGCTCAGCCTGTAATGATATCTGCTGATAATTATGAATATCATTCTGTTTTCTACCGATTACAAGGGCAAGATTTATCGTATTCATAAAATATTTGGTTTTTTATTGGAATATAATACTTACAAGAAATTTAGAGATAAAACACCTATTAAAATAGAAACCGTATATAATCAGGTAGTTAATCCATATTTACTTAAACCATCCACTGAAATTTCAAATAAAGATATATCTCCAAAAACACCATTTTACACAAAGCTCTTAGCGAAACTGTTTACATTTCTTTGTTTGAGGTCTTTTTTATTTGTTAGGTTATTAGCAAACTTTCGTTTTTCTATTTTCAACACAACAGAGGAAGCAATTCTTTTTTACAGAAAATTATATCCAGGAGAACAACAAAATTTATGTTTACCAAGGTCTTTATTTGCTGCTTGCACTTCAAAAACCTTCAAGAAAGATGGAGGGCTTTTTATAGGTGTTTTCCTACCTAGTAAAGCAATGCACGCTTGGATATTAGAAGATGGGAAACAACCTGACCCATTCGATGATATATGGATTTGTTACCAACCAGTTGCAGTAATGTATAATAAATAACCTATGGAATCATTAATAAATCAAACAAGTATTCACTTTAGAAGTACTCAAAATGGTTTGAAGTATGATTCTATTTGGGAGTCACTAAAGGAGGGAATTTGGAAAAATATAGCCCCTGAGAATTTATTAGATGCCGCTTTAATTGAAGGAGTTGATAGAACCCGTTACAAACCTGTTTTGAAGGATTTTCATTTAATGCATAGTGGGATGCTTTGGGATGAAGTAAAACAAATGCCTTATGACCCTATATTTATTCCAAAAAGAGTTGACGCTAATATTGATTTGTTTTTAGAAGAAGCCCTGCGTTTTTTTAAACATTTTGAAGGTAAACAATTGGGTGTACAGCTAAGTGGTGGTTTAGATTCGAGTATTATTATAGGGTTGCTCCACTATTTTAAAATTCCATTCAAACTAATTGGATTAGCTAACAAACGCTTTGAGTTTAGAACTGAAAGCCACATTCAAAATTTATTATCTGTATGGGCAGAGGAAACCATTTTGATTGATTACGAAACTTGCTTGCCATACTCTCATATTGATAAAGTTCCTCCTCATCAATATCCCGAAGAATATATAAGAACATTTGGACCGGACTATATTATGGCACAAAAAGCAAAAGAATTGGATATAGAAGTTTTGTTAACCGGTCAAGGAGGTGATAACGTGTTTGGGGAAAGGATAGAAGACAATCCTATAGATTTAAAGTGGATGCCACACACCTATTATCAAGGGTGGTTACAAGACTTAGTATATACTCCACAGGGAATTGAGTTAGTTCCCTTTTATGCTGATGAATGTATTTCAGAGTTGATTTATAACCTAAGGCTTGGACAAAAAGAAGATATACCCAAGGTCTGGGCAAGGCAATTTTTCAAAGACTTTCTTCCAAGAGAGTTAGTTAACTACACCTATCATTCTGATTTTTGGGGTTTTGTGATTTCAGGTGTTCAAGAAGTAATGCCTAAATTGCCCTTACTCTTTGAGCAAACCTATGATTTAACCCAAATTAAGTTCTTCAACAAAGAAAAAGTAAAAGAGCTAATGGCAATTGATTTGTTGGATAATAAAAAAGAAACCTATATGCAAATAGAGCCGCTGCTAGGCATTGCAGTATGGATAGATAGTTTAGTAAGAGGTGGTATAATTAAAACTTAGGATATGAATCAAAATATGTTTCAAATAGTTTACGCTTCTGACAAAGAAAATACCAATGAAATTCATTCGTATTTTAAAGAAGAAGCAAACGCTATGAAAGATGCAGGAATTTTGGTTGGTATAAACCCGTTGGCTGATGCCACAAGGTTAATGTATCGAGGCACTACAATCAGACAAAAAGAAGATTATCCAAAAGATTCACGCTTTATTAATAAACCAGAACATTGCATTGATTATTTGTACCTTTCAAAATACTATCCCTACATAGAAGAGTTAACCATTGAAACTTTTTTTTCGGATGATTTAGATGAAAGTGTTATTGCAGAAATTAATAAAAGGGGGTGGGCTAAGTGTTTTATTAAAAAGGACACAAAAGCATTAGAGCATATTGAAGAAGGAAAATCTATTTGGCCTCAGACCTCATTTGCAGAAATGCTAAAGTTGTATAATGAGTATCCATTTGAAGGTAAGTATTGTATCAGAAAATATTTGGATAGCCAAAAAATAATCAAAGAGGAAGAACGCTATTGGGTGTTCAATGGTAACATTTATCATAGACACAACAAAATACCGAAAGTTGTTCAAGAAGCTGTCAAGATGCTAAATAAATTAGGTAGTAAATACTACACAATAGATGCCACACCCGAGTTTATTGTCGAAGTTAATCCTGGTGAATCATCAGATCGTCACGGAGTAAATTCAGCAGAAGTATTTGCTCGTTGGGTTAAAAAAGAGTTTGTTAGTAAGATATCATATTGATTTTTTTTGGTTGATAGGTAATATTTGGCTCTTTTGGTTTTGCTAAGGGTCGGTTTGTGTGTCGGGCAAAACCAAATGTGCCAAATGCGGGCTGGCTTAAAATTACTCGCTTCTTTAATTTGTCTTTAAGTAGTGCTTGTGAATCGCTTCGCTTATTTGTTTTTAAAAAAGTGCGTTGGGAAAAAAATAAAAAACATTGTGTCGGCTTGCGTGTCGAGTTATTCGTTTCTCAATGGTCTTAATACAGGGAATTTGTTTGTCGAGATAAACTTTACTGGTAATTTGGTCAAGATGTCAAAGTTCGATTTTGGAAGTCTGTTTTGTCGTGTTACGGTCGTTCTCTATCTAGGCTTCTGACTAACGTTTTTATAAAATACTGTTTTTCATTTGTTTATGTTTTGTGATAATACACATTATTTTCTTCTTTTTTATAATTGGCAAAACTTCCCGTTAGCCTCACTACTCAACCGGCTCGGCATGGTAGGGGGATTGCTTGTAACGTCCCGTGCATATGGCTTGTGGCGAGGTTAAGATGCGTTTAATGTTCAACTTAGTAACTAACTTCGTAAATATACAAAAAATTCGATGTCAAGCCTTAATTCGCCATGAGCTATATG
>SKGS01000140.1 GCA_007117355.1 Lishizhenia sp. | reverse complement strand
CTTTAATTAGTGCTTCATTGTCTAACACTTCATCGTTGGCATATCCCCAAAACTCTTTTCTAACCCTTTCGTGCATGCGTTCTGCAAATGCTTCTGCCAAACGATCGGCGAGGGCTTTAAGCATAATCGAATTGTAATCGTCGTGGTCCTCTTCAAAACGTTTGATGTGCGCATCAATTCCTAAACCAGTAGTAACAACAAAACCGCCTATATAATCCTTGATGCCGCTTTCTTTTGGTGCGATGAAGTCGGACAAGGCCATATTTGAAGCGTTAGCTGCTTTTTTCAATTGTTGACGCATGGCGTGTTGAACCGAAAGTACTTCTGTGCGCGACTCATCAGTGTAGATTTCAATATCATCATCGTTCACTGAATTTGCAGGGAATAGCCCAATAACAGCTCGTGCTTCCAACCATTGCTCATCGATGATTTTTTGTAACATCTTCTTAGCATCTTCATACAGCTTAGTCGCTGCTTCTCCCACTACTTCATCCGTCAAAATATTCGGAAAACGTCCCGCTAACTCCCATGTTTGGAAGAAGGGTGTCCAGTCCATATAATCTACTAATTCCGCTAAATCATAATTTACAAATGTTTTTGTTCCTAACACCTTAGGCGTAGTAATGTCTTCTTGCTTAAATTCGATTGGGAATTTATTACTGCGGGCTTCGGCTAATTTTAAATACGTTTTTGCACTTCTACTTTTTTCGTGGTGTTCACGTAGTTTTTGGTACTCTTCTTTAATGCTTGCGACAAAATTTTCCTTTTTAGGGCCTAATAAACTTTCTACTACAGTCACTGAGCGGGAAGCGTCAAGTACGTGTACCGTTTGATCGTTTTGATAATGCTGTTCAATTTTTACGGCTGTATGCACGCGTGAAGTCGTTGCGCCCCCAATCAATAGCGGAATTTTCAATCCTGCACGTTGCATCTCTTTTGCCATGGTCACCATTTCGTCTAAAGAAGGTGTAATCAAGCCACTTAAACCGATAACGTCAACCTTTTCTTCTATCGCTTTAGCAATGATTTTATCCGCCGGCACCATCACTCCCATATCAATGACATCGTAATTGTTACAACCCAATACTACCCCAACGATGTTTTTACCGATGTCATGGACGTCGCCCTTTACCGTAGCCATCAAAATTTTTCCGTTGGGTTTATCGCCTTCTCTTTTGTCGGCTTCTATAAATGGTAAAAGATAAGCCACCGCTTTTTTCATCACCCGAGCCGATTTTACCACCTGAGGCAAAAACATCTTTCCGCTTCCGAACAAATCTCCAACGACGTTCATTCCGTCCATTAGCGGACCTTCAATGACTTCGATTGGTCGCTCAAATTGCTGGCGACATTCTTCGGTATCTTCATCGATAAATTCTACGATACCTTTCACTAAGGCATGTGCTAGACGCTCATTAATCGGGAGTTCACGCCATTTTAAATCAACTTCTTTTTTCTTGCCTTCACCTTTGAAACTTTCGGCATACTCCAATAAACGTTCTGTCGCATCATCTCGTCGGTTCAACAAAACATCCTCCACATATTCCAATAATTCTTTGTCGATATCGTTATAGACCTCCAACATAGAAGGGTTCACTATCCCCATGTCCATCCCGTTTTTAATGGCATGGTACAAGAATGCGGAATGCATCGCTTCACGCACAGGATTGTTTCCACGGAATGAAAACGAAACATTGGAAACCCCACCGGAAACGTGCGCTCCAGGCAAATTTTCCCGAATCCATTTGGTTGCACGGAAGAAATCCACAGCGTTATTGCGGTGTTCTTCCATTCCCGTTGCAACCGGGAAAATATTCGGGTCGAAAATGATGTCTTGCGGCGGAAACTTCACCACATTCACCAAAATATCATACGAGCGCTTGCAAATTTCTATGCGTCGCTCGTAATTATCCGCCTGACCGTCTTCATCGAAAGCCATCACAATGACAGCCGCTCCATAACGCTTGATTTTCTTGGCGTATTCAATAAATTGTGCTTCTCCTTCTTTCAATGAAATTGAATTCACCACCCCTTTTCCTTGAATGCATTTGAGTCCGGCTTCAATAATTTCCCATTTCGAAGAATCAATCATCACCGGGACACGTGAGATTTCAGGTTCGGATGCAATCAAGTTGAGGAACTTCACCATCGCTTCCTTGCCATCAATCATCCCTTCGTCCATGTTGACATCAATGATTTGTGCTCCACCTTGAACTTGCTCCAAGGCAACACTCAACGCTTCTTCGTAATTATCTTCCTTGATCAAGCGCAAAAACTTCGCAGAACCAGTAACATTGGTGCGCTCACCAACATTCACGAAGTTGGATTCAGGAGTGACAATTAAAGGTTCGAGACCAGAGAGTTTTAATGGGGGGTATGTTTTATTTTGGGTCATGATTGTAAACTTTTTATGCAAATGTCCTCCCCCTTAATCCCCCTCCAAAGGGGGAGACGAAACACCCGTTAAAAGACAACAGTATTTTATCTGAGAGGATAGTTATTCGTATTAAATATTCATTTGTTTTAGTGTAACCGAAATTTTCCCCCTTTGGAGGGGGGCAGGGGGGAGGATAATTTCTATATGTATTTCTAGTCCACATTATCCATTCACCTTTCTAACTTCATACTTCTTTGCCAAATCAGCAATCACTTTAATATGCTCTGGCGTAGTTCCACAACAACCACCAATCACATTCACCAAGCCTTCTTGCAAGAACTCCTCAATCTGTTCGCCCATCATTTCAGGGGTTTCATCGTATTCACCAAACTCGTTGGGCAATCCTGCGTTGGGGTGTGCACTCACATTAAATGGCGCCTTGCTGTTTAAGATTTGTAGATACGGTCGCAATGCAGAAGCACCCAAAGCACAATTTAACCCTACGCTAAACAAGGGCATGTGAGAAACAGAAATCAAAAACGCTTCGGTTGTTTGTCCGGTTAATGTTCGACCGGAAGCATCTGTGATTGTTCCCGATACCATGATGGGCAAATCCGTTCCCAATTCGTCCTGCACTTGGTCGATGGCAAAAAGTGCTGCTTTTGCATTGAGTGTATCAAAAACAGTTTCCACCAACAATAAATCTACTCCACCATCTATTAACGCCTTTACTTGTTGGGAGTATGCCTCAACCAATTCATCAAAAGTAATAGCACGAAAGCCTGGATCGTTCACATCGGGAGATATAGAAGCCGTTCGGTTGGTTGGTCCTATAGACCCCGCAACATACCTCGGTTTATCCGGTTCCTTTTCCGTAAATTCATCAGCAACTGCTTTGGCAATTTTAGCCGAATGATAATTGATGTCGTACACGGCTTTTTCCAATCCATAATCCGCTTGAGCGATGGTTGTTCCCGAAAAGGTATTAGTCTCGGCAATATCTGCACCAGCTGCAAAATATTCTCGGTGAATTTCTTTGATAATATCAGGACGTGTTAACGAAAGTAAGTCATTGTTTCCTTTCAAGGGCTGAATGTGGTCTTCAAACCAACCTTTTCGAAAGTCTTCCTCTTCTAACTTGTGGCGCTGAATCATCGTTCCCATAGCGCCATCTAGCACTAAGATTCTGTTTTTTACTAATTCTCGAATGTCTTTTTTCATTTCTTCATTTTTTCAATCTCAGGCTTAGATTTATGCCGCCTTCGACTCCGGTTTTCCATTTCCTTCGGCTCCGCTCAGTCATCGGAAAAGAGGGTTGAGTGGAGTAGAAGACCGATATTTATAAAGAAAAAATGAAAGGGAATTTTGTTAATAGCTCCACTACTTATCTCTTCTCGATAAACGAGAAAGGAATTGGCACCGAAATCAGTTGAAAAACCGAAAGGTTGCCAAGGTTTCATAGGGCCTGTCCCTCCACCTTTCTTTATAAGTATCTATAAAATTATGAACGTGCTACAAATTTACAAAAAAAAATCAAACAACTTGCATTCTAATTTATTTTTCATTTTCAAAAACAATAAAACATCCGATTCAAGACATAACTTTGATATGCTATCCCTTTAATTCTACTATTTCATTTATCTTTTGTTGGAATAATCAAATTATTTCTCTAAAAATACTACTTTTGCTTTGGATGATTTCTCTCCTGAAACGAGGAATGGATTTCTTGTAAATCGTATTGGTTACTTAAAAAAATAAATTTAATGGTAGAGAATTTAAGTTCAGAACATTTAATTCAATTAGAAGATAAACATGGTGCGCATAATTACCACCCTTTGCCAGTAGTTCTTGCGAAAGGTGAAGGGGTTTATGTTTGGGATGCAGAAGGGAAAAAGTATTTTGATTTTCTTTCTGCATATAGTGCAGTAAATCAAGGGCATTGTCATCCAAGAATAGTATCCGCAATGACGGAGCAAGCGCAAACATTAACTTTAACTTCCAGAGCATTTTATAATGATGCATTGGGTCCTTATGAAAAATATATTACAGAGTACTTTGATTTTGATAAAGTGCTCCCTATGAATACTGGTGCAGAAGCTGTAGAAACAGCTATTAAACTTTGCAGAAAATGGGCCTACGAAAAGAAAGGAATTGCAGAAAATGAAGCAAAAATTATAGTTTGTGAAAATAATTTTCATGGTAGAACGACAACCATAGTTTCTTTTTCTAACGATGAAACAGCAAGAAAAAACTTTGGTCCTTTTACTCCAGGGTTTATTCGCATACCTTATGACGATGTCGAAGCTCTTGAAAAAGCTTTGGAGGAAGAAAATGTAGCTGGTTTTCTGGCAGAACCAATACAAGGAGAAGCGGGTGTTTTTACTCCATCGGAAGATTATATTTCAAAATGTCAAGCGCTATGCAAAGCCAAAAATGTACTTTTTATTGCAGATGAGGTACAAACTGGAATTGCTAGAACAGGCAGTTTATTGGCTGTTTGTGGTAATTGCTCTTGTGAAAAACATTGTGAGCAACAACCTACTTACACTAGACCAGATGTTCTGATTTTAGGAAAAGCACTCTCTGGTGGCGCATATCCAGTTTCTGCGGTTTTAGCAGATAATGAAATTATGGAGGTTATTAAGCCAGGTCAACATGGTTCTACTTTTGGAGGAAACCCTGTGGCTGCAAAAGTAGCAATTGCGGCGCTCGATGTAGTAAAAGACGAAAAACTTTCCTTGAACGCCCGTAAATTGGGTGAGTTATTCAGAAATGAAATGAACAGAATCATCGAAAAAACAGATTTAGTTGTTAGTGTGCGAGGAAAAGGAATGCTAAATGCAATTATTGTAAATGATTCTCCAGATAGCGAGACCGCTTGGAATTTGTGTGTAGCATTAAAAGACAATGGACTGTTAGCAAAACCAACACATGGAAATATTATACGTTTTGCCCCACCTTTGGTAATGACCGAAGAACAATTGCTAGAATGTGTTTCCATCATTGAAAAAACTATCCTTGCATTTAAAAAGTAAACATTTACATAATTTATTGTGGATTATTTTAACAAATCCACATTTCATCTCTGAAAATCAATTATTTTTGAACAACACATGATAAAAACAACCACAATGAAAAACAACGCTTTTTTACTATTTATTTTCATCGCAAGTCTTTTGGCTTCTTGTTCCACAAATGAAAAAAAATCTCAAGAAATGACAATACCTTTAATTGATAGGGCCTTATTTTTTGGTAATCCAGAAATTTCTGGAGGTCAACTAAGTCCAGATGGAAAGTATATTTCTTTCTTAAAAGAATATAATGATATTATGAATATCTGGGTGAAACCATTTGATGCTCCGTTTGAGGATGCTACACCTTTGACAGATAGTCCACGACCTTTATATGGTTACTTTTGGACTAATGACGGCAAGTACATTATATATGTTAAGGATAATGACGGCGATGAAAATATGAATGTTTTTGCAGTCGATCCAGCAGGAGAAGCAGATGAAGAGACTGGCGTTCCAGAATCAAGAAACTTGACTCCATTGGAAGATGTAACTGCACAACTTTATCACGGTAGTGAAATAAATCCAGACTTATTTATGATTGGATTAAACGATAGAGATAAAGCTTGGCATGACTTATACGAGCTTAAAATTTCTACAGGTGAACTAACATTACTTTATGAAAATAATGATAGAGTTACAGGTTATGATTTTGATTGGGATGACCAACTTCGTTTGTTAAGCAAAACTGATGAACAAGGAAATACAGTGATGCTTTATAAGAAAGGTAACGAATTAGTTCCGATTTATGAAACTACAGTAAATGAAACAGCTTATGCAGCAGCTTGGAATGAGGATAATTCAAAGTTTTATTTGGTTTCTAATGCTGGTGATTTAGACCTTTCTACTTTATTCTTAATGGATCCAGAAACTGGTGAAAAAGAATTAATCGAATCAGATCCTGAAAATCGAGTTGATTTTGGAGGACTTTCAATGAATCGCAACACCAGAAAAGTTATCTCAACTTCTTACACAGATGACAAAACACGTTATTACTTTCAAGATAAAGAAAGAGAAGAGTTATACAACTTTTTGAAAAATGAATTCTCAGGTAGAGAAGTTAGTTTTACAAGTTCAACAAATGATTACAGCAAGTTTTTGATTGCTGTTAGTGGTGATAAATATGCAGCTGAATCATGGTTCTTTGATGCAGAATCAAAAGAACTAATTCATCAATATACTCCACGCCCAGACCTTAAAGAGGTAGAAGAGCATCTTGCTCCAATGCAGCCAATTCGTTATGCAAGTAGTGATGGATTAGAAATACCAGGCTATCTTACGCTTCCAGTAGGTCTTGACCCTCAAAACTTACCAGTTGTTGTTGTTGTGCATGGAGGGCCAAAAGGACCAAGAGATTATTGGGGGTACAATCCTTTTGCTCAGTTCTTAGCGAATAGAGGTTACGCTGTTCTTCAACCGAATTTTAGAGCAAGTGGAGGATATGGAAAAGCGTTTATGAATGCTGGAGATTTAGAATGGGGTAAATTAATGCAAGATGATATCACTTGGGGTGTAAAACATTTAATTAGTGAAGGAATTGCTAACCCTGATAAAGTATGTATTATGGGAGGAAGTTACGGTGGTTACGCAACACTTGCAGGACTTGCATTTACGCCTGAATTGTACGCTTGTGGGGTTGATATAGTTGGGCCATCAAATATATTTACCTTATTAGAAAGTGTTCCTGCATATTGGGAAGCAGGAAGAGCGTTTCTTCATGGAATGGTTGGTGACCCAGATACAGAGGAAGGTCAGCAGCGTATTCGTGAAGCAAGTCCATTGTTTAGTGCTGATAAAATCACAAAGCCATTATTAGTTATTCAAGGAGCGAATGATCCGAGGGTTAAAAAAGCTGAAGCAGATCAAATTGTTATTGCTTTAAGAGATAATGGGCATGAAGTAAGTTATATTCTTGCAGATGATGAAGGTCATGGATTCAGAAAACCAGTAAATAATATGGCAATGTTTGCGGAAATAGAACGTTTCCTAGCTCCAATTTTAGGAGGGAGATTTCAAGAGGACATGCCAGACGATGTTTCAGAAAGACTGGAGGAGATGCGCGTAGATATATCTACAGTAGTTTACAATGCTTTAGGAGATGTTGAAATTTCAGAATCTCTGCCGTTAGCTAATGTTTCTTTGGGAGAAAATAAATATGTTTTCAAAACAGAAATAAAAGTCGGTGATCAGAAAATTCCTATGCAAGTAAAACGTACAGTTTCTTTCATTGGTGATGGTGAAATAATGGTGAAAGATGTTTCATCAAGTGCTATGGGTGAATCTGAGGATGAAGTAATATACAATGAGTCTTACAGACCATTATCAAGAAAAGTTTCACAGCAAGGCTCTGTTATTTCAATTAATTTCGGTGCTGATGAGGTTGTTGTTGATATGGAAGGGAAAGAGAATACTATTTCGTTCGAAGGAGCTTTTCTTCCATCTGGACCAGGTTATGAGAATATTGTAGCTGGATTAGATATTCCAGAAGAAGGATTAATAGTAAACTCTTTGGATATCATGAGTATGAAGATGAAACCAATTCGAGTTAAACTCGCTGGAGAAGATACTATTGATGATGTTGCTTACCGATTAATTGAACTAGTTGATTTGGAAAATGAAAATGAAAAAACAACTATTTGGGTAAATAACGAAAATAATAATTTCCAAAAATTGGAGCAGTTAGTGCCAGCGATGAACAACGCTGTGATTACTACGACTAGAATGAAATAATGTCAAAAAGGATTTTAGTTTTTTCAGGCGCAGGAGTTTCCGCAGAAAGTGGTGTTAAAACCTTTCGTGATTATGATGGACTTTGGGAAAATCATAGGATTGAAGATGTGGCAACTCCTGAAGCTTGGAATAGAAATCAAAAACTCGTACTTGATTTTTACAATCAACGAAGAAGACAATTAAACGAAGTCTTTCCTAATGAAGCGCACATTGCTATAGCCGGTCTTGAAAAGAATTATCATGTTGATGTAGTCACACAAAATGTTGATGATTTGCATGAAAGAGCTGGCTCTACCAAGGTTGTGCATTTACATGGAGAACTTAAAAAAGTGCGATCAACTAGTGACAAAAGTTTAATTTATAATTGGGAGGGAGATTTAAATGCAGGTGATAAATGTGAATTGGGTAGTCAGCTCAGACCTCATATTGTATGGTTTGGTGAAGCTTTAAATCAAGACTTTCTTTTATCAGCTAAAAATGCCGCAGAGCAAGCTGATATTTGTATCATTGTCGGAACCTCTTTGTTGGTGTTTCCAGCAGCTGAAATACCTTTTTATATCCAACAAAACTGCAAGCTTTTCGTAATTGACCCCAAAGCAAATGAACTTAATCTTCCTATTAAAGGAAAAAATGTTTTTCTAATTCCCAAAAAAGCATCAGCAGGAATGAAAGAGGTAGTTGAATGGCTGCGAGAGAACGGACAATAAATATGAACTAAAAGCTAGTGTTCGCAATAGGAATGAGCTTGGGTTTTTGAGTCGGAAAAGATTTGTTTCTTGTATTTGCATTGAACTTCAAAAGGCATTTACAGAACAAAACACTATGTTTCTTGTTGTAATTTATGATATATAAACGTATTTTTGCAATTAAGAATTAATTGAAATGTCAAATTATAAAGCTGGTCCACTACTTCAGAACATCCTAATCCCAGAAGATTTAAGGAAATTAACTGAAGAACAATTACCCCAAGTTTCTAATGAATTGCGCCAATATATAATTGATGTAATTTCTGAAATTGGAAATTCGCATTTTGGAGCAAGCCTCGGAGTTGTAGAACTTACTGTTGCTCTTCATTATGTTTTCCAAACGCCTTACGACCAGTTGGTTTGGGATGTTGGACATCAGGCTTATGGACATAAAATTCTGACTGGTAGAAGAGCGGTTTTTCATACCAATAGATTAAAAGGTGGAATAAGTGGTTTTCCAAAGCGTAGTGAAAGTGAGTACGACACTTTTGGTGTAGGACATTCATCAACCTCAATTTCTGCGGCTTTAGGAATGGCTGTTGCAAATAATTTTAAAGGTGAAAAATCCAGACAGCACATTGCAGTTATTGGAGATGGAGCGATGACAGCTGGTTTGGCTTTTGAAGGATTAAATCATGCTGGTTTTGAAAAAGACGCCAATTTGTTAGTGATTCTGAACGACAATTGCATGTCAATTGATCCAAACGTTGGAGCACTTAAAGAATATTTGACTGATATTACTACTTCGCATACCTATAATAAGGTTAAAGATGAGGTATGGACTTTATTAGGGAAATTATCCAAATTTGGTCCAGATGCGCGTTCAGTCGTGAGTAAAGTTTCTTCCGCTTTAAAAGGCAGTTTATTAAAACAAAGCAACTTATTCGAATCCCTTAATTTTAGATACTTTGGTCCAGTTGACGGTCATGATGTTGTTGGTTTAGCTAAAATTTTGGCTGACTTAAAAGATATCCCAGGCCCAAAAATATTACATTGTATTACTAAAAAGGGCAAGGGCTATAAATTTTCTGAAGAAGGAAATCCAACAAAGTGGCATGCACCAGGTGTCTTTAACAAAGAAACTGGGGAAATTGTAAAAATTGTTCCGAGTTCACCGCAGCCTCCAAAGTATCAAGATGTTTTTGGTCATACTATCGTAGAATTGGCTGAAAAAAATGACAAAATAATGGGGATTACCCCGGCGATGCCTACTGGCTCTTCGTTAAACATTATGATGAAAGCTATGCCTGAGAGGGCTTTTGATGTAGGGATTGCAGAACAACATGCAGTAACTTTTTCTGCTGGATTAGCTACCCAAGGAATGGTGCCGTTTTGTAATATTTATTCTTCCTTTATGCAGCGAGCTTTCGATCAAGTACTACACGATGTCGCATTACAAAATTTGAATGTAGTGTTTTGTTTAGATCGAGCTGGTTTTGCTGGAGCTGATGGAGCAACGCATCATGGTGCTTACGATTTGGCTTACATGAGATGTATTCCAAACATGGTGGTTTCAGCACCTATGAATGAATCAGAACTTAGAAATTTAATGTTTACTGCTCAAAAAGAGAACATGGGGCCATTTTGCATTCGCTATCCAAGAGGGGCTGGTGTTATGACAGAATGGAAAACGCCAATGAAAGAAATTAAAGTTGGTGAAGGTAGAAAGTTAACAAATGGAGAAGACTTGGCTATACTTACTATTGGACATCCAGGTAATTTTACTCAAGAAGCAATTAGCGAATTAAACGCACAAGGCGCATCCGTAGCTCATTATGATATGCGATTTGTAAAGCCATTAGACGAAAATCTACTACATGAAGTTTTCTCAAAATTTGATAAAGTTATTACTGTTGAGGATGGTTGTTTGATGGGAGGTATGGGCTCTGCTATTTTGGAATTCATGGCCGATAATAAGTACAATGCAACAATAAAACGTTTAGGTATCCCTGATATTTATATGCATCATGGAACGCAAAAACAACTTTACGAAGACGCAGGCTTTGATAAAAATAGCATCATAGCTACTGTTTTGGAAATGTTGCCTGAGTTCAAGGAAGAGTTAGCAAACACAAAAATCGTTAAGTCTTCAGCTAGTTGATTGAAAAGCAGAATATAATAAGAATAAATAGAGGCTATCCGAAAGGAAGCCTCTATTTTATTTAAACAAAAATTATTTTAAAAACGAAGCGCGAATTTGGTGTTTGATTAAATGACTCTGAACTGTACACCATGCCAAGTTGTTTGTACAAAACACTAATTTTCAAAGAATATTTACTTTTTTATCAAAAGCATTTGTTAATAAAAAGTAGAAGTTATATCTTTGCAGCCCCAAATTGGGATTATTGTCTTATTTAAAAAAGTTAAAAAGTGGATACATTAAGTTACAAGACTATTTCTGGTAACAAGGAAACTGCTAATAAAAAGTGGTTACTTGTTGACGCAGAAGGAGAGACGCTAGGTCGTCTTGCAAGTAAAGTAGCGAAGTTGATCCGAGGAAAGCACAAGACAAACTTTACTCCGCATGCTGATTGTGGCGATAACGTAATTGTTATCAATGCAGAGAAAGTTGTTTTGACTGGTAACAAAATGGCGGATAAAGTTTATATTCGTCACACAGGCTATCCTGGAGGTCAGCGTTCGTTAACAGCTAAAGAATTATTAGAAAAAAGACCTGAGCGTCTTGTTGAGAAAGCGGTAAAAGGTATGTTGCCGAAAAACAAATTGGGAAATCAGTTATACAGAAACCTTAAGGTTTATGTTGGTGCTGAACACAACCATGAGGCACAAAAACCAGAAACGTTTAATCTTGAAACATTCAAATAAGGATTATGGAAGTAATTAACACATTAGGAAGAAGAAAAACTGCTGTTGCAAGAGTTTATCTTAAAGAAGGTAGTGGGAACATCACTATCAATAAAAGAGACTATAAGGAGTTTTTTCCTTTAGCTACTTTGCAAGCAAAAGTTTTACAAGCATTTGATGTTGCTGAGTTAAATGGAAAGTATGACGTGACTGTGAATGTTGCAGGTGGCGGAATCAATGGTCAAGCTGAGGCAATCCGTTTAGGTATTGCTAGAGCTTTGGTTAAAATTGATGAAGAGAATAAGCCAGCACTAAGAGCAGAAGGTTTGGTTACTCGTGACCCAAGAATGGTTGAGCGTAAGAAACCAGGTCAACCAAAAGCACGTAAGAAATTCCAGTTCTCGAAACGTTAATATATTACATTATTTTGGCGGATGTTTAGTATCCAAGTTGTTAAGTACCTTTCGAAAGAACCCTTAACGCCTGATTACTAAAGGAACGTAAACAATTAAAAAAATTAAAATGTCAAAAAAAGCAAACTTTCAAGAGTTTTTAGATGCAGGTGTTCATTTTGGACACTTGAGAAGAAAGTGGAATCCTGCAATGGCTCCATACATATTTGATGAGCAAAAGGGTATTCACGTAATTGATTTAAATAAGACAATAGCTCATTTAGAGCATGCTTGTGCAGCAATGAAGCAAATTGCTAAATCTGGAAAAAAGATTTTATTCGTTGCTACTAAAAAACAAGCAAAAAGCATAATCGCTGAAAAAGTTAGTGAGATCAACATGCCATTCGTTACAGAGCGTTGGACAGGTGGTATGTTAACAAACTTCGCTACAACAAGAAAGTCGATTAGAAAAATGGCTTCAATTGATAAAATGAAGACAGATGGTACTTGGGAAACACTTAACAAACGTGAGCGTTTATTCAAAACTCGTCAACGTGATAAAATGGAGAAAAACTTCGGTTCTATTGCGGATATGACAAGACAGCCAGCAGCAATTTTTATCGTGGATATTCTAAAAGAGCACATTGCTTTGAAAGAAGCAAAGCGACTTAATATCCCTACTTTTGCTATGGTTGATACAAACTCTAACCCGAAATTGGTTGATTTCCCAATCCCATCGAATGATGATGCTACGAAATCAATCTCTTTGATTATGGATCATGTTACTTCTGCTATTAAAGAAGGTTTAGAAGAGCGTAAGAATGCAAAAGAAAAACAAGCATCCGAAAAAGCCGAGAAGCCTGCTGAGAAAACAGAGGTAGCGAAGGAAGAGGAAGCTGAAAAAGCAACAAAAGAAAATTAATATCAAACACATTAGATATGGCAATCACAGCTAGTCAAGTAAATGAATTGAGAAAAAAGACAGGTGCAGGTATGATGGACTGCAAAAAAGCACTTGTTGAAGCAGACGGAGACATGGAGCAAGCAATTGATGTTCTTCGTAAAAAAGGTCAAAAAGTTGCTGCTAAGCGTGGCGATAATGAGGCTAAAGAAGGTGTTATTTTCGCTCAAGAAGCAGGAAACAAAGGTTTTATTCTTCAATTAAACTGCGAAACTGACTTCGTAGCGAAAAACGAAGACTTTAGAAAATTTGTTCAATCGTTATTAGATGTTGCAGTTGCAAACGGCTTATCTTCTTTGGAGGAATTGAAAGCGGCTAAGTACGACGATAAATTAACTGTTGAAGAGAAAATTACTGAGCAAATTGGAGTTATTGGTGAGAAGTTAGACCTATCTAACTACACTAAAGTGGAGGCGTCGGCGGTTGTGGCATACAATCACCCAGGAAATCAATTGGCGACTTTAGTTGCTTTGAATTCGGCTTCAGATGCTGCGGTTGATGCAGGTAAGCAAGTTGCTATGCAAGTTGCTGCTATGAACCCACTAGCTTTAAATAAAGACGGTATTGATCAAGATACTATCAATAGAGAAATTGAAATCGGAAAAGAACTTGCAATTCAAGAAGGAAAGCCAGCAGAGATGGCAGAAAAAATTGCACAAGGTCGTCTTGGAAAGTTCTTTAAAGAGAATACATTATTAAGCCAACCTTTTGTTAGGGATAATAAATTAACTGTTGAGCAGTTTTTATCATCTGCTGAAAAAGGTTTGACGGTAACAGAATTCAAGCGATTCTCGTTGAGCTAAATTAATTGAAGAGAGTAACATTGTTACTCTCTTTTTTTTGTCCGTTTGAAGCACAATTATATTTTTGCATTATGAAGTTTAAAAGAATACTCCTCAAACTAAGTGGCGAAGCACTAATGGGGGACAAACAATTTGGAATAGATAATAATCGCTTAGGTTTATACGCTAATCAAATTAAAGAGATAACCGATTTAGGTGTTGAATTGGCAATCGTTATTGGTGGAGGAAATATTTTTAGAGGTGTTCAAGCGGAAGAAGGTGGTATGGACAGAACGCATGGAGATTACATGGGAATGTTAGCGACTATGATTAACGCAATGGCCCTTCAAGCTGCGCTTGAGGCAACCGGAGTAGATTCTCGTTTAATGTCTGCAATTGAAATGAGAGAGATTGCTGAGCCTTACGTTCGTCGCCGGGCTGTAAGACACTTGGAAAAAGGAAGAGTAATAATTTTTGGTGCAGGAACAGGAAATCCGTTTTTTACAACTGATTCAGCGGCCTCATTAAGAGCAATTGAAATTAATGCTGATGTAATTTTAAAAGGTACTCGTGTGGACGGTATTTTCACAGAGGATCCAGAGAAAAATCCTGATGCAACGAAATATGAAACGCTATCTTTTGATGATGTGTATTCTAATTCGTTAAACGTGATGGATATGACAGCTTTTACGCTTTGTAAAGAAAATCATCTTCCAATAATAGTTTTCAATATGAATAAAGAAGGTAATTTAAAACGTCTGATTCAAGGCGAACCTGTTGGAACTATTGTAAATGGTTAAAATATTATGAAATATAATATGAATGCGGTTCTCATTGAATCGCTTTTTTGTTTTCAAAACTGTTTTTTAGCTGTAACTATAGGTTAATAGAATATTTCAGTTCGTTTTGTTGCTCTCATGTGTACTCCTAAACCTAAATTAACTTGAATACTCCTGCCATTCAGAATAGGGTCTATCTTCCCTAGGCCTGTTTCATTTACCATCATGTTCAAGCGCAAATAAACTAAGTTGCCATTCAAATTACGTTTAAAACGAGAAAAATGAGTACGCTGCTTGAAGCGAACCATTGGAGTTAGATTTATTTCAAGACCATAAGCAGGTGCCCAAGTGTAATAAACATCCCAATTTTCATCACCATAATAAATACCAAATTCAGTTAGACTGTAGCCAACATGGGGTAGGAGAGAGACTGCCCCTAACATATCAAATCTGCGACCCAAATATAAGTCTAAAAATGACAATGTTATCCCTCTTTTATTTTCAGAGATGTACGAATTATTAATTTCTCCTGCCTTGTTCGTTTTATTGAATGTTCCATTAATTTTTGAACCAATGAAGGTCGAGTGTAAATAGTATTTTAAGTCAAGTTCTAGCCCCCAAATACGTGAAAAATATTCCCCGAATTCACTTGTTATTCCTCCCGAACCGAAACCAAAATTTAAATCTAACGCAAACCAGCTTGGTTCGATGAATTTCCCGTGATATGCTTTTACGTATTTAGCATAAGGAGAACCTCGGTGCGATTCAACATAAGTTTTGCCTTTTTCTATTATTTCAAACTGTTTATCATTATCATGATGGAGTAAATACCATGTAAATATAAATTCTAATTGCTCAATAAAAAACACAATGAAATCTTGTTCAAATAATGGGAGATCACTTTTTCGAACAGCATCGATGTAGTAATCTTTATTATCGACTAAATATTTTTTTAAATGGTAAGAAATTCTCTCGTTTTTATTGCCATAGGATGTGTATCTGAATTTTTTTAAAGAGAAGTCATCATCTATGCTTCGTTGATACCTATAACCGACGCTCATTCTTGTAAATTCATCATTTGAAATGAATATTGATTTAAAAACTTCAAACTCTTCTTGAATAATCGCTAAAAGTTCTTGTTCAATACTGCTCAAAACATAGTAGGAGTCAATTGCATAATTATATGGAATGCCTTTGAATTGTTGATATTCAAATTCGGTGGATAGTTCAAGTCTTTTTTCACTTATTTTTGTTCGAACATCTTTATTGAAACTTTGTTGTGCTATACAAGTATAGGCAGTTAATAATGCGAAGAAGAATAATACAAAATAGTTAGATCTCATCATTTCTTATTTATTCTAACCCATAAATACTTGTAAGTGAACATCAATTAGCCATATACTTCATTTGCTAAAAAACGAAAAAAAGACCACCACTTCACTTTTCCGTTGTTTTTTCCTAATCTAACGATAATTAAGTTTCTATCAGGATTGACGTAAATATATTGTCCTAATATGCCGTTTGCGATAAAATCACCCTCTTGAGATGGGAGCCACCACTGATATTGGTAATAACTTGCACTACCATTTGAAGTATCCACTTTGGTAGAAGATTTGACCCATTCCGCTGGCACGATTTGTTTTCCATTCCAATTACCATTGTTGAGGTAAAGACGGCCAATTTTTGCATAGTCTCTAGCTCTAGCATTAACACAACAAAAAGCTTTTTCTATTCCATTTCTTTTGCGGTCAACGCTCCAACTAGCATCAAACTCCATTTCTAGCGGCTCCCATATTTTTTCTTGAAAATATGCTGTAATTGTTTTCTCTCCTAAAACGAAATCTAAAATATGACCAAGAATTTGTGTATTACCGCTACGATAAGCAAATGCCTCACCTGGTTTTTCAGAAAGTTTTAATCGCTCCGTTGCTCTTCTTAATCTTGTTCCATAATAAAAGGTGGCCACTTTTCCGAATGGATTGAAATAACCTTCATTAAATTTTATTCCTGAGGTCATCTGAAGTAAATGTGAAATTTTTACTTCGTCAAATCCATTTTTTTGCATCGATGGAATGTATTTTGTAACAGGGTCATCAACTGAATCAATTAGACCATCCTCTATGGCACAACCGATTAAAATAGAAGTAAATGACTTTGCCATTGAAAAAGATGGGACAATGGATGCTTTATCATAACCTTTGAAGTAATTTTCGTAAAGAACGGAGTCGTTTCTAATCACCAAAAAAGCAACAGTTTTATTATTTTCTAAATGTGATTCAAAACTAACTTTTTCTCCTTTTTCATTGGTTAAGAATGATAGACCTTGATTTTTTGATGTTGCT
>SKGS01000034.1 GCA_007117355.1 Lishizhenia sp. | reverse complement strand
CTCGCTTCACTGCGTTGCGCTCGGGGAACATAACAAAGGATATGAGGTTCGAGCCTTGCAGGCTCTCAACCCAAATTGCTCCCGATGGTCGCAACTTCTCATATCCTTAAACGTTAGGCGAAATATACAAAAACGATTTATTCAAATTGTTTGTATCCAGAATGCTTTTATTATTTTAAAAAACAACTCATGGAAAAACAACGTCATAGCATCATCCCAAGAACATCATGTTTAATATTTCACAGAGGAAAACTCCTTTTGATTAAATATTCAGAAAAAAAGTGAGAAAGAGAGTGATGGTATAACCGAATTTGATGACATATTGAGCAAGGGGAATGAATTATAGAAAATGCCAAAAGAGAAATACTAGAAGAAACATGATTGGTTCTTGATGTAAAATTGAAATGAGTTATCCATGTATCGGATTATTTTTGAAAAAATTTTATGTTGTATGTAACGATAAGTGAATCAGAGTCGGAAGTTGTGAAAAATAATGACGAATGAACTCTTTATCGAGTAAATCCCGATGAATTAGATAACTATAAAATTTTTAAGGATGTTAAAATAGTACTTGATGAGATAAAAAAATTGAAAGATTGAGTCGTTTTTACAGCCAAGACTAAATTTAATTGACAGTGAGATTTGGTGAATTTTGAAATGGAATAATCGGTATTCTGGATGCAAACGGAAAATAAGGATGTTTTTGTATACTCTCGCTCCTTAGATCGCTCGCCCTTCGGGTCGCCTAACTGCCACTATCCGATATCCTCGCAAAGCTCGAACGATAGGATCAGTGGCGTATGTTGTGCGACATACATTTTTTATCTCTTCTACTATTGAAAGTCAGAATTGAAACCAGGAAACAAAACAAGATTTTATTCACTCACAAAATACATATGACAGAAAATAATTTAGAAAAGTTTTGGGCAGGAGGATTCTTGTATAATCCAAAGACTAATTCTGTTTTTTTGCACAAGAGAGATGGGAATACAAAATTCAATCCAAATGCTCTTGCTTTTTTTGGTGGACTAAATGAACATAACGAAAATCCAAAACAGTGTTTTCAAAGAGAGTTGTTTGAAGAAATTGGGTTGAAAATATCATTAGAAGAAATAGTTAATTTAGATGATTATCTAAACCAAGAACTAGAAACTTATCGTTATGTCTTTTATGTAATTAGTGATGTAAAAAAAGATGATTTAATTTTAGGAGAGGGTGCAGGATTTGATTGGTTTAGTTTATCAAATATTTTCGATGAAAAAATTACTGAAAAAACAGCAAGAGATTTGAAAACTTTTCTAAATAAAATAACAAAGTAAAATCTTGTTTTGTTTGGCTTAAAAAATAAGGTTTGGATTGTAATTCACGAGATAAAAAATGTACCAAGCCCTACGGGGTCGCACAACACTTGCTGTCCAAAATCCTTCGTTGCACTACGGACTTCGGACCAGCAAGAAACGTTATGTGCAATTCAAAAAAAATTTTTCTAACGGAGAATAAGGAATGATAGGCTTTCAAAGGGGAATAAATTTGATTTTTTCTTTATTAAAAGAGGGGGATAATATTGTGTTTTCTCCACTCCGTTACGAAAACTATTTGTTTAAAAAGACAAAACTTATATAATGATAATAACTTTTAATTTATAAATATGAGGAATACAATGAACAAACAACCTAAGCCAGATTCAAAAAAGTATAGCGATTTAATCTCTGAAATTCAAAAAGGACAAATAAAAGTTCCTAAATTTCAAAGAAATTTTGTTTGGAGTTTGGATAAAACTGCAAAATTACTCGATAGTATCTTAAAAGGCTATCCTATTGGAACTTTTATTTTATGGGAAACAAACGAAAGATTAAACGATATAAAGAATATTGGAAATCTTGAAATACCGCCAGTATCTGACGATGAAAAAGTTCAATATGTTTTAGATGGACAACAAAGGATTACTTCTCTTTTTGCTGCTTATTTAGGTGCAAAAATTCAAAAAGAAGGAGAAAAAAAGATTACAGACTATTTTGAGATTTATGTAGATTTAGACGGAGATGTTGAAAATAATGATGATCAAATTGTTGTTTCCGAAGAGCCAGAAAATAGAAATATTACACTTCACAAATTATTAAATGCAAAATATAGCGAGTTAAGGGAAAAATATTCAAATGAAGAAATCGATAAAATTCAAGAATATAAGGAAACATTTACAACTTATGACTTTTCAACAGTTGTTTTGCGTAAAGAAGATATTGATTCAGCTATTGAAGTCTTTACCAGAATAAATACTGGCGGACAAACACTAACTCTTTTTGAAATTATGTCTGCTAAGACTTACGACGAAGACCAAAATTTTGATATGGCAGATAGATTTCAGAAATTAGTAAAAGAATTATCTGAAAGTAAATATGACACAATATCAAGCTCTGTAATTCTTAGTGTTTTAGGGCTGATTTTAAGCAAAAATAAAGAATGCAAAAGAAAAGTAATTTTACAATTAGACAAACAAAAAATAATTGATATTTGGGATGATGTAATTTCTGCTATAAAGGAAAGTATTGATTATTTTCGTTCTGTTTATCGTATTCCAGTTTCTGCAATTTTACCTTATGATTCTCTTTTGGTTCCTTTTGCATATTTCTTTTATTTTCAAAAAGAAAAACCGAAAGGAGAACAAATTAAATTTTTGGAAGAATTTTTCTGGAGAATGTCGCTATCTTTCAGGTATTCTAGTTCAACCGAATCTAAACTTGCTCAAGATATAAAAAGGATTGATGAGATTTTGGCAGGCAATAGACCAAATTATGATGAAGTAAAAGTTTACTTGAGTTCCCCAAAAGATTTGATTGAAACAAGTTTTTCCGCTGGGAGTAGTTATTGTAAAGCAATTTTATGTTTACTTGCGTATCACGAACCAAAAGATTTCCAAGATAATGGAAAAGTTATTTTGGATAATTCATGGCTAAAAGTAGCAAACAGCAAAAACTATCATCATTTTTTCCCAAAGGCATACTTAAAGAAAAACAATATTGGTAATGAAAACAGCCTTGTAAATATTACTTTGGTAGGTGCCGACTTAAACAAAAGAAAAATCAGAGCAAAAGCACCTTCAATCTATATTCAAGATTTTTTAGATGAAAATGATGATTTGCCAATGTCTTTAAAGTCACATTTAATCAGTGACTTAGATGATTTTGGTGTTATGAGTGATGATTATCTTGTCTTTTTAGAAAGAAGAGCAAAAGCAATTTTTAATGAGTTAAAAAATAGGATTGAACTAAAACACAAAGAAGACAAAAAACAAGATGAAGTCAAAGAATTAATTTTAAGTGGAGAAAATGAAAAATTTGAAATGAAATCTACCCTTCGTTTTGATATCAGAGAAGGTAATATCAATAAAAAATTAGAATATGTTGTTGCTAAAACCATTTCTGCATTTTTAAATACTGATGGTGGAACTTTAATAATTGGAGTGGATGATGATGGAAATATTTTGGGGTTAGACAAAGATCTAAAAACTTTAGCAAAACAAGATATAGACGGGCTAGAATTACATCTTAGACAAATTATTAAAAAATATTTAGGAGAATATTTTGAAAAATACATAAAAATTACATTTCCTAAAGTTGACGAGAAAGAAATATGTGTTATTAAAATTCTAAAAAGTGGAAAGCCGGTTTTCATAAAACATGAAGGAAATGAACTATTTTTTGTTCGTAATGGGAATGCTTCTATTCCTAAAAGCAGAAAAGAACAAAGCGAATATGAAAAGCTACATTGGAATTTATAATAAGGAGTTTTTCTTTTTCCAATTCACCCCTAGCCCCTCTTGGAAAAAGAAAAACGAAAAAATCAAATTTATAAGAATTAAGGAAAGCCTATCATGATAAGTAAGAACGAAAAATATTTTTTTTTGAACTCAAGCCACGCTGCGCTCTCCTCCTTTCAGTCGTCGGGGCGTATAACAGCGGATATGAGGTTTGCCCCTCGGCTCGGGGCTCACCCAAATTGCTCCCTACGGTCGCAACTTCTCATATCCTTAAACGTTGTGCGAAATTCTCTTTTATGAAAAAATAAGGAAAAGGACAATTTTGGCACTTTTTATTAACTAATTTAAAAAATTATGACAGAACAAACAACACAATCAACAGATCTAAAGAAGATCAAAGAAAAACAGCAAAAAATTATTGGTGGGTTATTTATATCCCTACTTATTCTTTTTTGGATTGTTTTTAACTTTTTAACTGGACTTATCATTGCACTTATCGGAACCGTGGCAAGTACTAAGTTACTAGAAAAGAAGCCAGAAATTAAAAAATTTGTCCCAGTTGTTTTTGTAATACTTATTGTCGCAATATTTGGAGCGATATTTCTTCCTGCTATCCAAAGTGATACAGAATTTAGAAATGAAAGGGATGAAATAACTGCTGGTAAATCTCAAACTTATGATTATCTAACAGAAGCAGGAACCGCAGAAAGAAATATCGAAATCGGAGCATTAAAAGCACTTGGGCATGAAACTAAAATAAGAAAAATTGAGCTTAATGAAGGTGAAATTTGGATTGATTATATTGCAAGCGATAATTTGAGCACAAATCTAACCCGTAGAGGAATTTTAAGCGACACAGTAGATCTAGTGAAAGAATTATCTTCTATAATCAGTCAAGATGTCACTGGAATAGTAGTTGAACCACATCTAACATTGGTTGATCAATACGGGAAAGAAAGTCTAAGTAAAGTTGCTATGATAACAATAAACAGGGAAACTTGGGAGAAAATAAACTGGGACAATTTTTTAACTGACAATCTTCCAGATATTGCAGATACTTACTGGCAACATCCCGCAATGAATAATTAAATAAGGATAAAAAGTGCTAAAATGAAATTAGATTTTTTTTCACAAAAGAGAACTCAAGGGGTCGTTGCACTTTCGCTCCTAACGTCGCTCACCCTCGCACAACACAGTATATCTGGCTCGCTCCTGCCTTCGCTCGACCCATATTT
>SKGS01000195.1 GCA_007117355.1 Lishizhenia sp. | reverse complement strand
ATGTCTTTCATTTCTCTTCTCAATGCTGCTAACTCAATAAGAATCCTATGAGATAAATCCAATGCAAGAGGCATATAATCTTCTGTCTCAGAAGTAGCATAACCGAACATCATGCCTTGGTCTCCAGCACCTTGCTCTTCGGGCGCACCGCGATCTACTCCTCTATTAATATCTGGTGATTGCTCGTGAATTGCTGAAATAACGCCGCAAGATTGAAAATCAAATTGATACTCACTTTTTGTGTAGCCGATTTTTTCAATTACTTTTCGAGCAATATCTTGAACGTCTAAATATGTTTCTGACTTAACTTCACCCGCTAATGTAACCAAACCTGTTGTAACTAAGGTTTCACAAGCTACTTTAGAATTTTTATCAAATGCTAAAAAATGATCAATAAGCGCATCTGAAATTTGATCCGCTACCTTATCTGGATGTCCTTCAGAAACGGATTCTGAGGTAAATAAATATGGCATTTTATATTCTGTTTAAATTAAGGCTGCTAAAATACTAAATCTATGTAGAATAAAATGAAAGGGGATAAAAGAAAATGATTCTACCATTATTTTAATGAGGTTTAATCTCAATAAGTCGTGGTGACTGTTAATATTTGTCTGTCAAGGAATGGTGTAAGTATTACATGGAATGATTAGCCTTTCCAATATCACCACAGTGGAATTAATGTATAATTTTAATAAACACTTTTAAAAGAATTTTACTATTGGGTACTAATTGAATTTTTTTCTTTTTTACTTTTTGCCAAAGTAAGAGCAAAGGAACTTTGTGAAGACGAAATAGCGAGCAACGTTAGTGCCGAAGCTATGAGGAGAAGTAAACAAAACTGCTTTTTGTTAAAATGTCAATCGCTTATTTGCCAATCTATGACCTGCATACCATTTTCAGAAAGAAGATCATTCGTTTTGCTAAAATGTTTATTTCCAAACCATCCACCTCTGTTGGCTGAAAGCGGAGAGGGATGAGCACATTCTAAAATAGCATGTTTACTTTCATCGATAAATACCTTTTTCTTTCTAGCATAACCGCCCCAAAGTAAAAAAACGACAAAATCTTTTTCTTGACTCATCGTTTTTATGACATCATTAGTAAAGTTTTCCCATCCAAAACGTTGGTGAGAACCTGCCTTTCCTGCTTCAACAGTTAGTGTCGCATTTAACAAAAGAACACCTTGCTTTGCCCAACTTGTTAGGTCACCATGCGAAGGAATCGGACAATTTAAATCTTGTTTTAATTCTAAAAAAATATTTCTCAAAGAAGGAGGAAAAGGAATTCCTTTTTGCACAGAAAAAGATAAACCATGTGCTTGATTTGGTCCGTGATACGGGTCCTGTCCAATTATTACGACTTTGGTATTTTCAAAAGAGCAATAGTTAAAAGCATTAAAAATATCTTTACCTTTTGGATAACAGGTTGATGTTTGGTAGGCTAACCTTACCTTTTCTCTAAGCTCTTCAAAATACGGTTTTTGAAATAGGGTAGAAAGTTTTTCTCTCCAAGAATCCTCAATTTCTATAGCTTGCTTCATTGCTATTACAAAACTTTTAATTTATACTTTTTGCTTCGAGATTGTTTGTTACTCATAAACTTTAGTGGAATCTTCTAATAACCGATTTAACGTTTTCATTTCATCCTTTGTCAAATAGCGCCACTCTCCTAATTTCGTATCTAATTCTATATTCATTATTCTGATACGCTTTAACTTTGTGACTTCATAACCAAGATGTTCACACATGCGTCTAATTTGTCGGTTTAAGCCCTGAGTCAGGGTTATTCTAAACGTATGTTTATTCACAAATTCAACGACGCAAGGTTTTGTTACTGTATCCAAAATAGGAACGCCCTTACTCATTTCCTCGATAAATCGGGGAGTTATTGGCAGATTAACTGTTACGACATATTCTTTTTCGTGATTATTTTTGGCTCTTAGAATTTTGTTTACGATATCTCCGTCATTGGTTAAAAGTATTAACCCTTCACTAGGTTTGTCCAAGCGACCGATAGGGAAAATTCGTTTGGGATAATTGATGAAATCAATGATATTATCTTTTTCTCTTCTTGTATCCGTTGTGCAAACAATTCCAATAGGCTTGTTCAGAGCGATATAAACAAAATCATCTTTTTGTGGTTTGATAGGTTTTCCATCAACTTCAACCGAGTCAGAGTTTTTTACCTTCGTTCCAATCTCTGGAACTTCTCCATTGATGGTTACCCTTCCCTCTTCAATAAGTTTGTCTGCAGCTCGTCTTGAACAAAATCCTGCTTCACTTAAATACTTATTTATCCTTACTTCCATGATGATTATCTAACTCCCTTTAACAACAAAGTTAATGTAAAAACCTGAAACAAAATTCTAATCAGTTTTTAACTGTAAACCTGAAAGCCTATACTTTCTCTGGAATTGAAGCGAGTACTTTTTTCAGGTATTCCCAAAACTTTTGAACCGAGCTAATCTGCACACACTCGTCTGGAGAATGTGCAAAGCGAATGGTTGGGCCAAAAGAAATCATATCAACATTTGGTAGGTGTTGACCTAAAATTCCACATTCCAAACCTGCATGACCCGCCAAAACCCTTGGCGAACCTTCGAAATTTTCTTCATAAATCGCTATCATTAATTTCAACAACGGAGAATTTGGGTTTGGCTCCCAACCTGGATAATCACCTGACTGTTCAACGTTTGCACCGAATAACTCGAAAGGAGCACGAATAGCATTGGCAACATCATTTTTCGTTGATTCAACGCTACTTCGCTGCAATGATTTTGTTTCAAAACTACCTTCTGCAATTTTTACTTGTGCCAAAGACGAGGATGTTTCTACTAAATCATCCATTGTGAGACTCATTTTAAACACGCCATTATGAACAGCATAAAGCGTTTGTAACATGCGTTTACATTCTGATTCTGGAACAATTTTCTGCTTTGCTAGAGCCTCTTCCACAAATACTGTCAAGTTTGGCTCAACTGGCGAAAACTCATTTTTATATGTTTCAAACTGCGATTGAACGAAGTTTAATAATTCCTGCTTTTGTTCCTCTAAAACACTTATGTAAGCTTCGGCTTCTCGCGGAATGGCATTTCTCAATCCACCACCTTGGAATTTGTGTAAACAAAAGCGCACGGGACACTCAAAAAGTAATCGAGTCAATAATTTATTTGCATTTCCTCTACCCCGATGAATATCCATACCTGAATGACCTCCAACTAGTCCTTTTACACCAATTTTAAAGGTGAACCAATTCCCTTCTGGAAGGTCAGCTTCTTGGTAGTTATAGCTTGTATTGGTATCAATTCCACCTGCACAACCGATACTCAGTTCATCGTCTTCTTCCGTGTCTAAATTCAAAAGAATTGTTCCTTCATAAAAACTTGGGTCAAGTTCTTTTGCGCCAGTCATTCCTGTTTCTTCATCAACGGTAAACATTGCTTCGATTGCAGGGTGCGGAATATCTTTACTAGATAACACGGCCATAATCGCGGCAACACCAATTCCATTATCTGCACCAAGTGTCGTTCCTTCAGCCTTCACCCAATCGCCATCAACAAGCATTTTGATTCCTTCATTTTCAAAATCAAAAACAGTGTCATTGTTCTTTTGGTGAACAATATCCACATGGGATTGCATAATTACCGTTTCGCGCGATTCCATTCCTTGTGTCGCAGGTTTTTTGATAATGATATTCCCAACGCTATCAGTTAAAGTTTCAAGTCCTAACTGCTTTCCAAAATCTACCATAAAGGCAATTACTTTTTCTTCTTTCTTACTTGGTCGCGGAACAGCATTTAAGTTCTCAAAATGATTCCACAACGCAGTTGGCTCTAATCCTTTTAATTTCATTCTATTTTTTTTGGATTTCAAATATAGTTAATTTTGGGATTTTGGGATATTGAAGTTTGAAGATGTTAGGGTTTTAAGAGGTAAGACGTTAGATGTTAGACATTAAGATTTTAAGACATTAAGATGTTAAGATGTTATGACAGTGAGATGTTAGCATCACGATAAACTCGATGACCTACAATAGATGTTAGATGTTTTTTTACGCTCATAGGTGATTTTTTCCTTGACAAGAGTTTCGTCTTCCAAAGCTTCTTGTGAAGCGAGCTCTTCAAACAAAAGTGCCAACTGTTCTTTATTCTCGCTAACAAACCGCTCCTTTTATAAGCCAAAAAGCATGCGCTGTAAATTGGCAATAATTAGGTCTTTATGTTGGTTGGATGATTCAAGTTTATGGTTGGATTTTTTGAGCTGTAAAAGTTGTTTAATTAACTCTTGTTTTGTCATATTTCCCAACTCGTTTTCCATACCTCAAAGATACGGTAAAAGGGTTGTTTTTACTAGGTTTTTCAACAAAAGTAATCAACAGTTTAATTCGATAAATATCGCTTTATTTTCTTGGTTTTTTCAAATTCATAGTGCTTTTTTTAAACACAAAGGTCAGGATGTTTTTGAAGCTAGACAAGATGTGGTTGGTCGGGGGGATACCAAGTACGCTATCTAACATATCCAGAAGTAGTTTAGCATTAAATATCACCTAATTTTTAGCAAAAGATATAAAAAGTAATATTCTTTAGGTTGTTTCACATCTATTTTTCGTAAAAAACCATTTTTTATTTTGAACTAGAAAGTCCCTGTGCTTGGTAATAAGTAGGTAATTCATCATCAAGAATTTATAGGCATATAGCAATTCGTCCATACATCCACTTGATGCCAAGTTCTCAAAAACCTATTTGTTCATTGGTTTTCCAAAATAAACTTTATCTCTGAAAAGTCAGGATGATTTATCTACATCATTGTACATGTTGTTTCAACTGTTCCCCAACTTTCATTTAAACTTTCACAGTCTGATGTTGCTGTTTCTTTATCTTTTGCACGAACGGTGTGAACAGACGTAAGTCCACCATCAGGATTATGTAGTTCATTTATCGTTTCACACTGACAAATATAATCTCGTTGACATGAAAATATAGACATTGAAACTAATACAACT
>SKGS01000245.1 GCA_007117355.1 Lishizhenia sp. | reverse complement strand
GAGCGACAAGGATAACAAAGACCTTGGTCGAGGACATTAGCCAAACCGAGTGGAGTCCGAATATTTCGACCGTAGGGAGAAATAGAGTGACTTCCGAGGAGCGAAGCGATTTTGGCTAACGTTTTGCCGCTTTGCGAAGGCGGGGATTTTTAGCACTAAACTTCATTGGATGCACAAAGCTTGAATTTAGCACTTCACTGTCATAGAAGCACGATACCCCCGCTTTTGCAAAACGGCTGTTAGGCACAGTGCTTCTATTGTATAAGTTCATCTTCAATTAAATAGCAGTTACCCCTTGTTCTTGACAAAGCAACGTATAATTTATTTTTCGTTCTTGGTTTTAGTTCATTGAATTTTTCTTTAAAAAATATTTTTGCTGTTGTCTTGTTCAGAATTATGCAAGTATCATTATAATCATCCTCACCTTTACATTCGCCCCAATTTTTAGCGTAATAATTTCTTTCATTACTCTTGTCATAGACTAATTTAATGATGCTGTTATCTTCTATTATTTTAAGAGCATTTTCTCTGTCTACAATTTTAATTATACTTGTTTCATCTTTTCTATTTGAATCAATAGCAATTCCTAAATTATTACGAATAAAAGAACAAATTGTGGGACTGCACCTGTAACTATTTCCTAATGTTTCAGTATCAATTTGAATTTTATTTGCTTTTAACTTGCCACAATAATCATATATATCTGAATAAAGATTTCCGTTAACCTTACCGTCATAGCTTGTTACATAAGTGTTTTGAAAGAAGTCACCAACGAATAAAAAGTCAATGTTTGCTTGAGCAATATTTGTAATAAAATTGAAGTCGTGTCCTCCTAAATCTTGAAATTCATCATAAAAGAAGTGGTCATAGAATTTCTCAAGTCTTTCCTTAATATCATCAATTATATTTTCAATTTCTACAAACTTCCCTAATCGATTATGATATAAGAATCTGTTTTTAGTTAAATATTTATTGCGATTAGTATTTGCAAGGTAAGTTGTAAACTCCGGTGCAGGCTCCCAATAAATGCCCTTTAAATTATATTTAAATAAAACAAAGGGCTTTATACAAAAGCCATAAATAAATTCGAAATAAGTTTGCGTTTTGATATTTTGTGGAAGATATCCAAATTTCTTTATTATCCGTGATTTGATAAGGTCAAGACTTGTATTGGTATATGTAACAATAAGAAATCTCTTGTCCAAGTTTAAATGGTCAATGAGATACTTAGTTTTACCCGAGCCAGCTACTGCTAAAATCAGTCTTTTGTCAGCCATATAATGGAATCTATAATATATTGTGGCACAACTAATTCATTTCCTTTTTTCTCTAGCAATTCATATGCACAATCTGTTTTCTCGTCCAACATAAGTTGTTGAACTGTTCTTGTTCGCAATCCTGGCGAAAATAACTCTTCACAAATTTTCGTATTAAGCTGGTAGATTGAAATTTCAAAAGTGCTTATTGAATTATTTGTTTCATAAAATAATTGCGAATATTTGCTTATATGATTTTTGTAGTTATCCACACAATTGTTTTCGTAATTTCCATCATTATCACGAATAATTGCAGTTTTAATTTCAAGTAGATTTGCTACTTCCATATATCTTTTAAAGCTTGTGCCACCGACTGAAATAATATGAACATTTAACTGATATGGCTTTTTACCAGTAATAATTTCAAAAAATTTTTCAGTTAAAATATATTCTGCATCGCCTTCAACAAGAATGACTTTTTTAGAAAGAATAAGTTCAAGCACATTGTTGTCTGGTGCTTTAATAAAGAATTTTGCGGTGTCTTCTGATAAATTTGTAAGGTCGATTGAAGCTTTGCTGTTACTATTTAGAAGTATAGAGTTTCTTAAATCTAAGCGAGAACTAATCATATTACTATGGGTAGCAATAAAAAGTTGTTTGTTTTTCGACTCGTTAAGTCTAGAAATTAAATTGTGCATATGAATATGACTTAGATGATTTTCAGGCTCTTCAAGTAAGATGAAGTCAAGTTCATTGTCATTCTTTTGCAAAGCAAATTCAGTCTTAATAAAACATTGTCTACCTTTTCCTCTATTTTGTAAATCAATATTCTCTTCTGTAATAGTTAAATCTGTCTCGAGGTTTGACTTAGTGTTGCTTTTGATAGAAAAAGCATACCTACCATCGCCCACTTTATTATTTAAATCTTTCAGAACAGTTTCCCTGAAGTTTATTTTATAATTTCTGTATTCAAATAAGTGTTTGTTTTTTTCTGAATTTGTAACTGAACTATTATAAAGTGTTTTTATGTAAGAGTTTGTTGCATATTCGTTATTTATTGTAGTGTTATCAAGCAAAATATGCTTAAACTCTCTTCTAAATCCCAGGTAAGGTGTTCCGCCAAATTTTATAAATTGAATGGAGTAGTATTCAAATGGGAAATTGGAATTTTTTTCTTTTAACACCTCTGATATATCTTTACTCGATTCTTCAATAGGTGAGCAGATTAAGCTAATACCAAAAAAGTCCTTCACATAAGAATTGTTTCTTCCCCAATATTCCGCATCAGCATTGTCAAAGTATAATTCAATTGTTAGGTTAGGTAAAGTTTCATAGGTGTTTGTTTTAAAAAAGTCTTGAACAATTTCGTCATTAAATAAACTGTCAAGACCTAAGGTCTCAACTTTGCTTCTACTGCCAGACAAAACCAAATCAATTGCTAATAAAATTGAACTTTTTCCCGATTCGTTGTCACCAACAATAACATTTGTGTTTGGTTTGAAGTCAATTTCTAGGAATTGAAATTTTTTAAAATTGAAGGCTCTTAGTTTAGTAATATTCATCTTGTTCCTATTCTGATTTTAAATTGCAGTATGTCTCTTAGCATTGTGCCTAACGTTTTGCAGCTACCCGAAGGGCGGGCCTTTTACCACAAAACTTGATTTGAAAAACCAATGTTCCATTAACCACAAAACTGTCTTTGGAACACGAAATCCCGCCTTTTGGGTAGGTGCTGTTATAGCCAGTGGTTCGTTGTCGTCCGTTAGTTCTCATTATATCCAAATTGTCTGCTTCGTAAAACTTCTTTCCACCAACTTTCTCTGTCCATTATGATTTGGTCGTCAGTCGTTGATTTGTAAATGTCGAGAATTGAGTATCTGAAATTTTGTTGTATGTGTTCAAATGGTAAAACTCTTAGTCCAATGTTACCACCATGTCCATTGTTTACATAAGCTCTCCAACGACCTAAAATCATATGTTCACCGTAGGCGGAACCAACATACATTTTTCCATTTGATATGTCGGTCATTAGGTAAACACCTTTTTGGTTTTGAAGTGCCGTTTTCCAATTTTCCTTTTCGATTACTCTTCTTAACTCGTCCCAAGAAATATTTACCTTTTCATAACCAGGAAATAAGTCGTTGTCAAAAGTGTCGGGTAAAATTTGCGAAACGTAACAATCGTCAATTACCGATTCAGCGTTGCGAATCATTGTCTGTGCTTTGTTCTTAAATTTTACGATTAATCGACCAACATATTTTTTGTATTCGGATAGGTCTTGATATTCGTAGCCAACACCATTGAGTATATTTAAATCCTTAGTTACTTGTCCAATATGAAACAACAACCAAAAATCTTCATTTGGCTTTATCTTAACGAGTCCAACCGTTATTTGCCCCGCTTTGTATGATTTGTTTTTGTTGTAATTCCAATATTGCCCAGCAAGCATTGTTGAAATGTCGCCATTTTTAAAAAGTTCTATCGGATTCCAATTCTGGGCAAACATCAAATTGAAACGAATCTTAACATTGTTAATGTTGTCAAGTCGTAATAAGTCGTTTAATTTAATACTGTCCATTTTCTAAAATTCTGTTGTTTCTGTTATTCTTATTCTTGGTCTGATGGTATGTGTTTGTCCTTGCAATATTTTTCTACTTCTGTGTCGTTAGCAAAATATTCATCACAAAATTCGTCAAGTTCTTTTTCTATTGATTTGAAATATCGTTCATCAGTTAGGGTTAAAAGTTTTTCTGTTTGCTCGATGAACTTGTTAAATTCACTATTCATTTTGCAGAGTTTGTCAATAGTCTTAAAATCCAATTCACGAAAGGTTGCAGGGAAAAGTATTTTGCTTTGGTATGGATTTGCATTGAGTTCGATAATGCCAATTCCAAACGATTGATTTAATCTTGCCATTTCTTCATTCAAACTGTCGCTAAACTCAAAAGCAACTAAATAACCATAGTTTGCCCAACTTGAATTTGAAACTGCTTGAAAAAATGCTTTTTTAAGTTCGCTGTCGCTGTTGATTTCCTTTTTCAATTCGTATGAACTCATTTTGAAGGTGTCAACACGATTAATTGATTTTAAAAAATTTTGGCTTGCTTTGGTCTGTAGATTTAGAAACTTAATTCCCACCATATCTGGATGTGTCCAAATTTGATTATTGTCTTTACCGTTTGATTGTTCGTGAAAAATTGTCTTTGAATAAGTGCCTGAATTTTTCAAGTAACTACTCAAAAGCTTATGCAAATCTCTTTCTTCAAAAGATTTTGTTTTGTCCGCCTTAACAACTTTTGTTGTTTTAGTTT
Source organism: Lishizhenia sp. (assembly GCA_007117355.1). Classification (GTDB taxonomy): domain Bacteria; phylum Bacteroidota; class Bacteroidia; order Flavobacteriales_D; family Crocinitomicaceae; genus CSBr16-161. The sequence continues at coordinate 440 of SKGS01000245.1, read as the reverse complement.
CTGTCTCACCGCTTAAAATTTCAATGCCAATATTTTGCTCATTTTTTGTCAAGTAGTATGAATATGTGCCACCGTCTTGTTTGATGCGTTTTACTCTCGTGTCACCGTTACGTATAAAGTCGCCAAGCAATGCAGAAATTGTTGAAGCAGGGGTTTTAGCAGTCCCGAAGTCGTAATAGTTGTTTTTTACGATATGGTTGTAAATGTCCATATACGTTGTCAAGGCGTTAATTTCGTCAAGACTTTTTAAAATTGCTTCTTTTATTGTCATTGTCTGTTCGTTTTTATGTTACGGTTCGGTCGTCCTACCATTGGCTATAACATGTAAATTCACGAAATTATCTTGTTTTTTCCCAATAAATCAACATAATTCGCTCAATATAATATATATGTAGTTATGCGAACTTTTAGAACTCAATGAGAGGCAATACAATGATTTC
>SKGS01000266.1 GCA_007117355.1 Lishizhenia sp. | reverse complement strand
GATATACCAATCTAAAACGAATAAACGTAAAATAGCAAATCATTTAAATTTCGTTTTCCTCATCGGGTGTAAGCCTAAACTTTCATCGTTTAATTTTGGTAAAATTGACTGAGTAGCATTCATTATTGCATCGGTAAGATTTTTTAATATTGATTCCTTTACAAAATGTTGATGTACTAATAGTCCAACACTGCGAAATGGTTTAGGATTAGAAAAAGTACTTAAATGAGATTTATCTGTTTCGCTAAAATCAATTGAAGTTAAATATGGAACAAGTGTAGAACCTTTATTTGCTTTCACAAATCGGAGTAAGCTATCCATTGAACCAGCTTTAAAATTAAAATTCAAGGTGGAATCTTTATCTTTTTTTGTGTAAATATCACAAAGTGCCAAAACTTGTGTTCTTAGGCAGTGACCTTCCTCCAATAGAAAAAGTTTGTTCACATCAATTTCATCAGGATGTATAGCTCCTTGTGAACTATCAGCTAAATTATAGAACAAAAATGGTTCTCGATACAACTCAATTTCTCTTAATTCCTTATCATCAATGGGGGTGGAAACAATTCCAATATCGAGCTCGCGCAACTTTAACCGTCGAATAATTTCACTTGTAGTTAATTCTCTCACTTCTATTTCTAAAAAAGGAAACTTTTGAGCAAATTGATGTAAAAATAGAGGCAACAAATAAGGAGCAACTGTTGGGATTACAGCTATTGATAATCTACCTCTTACTTCTCCCTTCATTTCCGAAGTCATTTCGTTGAATTCTTCAATTCGTTTTAAAATTAACTTAATCTGACTTATAAGGACCTGACCTTCTTTAGTAACCCCAACTGGTTTTCGTTTTCTATCAAAAATAGTTATTCCTATTTCATCCTCAAACTTTGAAATCATGGTGCTCAAAGTTGATTGAGAAATAAAACATTTTTCAGCCGCCATTTCAAAGTGTCTATGCTCGGCAAGTGCCACAATATATTGAAATTGTTGTATGTTCATCTATTTTATCAATATTGGTATCTAAAATATAGTTTTTATAAAACAAAAATGAGCATTAAATTTGGAAAAAAATTAAAACGATGAAAAAAATTACAAGTACCTTATTTATTGCGTTGGCATTCGGATTGTCAGCACAAACATCAAGCGATGGTAAAGGAACAGGTGTTTGTCCTTTTACTGGAGCTAAACTAACAGATGAAAATTCTACAGAAAAAGTGCATACACCTCAAGCAAACAACTTGCCAGCGGTTGCCGGAAATGGTCCAACAAATAGAGATTGGTGGCCCAATCAACTTGACTTATCTGTATTGAGACATAATTCCTCGCTTTCAAACCCAATGGGTGAAGACTTTGACTATGTGCAAGCTTTCAATTCTTTGGACTATGACGCATTAAAGGATGATTTAAAAGAATTAATGACAACATCTCAGGATTGGTGGCCTGCTGATTTTGGTCATTATGGAGGTCTTTTCATTCGAATGGCATGGCACAGCGCAGGAACTTACAGAACTGGTGATGGTCGAGGTGGTTCAAGAGATGGGCAACAGCGATTCGCTCCTTTAAATAGTTGGCCAGATAACGCTAATTTAGATAAGGCAAGAAGATTGCTTTGGCCGATTAAGCAGAAATATGGAAATAAGATTTCATGGGCTGACTTAATGATTTTAACTGGAAATGTTGCCCTAGAGTCGATGGGGTTTGAAACGATTGGATTCAGCGGAGGAAGAGCCGACGTTTGGGAACCTGAGAGTAATGTGTATTGGGGAAAGGAAACAGAATGGTTAGCTGATAAACGCTATTCTGGAGAAAGAGAGTTAGAAAACCCCTTAGCTGCTGTTCAAATGGGATTGATTTACGTAAATCCTGAAGGACCAAACGGAAATCCGGACCCTGTTTTGGCAGCGCATGATATTCGTGAAACGTTTGCAAGAATGGGTATGAATGACGAAGAAACTGTTGCCTTAATTGCAGGAGGTCATACTTTCGGTAAAACGCATGGTGCCGGTGACGCAAAGCATGTAGGTCCAGAACCTGAAGCAGCTCCAATTGAAGAGCAAGGTTTTGGTTGGACAAGTTCTTATAAATCAGGTAAAGGTGCTGATGCTATAACTTCCGGTTTGGAGGTTACATGGACATCTACACCTACCAAATGGGGCTTAGGCTTCTTGAAAAGTTTATTTGAAAATGAATGGGAGCTAACAAAAAGTCCTGCTGGTGCTCATCAGTGGGTGGCAAAAAATCCGACGGTGATGGTTCCTGATGCCTTTGATGAAGATAAAAAACATAAACCAACAATGTTAACAACGGATTTATCTTTGCGTTTTGACCCTGAATATGAAAAAATCTCAAGAAGGTTTTTAGAAAATCCTGATGAGTATGCCAAAGCTTTTGCACTAGCTTGGTACAAATTAACTCATCGTGATATGGGTCCTAGAGCTTTACACCACGGTCCAGAAGTTCCAAAAGAGGATTTTATATGGCAAGACCCAATTCCTGCTATTAATTATAAATTAGTTGATGAAAAGGATATCAAAGAATTAAAAGAAAAAATTTCAACTTCAGGACTTTCAAATGAAGCATTGATTTCAACTGCTTGGGCTTCGGCTTCTACGTTTAGAGGTTCAGATTTCAGAGGAGGTGCTAATGGCGCACGAATAATGTTAGAACCTCAACTAAACTGGGAGGCTAATAACCCGAAACAATTAAAAGAGGTGCTGTCTAAATTGAGTGAAATAAAAAAACAGTTTAATTCAAAAGCAAAAGGAAAGCAAATTTCCATGGCAGACATGATTGTACTTGGAGGAGTTGTTGCTTTAGAAGACGCAATTCAAAAGGCAGGTTATAAAATAGATGTTCCTTTCCGAGCAGGAAGAGCAGATGCAACACAAGAACAAACCGATGTTGAATCAATGGCACTTCTTGAGCCTCAAGCAGATGGCTTTAGAAACTATTTGAGAACTAAATTCACTGTTTCCACGGAGGAGTTGCTACTTGATAAAGCGCAACTTTTAACATTGACTGCACCTGAGATGACTGTTCTCGTTGGAGGAATGCGTGCACTAAACGCTAACTTTGACGGGTCAAAACATGGTGTTTTCACAGAAAAACCTGGGGTCTTGTCAAATGATTTCTTTGTAAATTTATTAGATATGAATTATCAATGGAAAGCTATAGACGAAGACCAAGAGCTTTTCCAAGCGGTGAATCGTAAAACTGGTGAAGTAAAATGGACTGGAACAAGAGTTGATTTAATCTTTGGTTCTAATTCTGAATTAAGAGCTTTAGCAGAGGTTTATGCACAACAAGATAACAAAGAAAAATTTGTTAAAGACTTTGTAAAAGCATGGACAAAAGTAATGGAGCTAGATCGTTACGATTTGAAATAATTTTAGTTTTAAATCCAATTAATTTGGTCAATAAAGCCATCAGTTACCTGGTGGCTTTTTTCATTTGTATTACAATCAAGAAATGTATTTTTTATCACGCTCTTTTCGAATCTCTATTTAATATACGAAACTCAGAAGGCGTATCAAATAAGAAACCGATAGTGAATAAATAATAATGTTAATTTTTAATTCTTTATTCCTTCAAGATTGAGGAACTTTATGATTATTCAGATTCTAACCCTCTATACTGCTTGTAAACAAATGCACCAAATGCTTGGTTTTATTATGATCTATTTTTTGAGATTTAATTACCTCCTTTACATTTCTTCTCCTGCGATTTGGGACATAACGAAAAGTCATATTTTGATGTAATGGACTACTAATTTGTGCTGATATGTAGGTTGGACCATCTATTTTTTCACCGTTACGAAGTACAATTACGGTGTCTTTATTTTGGTAAATAAATGTAACTTCAATTTTGAAATTTGTATGATTTACTAACTCAACAAAGTTTTGGTGAATTGTAGCACATTCAACTATTTCTTGCTCTTTTTTGGTGGTTGGAATTTCTTTTGGTAAGCGCAAGACCTCTCTTTCATTAGGTAAAAAATGTGGTTTGTGAATTGTATGAACGTGAGGGTTTTCTTCAATATTGAACGTATCAGATTTTTGTATTTTCAACGGTGGAGCATCTTCGATTTCTAAAAAAGTAGGATGACGACCTGGACCTTCGTAATTATCATGGTATTCTTTTATTTTTTCACCTTTTTCGTTGAACTCTGTAGTACTTCTATACCATTGAATTCCACCGTCTGGATGACTAGAATAACGTGCTGTTTTTACCATTCCATTTTCGTGATGTGTAAATCGAACACTAGCAAATCCATGAACTCTTCGTGTACCGTTCTCATAAATTACTTCTCCTTTTAAATTATAAGCCAACGCTTTTCCGTATCGGTCTTCATCAATATAGGTAAAGGTAGAAACTTTTCCATTGGGGAAATAGTGGATGTGGAGCGTGTCACGTTGTGAAAACACAGTAATGGAAAATAAAAACAGAATGCTAAATATCAATAACTTCATATTAGTTTTTTAAAAACTAATTTCAAAGTGCGTGCCAATACAGGTTAGAAATTTTTGTTAAGAATAAAACTAAATATTTTCAAGCTGAAAATGATATTCTTTTTCAACCAAACAAATTCTAGTTGTATAAGATTTATACCAATCCGTTCGCCCTTTTTTCTGTGCCAGCTGGTGTTCTGAATTTTGTTTCCACTTTCGTATAGCATCTAAACTTTTCCAATAAGAAACAGTAATACCTATTCTGTCTCGTGCACTTTCTATTCCCAAAAAACCTTCTTGTTCTTTTGCTAAATGAAGCATTTTTTCAGCCATTTCATCATAACCATCATCTAAGTCCGCTTTTATCGAAGTAAAAACTACTGCATAATACGGTGGTATTGGAGTTTTTGCAATCATGCGTTCAGTTTTTTATAGATTCTTTCAACCGTATTCCAGTTTTTTCAAACAATCCGTAATGTGATAAATACGCTCTTTGAGTTCTAATTCAGGAAATTTTTCTATTACAGTTTGTGTAAACTTATCTTTTTCAAAGTCATTATAAACCTGTTTTATTTCCGTTGCAATTTTTTCGATTTTTGCAGGGTTAAACAAATGATCTTTTAGACTAAATTTTTCTTCTTTGGTTTGCATATTTATTCAGTTCTAAGGATTTTTTCCAATTTCTTTCTTTTTATTACTTTATACGTATAAACCGAAGTAAAAGTCATTTTCGCCATTCGTTCGTTGTGTTCGGGTGTTATTTCCATATTTTGACTTTTAGGGTATAAATTAAGAAAAAATCACCTTGAAAAAGCATTTACTGATTAATAATAATTTCTGATGAGACTTTACCGTAATGGAAAAATTCGAGTAGAAATTACTCAAAGAATAAAGCCTCATTCAAACCAACGTTAAAACGCTGATAAACAACTCTAAGATTATTTTTTGCTTTTCTTAAGAGGTCAAAATTTCTTTTATACAAATTGAACCTTATCTTTGTATAACTATGTTAGAGCGCATACAATTTATCAAGGTTAATAAAAATAAGAAGTATTCTTACACTCCGCGTTATTACGATGAGCGTAAAGAACGATTACAAACACTCGTCGAAAAATATAAGAAAGATGAAGACAATGTGGATGTTAGTTCTGCGGAATACCGAGCTAGAATGAAACAACGCATGGAGCAAAGCTGGGAATGGACCTCCGCTCAGTCATCTGCTGCTCAATCTGCAAATATTCGATTAATAATTATCTTAATCGCTTTATTAGCAGTTTCTTATTTTATTCTCGATTATGTAGAAATTTTTACCTCTGACGTTACATTCATTGAAGATTAACCCAAACCTATGAGTGATTTAATACAATTACTGCCGGATAATATTGCTAATCAGATTGCTGCTGGAGAGGTAATTCAACGACCTGCATCTGTTGTAAAAGAATTAATTGAAAATGCCGTGGATGCTCAATCCACCAAAATTGAACTCCATATTAAAGATGCAGGTAGAACTTCCATCCAAGTAATTGACAATGGAAAAGGCATGTCCAAAATGGATGCCCGTATGTGTTTTGAACGTCACGCAACGAGTAAATTAAAATCAGCAGATGACCTGTTTAATTTAACAACTAAAGGTTTCAGAGGTGAGGCAATGGCTTCTATTGCCGCAATTGCTCACGTTGATTTAGAAACGAAAATTGAAGCAAATTCGGTTGGTACTAAAGTGAGTATTCAAGGAAGTAAAGTAACGAATCAAGAACCTGTTGTTCGTCCTACAGGAACGAGTATCACGGTTAAAAACCTTTTTTTCAATGTTCCTGCTAGAAGAAACTTTTTAAAATCTGATTCAGCAGAAACTAAACATATCGTTGAAGAGTTTAATCGTGTGGCTTTAACACATCCCGAAATTGCTTTTAAACTAACACATAATGGAAATGTTGTTTTTGACCTCCAAGAAGCTAATCGCAGAAAACGAATAGTGGATTTACATGGAAATGCTTTCAATAATAAGCTTGTACCGGTTGAAGAAAAAACAGACATTGTGTCAATAGCCGGATTTGTTGGGAAACCTGAATTTGCCCGAAAGACTAGGGGAGAGCAGTACTTTTTTGTAAACAACCGCTTTTTTAAAGATAGTTATTTACACCACGCTGTTTCTGCTGCTTTTGAAAATTTAATTCCGCCAAAAACTTTTCCAAGTTACTTTTTATATCTAGAGGTTGACCCGAAAACTATTGATGTAAATATTCATCCAACAAAAACGGAAATTAAGTTTGAAGACGAAAGGAGTATTTATTCCATCTTAAGAAGTGCTGTCAAACTTGCATTGGGTGTTCACAACATTGCTCCAAGTTTGGATTTCGAACATGAGCCGCAATTTGAGCTACCATTATCAATGAAAAATGCTCCATTGGTTGAGCCGCAAATAAAAGTGGATCCAAGTTACAACCCTTTTAATGTTGGAAAAAGTAGTTCGAGTTCTTCTCAAACTCCATCAGGGGATAAAAATAAGTGGACAAACTTGCAGCCTAATCGCTCCGATTGGGAAAATTTCTATGAAATAAATACAGAAAAAGACAAAGAAGTAGAACAGCCTTTAATTCCTGAGGAGGAGGTTGAAACGAATCATAGTTCACATGCTAGGTCGATTCAAATACACGGTAAGTTTTTAATCACACAAATCAAATCTGGATTATTATGCATTAATATCTCAAGAGCCAAAGAACGAATACTTTACGATGAGTTAATGGAACAATTTATTCAATGTCCAATTACTTCGCAACAGTTACTCTTTCCAGTTGAAATCAAATGTAAAGATGAGGAAAAAAAAGTTTGGGAAGAGAATAAAGTATCCATTCATAGACTTGGTTTTTCTTGGAGTTGGAATCTCAAAACAATGGTACTCGATGGGATTCCTTCATTCTTGACTATTGATGATGTCGAGAGTTGTGTATTAGAAATGATTCACCATTTAATGTATAAAGAAATTGACAAAGGTTCAATTGCTCACGAAATGATTTTGACGCTTGCAAAAACTGATTCTAAGCATATAAATTATAATTTATCACAAGAAGAAATAAGTCATTTGATAAATACTTTATTTTTGTCGAATGAACATCAATATACTCCACGTGGCAAAAAAATAATGAACAGCATAAGCGTTGAGGAGATGAACAATTGGTTTTAATTTAATGTTATTTGCACATGGGAAATGTTTTATCAAATCTACCTCCAGTAGTTAAAAACTTATTAATTATAAATGTTGTTATGTACCTGCTTTCTATGCTTGGTGAAACGCAAGGTATTCCAATGACAAGACTTTTGGGTGGTTATGTTTTTAATTCACCATTTTTTGAACCTTATCAGATGGTGACCCACTTTTTTATGCATTCTACACAAAGCTTCTTTCATATTTTCTTCAATATGTTCGCTTTGGTTGTATTTGGATCAGTATTAGAGCGTGTTTGGGGGGCAAAAAGATTTTTTATCTTTTACATCGTTACTGGATTAGGAGCATTTTTTATCCATCAAATTGTTGGGTATATTGATGTGAATAATCTGAAAGAAACGCTTGTGTCCATGGGGTATGATATGTATGATTTAAATCTTAAAATTAAAAATTCAGATTTTGACAGTATTTATATCCTTCAGCCAGAGGCTAAAACAGTTTTAAGAGAATATATCTCTGGTGTTTCTATTCCTGTTGTAGGTGCTTCTGGAGCTGTTTACGGTTTATTGGCTGGCTTTGCTTATTTGTTTCCTAATACTGAACTCATGCTCATATTTCCACCGATTCCTGTTAAGGCAAAATGGTTAGTTTTGTTTTTGGTTGGAATTGCATTTTTTAATGCATTTTCGGATAGTACAAGTAACATTGCACACTTAGCGCATTTAGGTGGTGCAATTGTTGGGTTCATACTCGTACTAATTTGGCAAAAGAACTCATCCAATTTCTATTAGTATGCAACAACGTACATTTGCAGAAGAAATAAAATATCAATGGAATTATGGTGGCCCCCATATTCAACTGATTGGTATTAACTTACTCGTTTTTCTTATAATTGGTACACTTCTGGTTTTTGGCCGTTTATTTACTGGTTCGGAGATTAATTTACTCCACTGGTTAGTTCAAAACATTTTTACTTTACACGGAAATATCAAAGGTTTTCTTGTGAGGCCTTGGGGGATAGTCACCTCAATGTTTGCCCATTTTGACCTTTTTCACTTTCTGTTTAACATGATTTTCCTATATTTTGTAGGTAGAATGTTCTTAATGTACTTTTCAGCCAAGAGACTTTGGGCAACTTATGTCATGGGTGGTTTGCTCGGTGGAATTTTTCAAATTTTAGCATATTCTATTTTCCCAGGTCTTCAGGGGGTAAACACATATGTTGTAGGTGCATCAGGATCTATCATGGCAATCTTTATGGCCGTTGCATTTTATCGTCCTATGGAAGAAGTAATGTTGTTCGGTATCATTCGTATTAAAATGATTTTTATCGCTGGAGTATTCATTCTTTTGGATTTATTTAGATTAGGAACACAAGATAATATTGCGCATTTTGCCCATCTTGGTGGAATAGTTTTCGGGATCTGGTCGATACGAAATTTACATGCTCGTAACAACATTGTGGAAATTGGGCTAACTTGGTGGGAAAACATAATTGCCAAGTTTAATAATCAACCGAAAAAGTTGAAAGTTAAAAGAGGTGGAAAAGTGAATAATCAGACTAAAACAGATGATGAATTTCGTAAGAAGAAAATGGATAAGCAGGCTGAAATTGATGCTATTCTCGATAAAATATCAAAATCTGGATACGATAGTTTAACCAAAAAAGAAAAACAAATACTCTTCGACCAAAGTAAAAATGTATAGAGAGAACCCTATAGGAAGCATTCGCATTATTATTGGTACAATTTTATTTGTTGCTCTATATAATATTTTGTTATTAACTTATTTAAGTCCCTACATTAACCCTAAAAACTTTTGGTGGATTTCGATTATAGGTTTAGCCTATCCCATAACTAGTATTTTATCCTTTTTGGTACTTATTTTTGTTTTTTGGCGCAAATGGACCATTCGTTATACCTTACTTTTCTTCTTCTTGTTGGGAACACCTTTGCATATTCGCTACTTTGCATGGAGCTTTGGTAATTCACCAGAAGACTTAAAAAAACAAGAAAATTCAATAAGGTTAATGAGCTACAATGTTCGTTTGTTTGATTTTTACGAGCAGCTCGATCAGGATAGAAAAATTACGAAAACAGGAATTTTTAAGCTTATTGAAGAAATACAACCAGATATATTGTGTTTTCAAGAATATTTGCTTGACAAAAGTGCTCGCCCTCATGTGACGGATAAAGAATTAAATGAACTTGGAGGTTTTATTGCGAAATATGATAATAATATTTGGGAGTATAGAGATAGGTATTTCGGAATAGCGACATTTTCAAAACTACCAATTGTAGGAAAAGGAAGTTTAAATACGGAGTTTGATGACCGTTTTTTTGGTGTTTACACAGATCATGTGAAAAACGAAGACACTTTTAGGGTGTATAATGTTCACCTTCAAAGTATTAAATTTCAACAAGAGGAGTACGAATTTTTTAGTGATTCACTATTTATGCTGATAGATCATAAAAAAACACTGTTAGGGATGGTTGATAAAATTCGTTATGCCTACGCCCCTAGAGTTGATCAAACAGAAGCTATTCTCGCACATGCCAAAAAAAGTCCATATCCTGTAATAATTGCTGGTGATTTCAACGATACCCCAATGTCTTATGTTTACAGCAAAATAAACCAAGATTTTTATGATGCTTTTCGTCAGTCATCATCTGGAATCGGAGCTACTTATGCAGGAAAAGTTCCTGCGGGAAGAATTGACTACATCTGGCACGATGAAAACTTTAAAACGAACTCTTTTAGTGTTGTAAAAGAAGTGCTCTCTGATCATTATCCTATATGGTCTGATATTAAGCTATTACGATAACAGACTTGAAGTTATAGTTTACTTATTTTTTAGCAACTAACATGCTAATGTGAATAGCTTATTCTTAGCAAGAAAAATACCACTATAGCTATTTTGTATTTTCGTTGTTTAATTCAATTATCAATATGACAAAGAAGAATGTGTTAAAAGAGAAACATAAGCCGGTCCCAAAAAAAACGGAAACATTGGTTAATCGTTTTTCTGCGGAGGCTCTTCGCGTCAAATTGCTGGAAAATCGATTTAGATCAATTGCTGGCATTTTGCTACTCATGCTTTCTGTTTTTATGCTTTTTTCTTTTATCTCTTTTTGGGTAACTTGGAAAGTAGATCAAAACATTCTTTTAGGAAAAGGGATTTACGAAATACTTTTTACTGATTTGGATGCTGAAGTTTCCAATTGGCTTGGTAAATTCGGTGCTTGGATTTCTCATGTCTTTATTTACAACGGATTTGGATTTGCTTCCTTTGTTTTCCCATTTCTGTTTTTTGTAACTTCAATTCGTATTTTACTAGGTATTAAATTAATATCCCTACGTAAAGCTTATTCGATTGGAATTGTTTCGTTAGTCTGGTTCTCGATTTTTTTAGGATTATTTTCTTCAAAAATTAGTGTTGCTGGTGGTGCATTAGGGTTTTACACAAATTATTGGTTAAAAGCTAATTTTGGTGGTTTTGGAGCTGGACTTTTCGTATTTGCGCTTCTTTTTGTCGCTGTAGTCATTTTGTTTAATCCGAATTTTAAAGCACTATTCAATAAGTATTTTTCGAATGACGAAGATGCCCTTGCTGGTTCACAAACAGAAGGTGCTACAAAAACAAACGACTTATTTATTAATAACACCATCAGTGACAAAGACATCTTGGAGGAGGAAGAGGCGAATGAAATAAATTTTCAAGATGACGATAATGAGGAAGAAAGTTCAACAGAATCAATCCTTGAGATTGAAAATAATGATGAGGAAGATGAGGATGACATTGTTCTTACTGTTGAAACGAAAGAAAAAGATACTGATTCTTCTTCTGATAAAGATAATGAGCATGGTAAAGACCCTGAAACAGATGAAGATGGTTTCTCTGTGGTAGTCGCAAAAGGAGAAAAAGAATTATCGGATAAAGAGGTAAGTACAAAAATTGAAGAATTTGGGCAATATGACCCAAAATTAGATCTTGCAAGTTATACTTTACCTCCAATTGATTTATTGCGTAAGTTTGAATCGAAAAACGACAGGGTTGATAAAGAAGAATTAGAGCAAAACAAGAACAAAATTGTAGAAACACTTCAACATTACAAAATTGAAATTTCTAAAATTAAAGCCACAATTGGTCCGACTGTTACGCTTTACGAAATTATCCCTGCTCCTGGTGTACGTATTTCAAAAATCAAAAACCTTGAGGATGATATAGCACTTAGTCTTGCTGCGCTTGGAATTCGTATAATTGCACCAATTCCTGGGAAAGGAACAATTGGTATTGAAGTACCCAATAGTAAACCAGAAATCGTAAGTATGCGCTCTTTGATTGCATCTGAAAAGTTTCAAAATTCGGATGCAGCACTTCCTGTTGTAATGGGCAAAACGATTACCAATGAAACATTTACGTTTGATTTGGCTAAATTACCTCACTTATTGGTTGCAGGTGCTACAGGTCAGGGTAAGTCTGTTGGGTTAAATGCAATTCTAGTTTCTATTCTTTACAAAAAGCACCCTGCTCAAGTTAAGTTTGTTCTAATTGACCCTAAAAAAGTAGAATTGACATTATATAACAAGATTGAGCGTCACTTTTTGGCTAAACTACCAGGAGAAGAAGAACCAATCATTACAGATACTTCAAAAGTTGTAAATACACTTAATTCGCTTTGTGTAGAAATGGATGACCGTTATGAACTTTTGAAAGATGCACAAGTTAGAAATATTAAAGAATACAATGAGAAATTTATAGATCGCAAATTAAATCCCGAAAAAGGACATCGTTACATGCCTTACATCGTGGTATTGATTGATGAGTTTGCAGATTTGATAATGACCGCAGGAAAAGAAGTGGAGCATCCTATTGCACGTTTGGCACAACTTGCAAGAGCAATTGGTATTCACTTAATTGTTGCTACTCAACGACCTTCGGTAAATGTAATTACTGGTATGATTAAGGCAAACTTCCCTGCGCGTATTGCTTTTAGAGTATTATCCAAAATTGACTCAAGAACAATATTGGATAATTCTGGTGCAGATCAGCTGATTGGAAAAGGGGATATGCTTGTTTCCACAGGAAGTGAAATGATTCGCTTGCAGTGTGGATTTGTCGATACACCAGAAGTGGAAGCTATTTGCGACTTTATTGGTAATCAAAGAGCTTATCCAGAAGCGCTTTTACTTCCTGAATTCGAGGATGAAAATGCAGGTGGAGATTCTGGATTAGACGACATAGATGAACTAGATGCCAATTTTGTCGAAGCCGCTAGGGTAGTGGTGATTCATCAGCAAGGTTCTGCAAGTTTATTGCAGCGAAAATTAAAACTTGGCTACAATAGGGCAGGTAGGATTGTCGATCAGTTAGAGGCTCATAATATTATTGGTCCTTTCAAAGGAAGTAAAGCTCGTGAGGTACTATTTTCTGACGAAATAGCTTTAGAAGAATACTTGAAATCAAAAGGACTGATTTAAGTTTTTGGTATTAATTCTTAAGTATTCCTGAAATAAAGAACAAAATTTATTAATTATCCAAAATTGTGGCATAGTTTATGTAAAATTGCACTACAAAAGAAATTTATTAAAAATGAAGTATATTTTAACACTTATAGCTTTTAGTTTCATATTTATCACTAAAGCTCAATCAGACGAAAAATCTGAAAAGATTCTAAACCAAGTTTCAAAAGAAATTAAAGCTTTAAATAGTTTTTATTTGGAGTTTTCCATTCAAATAAATAATACTGCAACGGGCGAAAATTCTAATGAGAAAGGTAAAGGATATGTTAAAGGAGATAAATTTAACGCCGAAGTAGCAGGTAATGAGCTCATCTCTAATGGAATAAAAATATGGACCATCGTACACGATAGTGAAGTTGTCTATGAATCAGATGCAGATGATGACGATGAAGAAAGTATTAATCCAAAAAAGTTAATGACACTTTGGGAAACTGGATTTAAAAGCAAATACGTTAAAGAAGAAACATTGAACAACCAAAAAGTTCATGTCATTAGTCTTTACCCTGTTAATCCTAAAGAGGTTCAGTACCATACAATTACGTTGTACATTGCGCAAGGAACAAATGAATTAAAAAAAGCAATAATGAAAACCAAAGACGGTGGAACAATGACTTATAGCATCTCAAAATTCACCAAAAACATTGATGTTCCTGCGGATAAACTCATATTCGATGCTAGAAAATATCCAAACTATCAAATTATCAAGGATTAGAATATCTCAAAAAGGTTCAAAAAAGTTGACATAGTTGTAAATCAGAATTTTATATTGAAACGAATGATTTTTTTTCATTCGTTTCTTTTTTTCTATTTTTTGTACAATTTAATTTAATTTGGTTAAATTCGTAAACATTTTAGAATTATGTACTATGTCAACTATTGGAAAGATTACGGAGGAAATAATTAATCGTTCGCCATTTTTACGAGAATCACTTACTGAAAATCTTATTAATGTTTCTGCACTTGCAAGGAAAATTCGCCCCGAAATAGAGGAAAGAATTAAAAAAGAAGTAAAAGAAGGGGCTGTTATCATGTCCATAAAAAGAATGTCACCAGGTTATTATCATAAAATCAATTTAAAAATCAAAAATTTTATGGGCACACTAGGTGATTTTCTCGTGCGAAGTGATTTAGAAGATTTTACATTTGAAAATTCTGAAACCTTGACACTTAGACAAGCTGACTTGATGAAATCGATTAATAAAGAGCGAGATACATTTTACACTTTTTGTCACGGTGTGAATGAGTCAACTATCATCACGAGTAACTCCATTTCAGATAAGATAAAAACAATATTTATAACAGAAAAATTAAAATCACATACTACTGATTTAGCATCTATTACCATTAAGTTACCAACTGTAAATACCGAGATTTCAGGTGTTTATTATTACATTCTGAAGCATCTAGCGTGGGAAGGAATAAACATAGTAGAAGTGGTTTCAACTTCTAATGAGTTTTCAGTCGTTGTGAAATCCGATGATATAGATTCAGCTTTTACAGTATTAATGCAACTCAAAAAAGAAGGTAAAGCAACGTTATTGGTGGAAGAGGATTAATTGTTTAGTCATGGATTTAACAAATCTTTAAACAATTGTCTCTTGAACTTGTATATAACGTTATAATACAGAAAAAGTTAAATGAAGATTGGAATAGTTTTATACCCTACATACGGCGGAAGTGGAGTTGTAGCGACAGAATTAGGAAAAGCACTCGCCGCAAAAGGTCATCAAATACATTTTATAACCTATTCACAGCCAGTAAGGTTAGGTTCATTCAGAGAAAATATTTTCTACCACGAAGTTTCTATTTCTAATTATCCTCTTTTTGAGCACCAACCATACGAAACTGAACTCGCTAGTAAAATGGTAGATGTGGTAAATTTTGAAAAACTTGACCTGCTGCATGTGCATTACGCAATTCCTCATGCATCAGCTGCTTATATGGCTCAACAAATTCTTGCGGCTCAAGGGGTGCATATTCCATTTATTACTACGCTACATGGCACAGATATAACTTTAGTAGGAAAAGATAAATCTTTTGAGCCTGTTATTTCTTTTTGTATAAATAAGTCAAATGCTGTTACAGCGGTATCGGAAAGTCTTAAAAACGATACCCTTACTCACTTTAACACGTTCGTTGATATTGAAGTTATTCCAAACTTTATTATTAATGACCTTCAACCAAATTATTACTCCGATTTAGAAAGAAGAAAGTACGCAAACGACGATGAACCAATCCTTTGCCATGTTTCTAATTTTAGAAAAGTAAAAAGGGTAGAAGATGTTGTTCGTATATTTCATAAAGTAAATGAAAAAATTCCTTCTCGATTGTTGTTAGTTGGAGATGGTCCTGAACGTTATAATGTCGAACGACTATGTCGTGAGTTAGGAACTTGTAATAGGGTAGTTACAGTTGGTAAAATAAGGGACACAGCGAGTTTAATCAAAATTAGTGATTTATTTTTACTACCTTCAGAATCAGAGTCTTTTGGTTTAGCAGCTCTTGAAGCAATGTCTGTTGGTGTTCCAGTAATAAGCTCAAATACTGGTGGTTTACCAGAGGTAAACAAGCATAATTTTTCTGGTTTTTTGTCAGAAGTTGGAGATATTGATGATATGTCAAACAATGCAATTCATCTTATACAAAATAAAGACCTTTTAGAGCAATTTAAAAAGCAAGCCAAAGAACAAGCCTTAAGATTTGATATTAAAAAGGTACTTCCGCTCTATGAAAATTTATACAATAAGGTGGTCTTCGAACACAGTGAAGTACATAAAAAGGAGGAGGTTTAAAGCTTAAAGAATTTTCTCACAAAATTTTATTGATTTCAAGAATATATATACTCATCAATAAAAGGCCTTCATTCACATTTTTTCTAATAATTCAATATAGGTTGATTTATCAATTATAATCAAATAAGGAAAACGCGCTTATTTCTGATTAAACAAAAAGTTAATTTAATTACCTTTAACCTAATCATCACCTTTCGATAATTTTGAAACCTATTTTTTGTCAATTTATTAAATATTCTAAATTATTGTGCGTGCGTAATAAATTTTAGTAATTTTATCGCAACATGAGTAACTATAGAGCAGAAGATTTAATTGATTTCAATCTACGTCATGCGTGGCACAAAATTTCACGGATGTACAACCAAAAGGCTAAAGTTCATGGTCTTACTATGTCAATCGGCTTTATTTTATTGATTGTGGATAAAGAGGGGACACCATCCACTCAACTTGGTCCAAGAATGGGAATGGAGCCAACTAGTCTTTCGAGAACACTTAAAACAATGGAAGACAAAAATCTTATTTTTCGAAAAGTGGATAAAGTCGATAAAAGGAAAGTTCTGATTTTTTTATCGAAAGAAGGTGTTCAACTTCGAAAACAAGTAAAAGAAGTTGTTATACAGTTTAATAATGAGCTGATGAGCCGTATTTCGAAGAAAAAATTACAAATTTTCTTCGAAGTAATGCAGACCGTAGATAATCAAGTGGAAAATGAATTAGAGATTTTAAATAAAATAATCAATGAGTAAATCAATAATTAAAACAAGTGTTTATGAATAGAATAATCAAAAAAGTCGCCGTATTAGGCTCAGGTGTCATGGGGTCACGCATCGCCTGTCACTTTGCCAACATCGGTGTTGAAGTGGTTCTGTTGGACATTGTACCAAGAGAACTAAATGAAGTAGAACAGAAAAAAGGAGCTTCACTAGAAGACAAGGCTGTTCGAAACAGAATTGTGAACGATGCATTAACATTTGCATTAAAATCCAATCCTTCGCCGATTTACAAAAAAGAATTTGCGAGTCGAATCACCACAGGAAACTTTGATGATGATATGGCAAAAATCAAAGATGTAGATTGGATCATCGAAGTAGTTATAGAACGTTTGGATATCAAAAAACAAGTGTTTGAAAACGTGGAAAAACACCGTACTTCAGGAACGTTAATAACGTCGAATACTTCAGGTATTCCAATTCACATGATGTTAGATGGTCGCTCAGAAGACTTCCAAAAGCATTTCTGTGGAACACACTTCTTCAACCCTCCACGTTATTTGCAGTTGTTGGAAATTATCCCAACACCTAAAACGGATCAAG
>SKGS01000272.1 GCA_007117355.1 Lishizhenia sp. | reverse complement strand
TCCACCTGAATTCCACAATCGTTTTGTGCTTGCAAAAAATTGTTTTGACAAACTAATAAAGTAAAAAAACTGAAAATAATCGCAAGTCTCTTGTAGTGCATAAGTTTAATCATTTGTCCTTAGTAGAACTGTTATTGTTGCAAGAATAGACTTTTTTTTCCACAATTTCAATACCGTTAATCAAAATATTGTTTCGTTGATACTAAATTTCAAAACATTCTAAATAGGCTTAGAAAATATTATTAATATTGAATTTAATAACATTTAATATACAATGTTCTGTATGTGAACCTATGTTATTTACTCCATAAACAGAATTTCCAACATCTTGAAATTCCCAACACGAATAACTATTTCCTTCTATAGTAATTTCAAATATCTCTGTACACTTCAATTCTAAAGAAAAAGAGCATGTGTCTTGGTCGTAATCTTCAACTCCTGTGCGCTGCATAAAAAGAGTATCTCCCAAACTAGCGTTGTATGTGAAAAAAAGATATTCATTTCCGTTAATTAATCGAAATATTGTATCGTTCTGATAACGTGTAACAAAACTAGCTCCACGTTCTCCATCTTGAAACAAACGCTCTGAAACTTGATACACTAGTTCGTTTACTACAGTATCCCTAGTATAATGTACAGTACTATTGTGAGAGTAGGTTGTTGGTTCTCCCCAATTGATAGTATTAAAACATATATCCCACTGAGCGCCTTCTTTTGGCCAGTTGTTTTGCCCAAAAAGAGTAAAACTAAAAGCTATGACTACTATCAAATATAACTGTTTCATAAGTTCATGTTTTTAATTCTACTTCTAGAAAACATAGTGCTTGTTAATATGAAATTTTCTTTAGAAGCATAAAGTGTTTATTCAAAAAACAATTTATTTTTTTTCAAATATAATGGTTTTATTTTTAGTTTTCAAAATTTTTAACAAAAAATATTTGGCGTTTTGTTTTTTTGTAAGTATCAATCTTCATTTCACATCGATATCACTTAAAATCAATGCAACTTTGGAACACATGACATAAGCACAATATAATTTAGAGGAAAATTTTTCTAGGGTGAAGGTTGGCTAAGTTGAGCAACTTTTTCTTTAATTTTTAACAAGTCTTACCTTTTTTAAGCTGTATTATTCATGAATTTACTTTTTTGATATTACCCCCGACTAAGATTAAACTAAGCTCATGCTTGTAAGTAATTCCCAAAAATCAAACCATACTCACATGAATTGGTTCTATTAAAATGTTATTTTTGTCAAAACTTGAAAATTCAGTAATGACAATCAAAATAGGTGTAATTAGAGAAGGGAAAGTACCGCCGGATAAAAGGGTGCCTCTTTCTCCAAAACAATGTAAAGCTGTTGAGAAAAAATTCCCATCTGTTCAGGTAGTTGTGCAGAAAAGTCCTATTCGTGCTTTTACCGATGAAGATTACCAAAAGGAAGGCATACGTGTTGTCGATGATTTGCACGATTGCGATTATATTTTTGGCGTTAAAGAGGTAAATATAGCCGATTTAATTCCAAATAAACACTTTTTCTTTTTCTCGCATACCATTAAACAACAGCCATATAACAGGAAATTACTTCAAGCAATTCTTGAGAAAAAAATAACCTTAACAGATTATGAAGTTTTGACCGATGAAAACGGATTGCGCTTGATTGGTTTCGGTCGTTATGCTGGTATTGTTGGTTGTTACAATGGTTTTCGCACTTACGGAATAAAGTCAAAACGGTATGATTTGAAACCTGCAAATCAATGTTTTGACCGCGTAGAAATGGAAGCGGAACTTAAAAAAGTGAGTTTGCCAAATGATTTTAAAGTCGTACTGACCGGATTCGGTAGAGTAGGCCTAGGGGCAAGAGAAGTGTTGGCTCTTCTACCAATAAAGGAAGTTTCTGCGAACGATTTTTTAACTAAATCGTTTGACACGCCAGTTTTTACGCAGTTAAATGTGGATGACTATACAGAGAGAGAAGACGGTAAACCCTTTAATCGTTCGGCGTTTTACAAAGATGGAAGCAATCATCGTTCTACGTTTATGAATTATTTAGAAGTTGCAGATGTCTATATCGCTTGCCATTTTTGGAAGTCAGGTGCACCATTTTTAGTTACCCGAGAAGACTTGAAAAAGCCAACTATCAAAACAAAAGTGGTAGCGGATATTTCTTGTGATATTGACGGCCCTGTGGCATGCACCATTCGACCAAGTACTATTGCAGACCCTATTTATGGTTATCATCCTATACAAGAAAAAGAAGTGGATGTCATGGATGAAGAGGCAATTGCAGTGATGGCAGTGGATAACTTACCATGCGAATTACCAAGGGATGCGTCAGAGGATTTTGGCAACGAGCTAATAAAAAATATTTTACCCGCTTTATTGGGAGAAGACCCTGCGCATATCATTGCGCGTGGGACAGAAACGAACAAAGACGGTAAATTGACAAGCTACTTTTCCTATTTGGAAGATTATGTAGCTAATAAAGCGTAAAAATTAAATCATTTCAATGGAATTAATCGCTGACATTTCTTGGTATTGGTTACTGCTTTGGGCATTCGTTTCCATTGGCGCAGCTTGGTGGTATTATCAAGTGAAGGGTTGGTTAAATGATATTTCATCTTGGAAACGCTACCTCCTTTTCGGGCTTCGTTCGCTTGGATTATTTTTGATTGGCGTTTTGATTGCTGGTATTTTCTTTCCTTATCGAGAATACGATAAGCAAAAACCCATGTTACTTTTAGTGTTGGATAATTCTACTTCCATGCTTAATTATGCGGATTCGGCAGAAGTAAAAAGTGAAACTCCCATTTTTATTAACGAGCTAAAAAGTAAGTTTAGCCAAGAGCACGAAGTGGTGGTTTTTCCTTCACCAACCGAGGATGAAAATAAAAACATTCTGTTTGATAAGAAAAAATCGCCGATTTCACAATGGTTTAATGATGTTTATGCGAATTTTTACCGTAGAAATGTTGGAGCTATGGTTTTTATTTCCGATGGGAATTACAACCAAGGAATGGACCCAACAACCGCAGCAAAAGCTTTAAAAAATATTCCTATTTATACTATTGGAGTAGGGGATACCGTTCAAAAAAGAGATTTAGCAGTAGCCGGCTTAAATCACAATAATATTGCTTTTTTGGGTAATAAATTCCCTGTGGAAGTGAGTATAGATGCCAATAAAGTAACCAAAAATAATGTAAAAATTTGGGTGGAACACCAAGATAAGGTCCTGGAAGAAGTCAGTGTTAATTTTGAAGATAAGAAATTTCAAACGGTTAAACATACGTTTTATTTAGAGGCAAAAAAAGTCGGAATTCAAGCATTTACAGTGCATGTAGAAGAAGTTCCAAATGAACATAATTACACGAATAATTCCAAAACTTTTTACATTGAAGTATTGGATGCGCGAAGTAAGATTTTGTTATTAGCAGGAGCTCCTCATCCCGATATTGCGACGATTAAGTCCACGCTTATAAAAGACCAAAACTTAGATGTAGAATCCGTAACGATTAAAAACTTACCGAGCAATTTAGCAATTTATGACTTGATTATTTGGCATCAGCCTGGTTTAAATATGACAGCCGAGCAACGTGAACAGCTTCTTAATGCAAACAAACCACTTTGGCTGATTATCGGAACTTCTACAACGGCAAAACATTTACAAGAGTTAAAGTTGCCATTAGTGCTTCAAACAACGGGTAAAACAGATGAGGTAAGGGCTAGTTTGAATGCTAAGTTTAACAAATTTGAATTGTCCGAAAAAACAAAAGACGCTTTGTCTAGTTTACCACCTTTAACCACTCATTACGGCAATTTAGCGTTAAACGCTACTTTTGATGTGCTTTATTTTCAGCAAGTTGGAACAGTGGTAAAAGAAACGCCATTATTCTTTTTCGGAAATTTTAATAATCAAAAAATAGGCATCACTTTTGGCGAAGGTTTATGGCGTTGGAAATTTGCTGAATTTCAGCGCAACAAATCAAATGATGGTATAAATGAATTGATTTCTAAAGTAGTACAATATTTAGCGGTGCGTTCAAACACCAACAGACTTCGCGTCGTATTTCCTTCTGTTTTAGCGGAAGATGAGCCAATTCGAGTTTCAGCTTCCTTTTACAATGAAAGTTATGACCCTATAACAACAGTAGATATAGCGTTAACCTTAATCAATGAAAAAGAAGAGAAAACGAATTACAACTTTTTACCAAAGGCAAGTAATTATACCTTGGATTTAGGTTCGCTCGATGCAGGTCGTTATAGATGGGAAGCAAATACAGAGCACAACAAAGAACGTTTTGAGTTAGGCGGTAGTATTCTGGTTAGAAAGGTGGAACTAGAAGCAGCTGATACGCGTGCAAATCATCCATTGCTAGAGCGCATTGCACAAAATTCAGAAGGGCGTTTTTATCAATTTGAAAATAGGAATCAACTTTTTGATGAATTAGCAAACCGAGAAGACATTGCAACTATTGCTTATGAAACGGTTACATACAAAAAACCGCTTGACTTTTTATGGATACTTCTTGCTATTGGAGCATTATTTGCTTTAGAATGGATTATCCGAAGATATAACGGTTCTTACTAAATAAAAACGCATAAAATGAAAAATAAAATAACATCGCTTTTTAATATCGAATACCCCATAATTCAAGCTGGAATGATTTGGTGTTCGGGATGGCGTTTGGCATCTGCTGTATCAAACGCTGGAGGTTTGGGCATCATTGGCTCAGGAAGCATGTATCCTGAAGTGTTGGAAGAACACGTACAAAAATGCCTCAAGGCAACAGATAAACCCTTTGCGGTGAATTTACCAATGCTCTATCCCGATATTGATAAGCACATTGAGACAATAATCAAATATAAAGTTCCCATTGTTTTTACTTCTGCCGGAAATCCGAAAACATGGACTGCACATTTACAGAAACACGGCATTAAAGTAGTGCATGTCGTTTCAAGTGTAAAGTTTGCTTTAAAAGCACAAGATGCTGGTGTTGATGCCGTTGTTGCTGAAGGTTTTGAAGCAGGCGGTCACAATGGAAGAGACGAAACGACCACCTTCTGTCTTATCCCTATGGTAAAAGAAGTGATTAAAATTCCATTGATCGCAGCTGGAGGTATAGGTTCAGGAAGTGGAATTTTGGCTGCATTAAATTTGGGTGCTGACGGTGTTCAAATTGGTAGCCGATTTGTTGCTTCAGAAGAATCCTCTGCTCATCTCAACTTTAAAAATGCTGTAGTGGAAGCAAAAGAAGGAGCTACCATGTTGACGTTAAAGGAAATCACCCCGGTTCGCTTGATAAAAAATGCCTTTTTTGATCATGTTGCTGAAGCTTATCGCAATGGAAGTTCGGTTGAGCAGTTAAAAGAATTACTTGGTCGCGGACGAGCTAAAAAAGGAATGTTTGAAGGAGACTTGAACGAAGGAGAATTAGAAATTGGACAAGTCGCAGGATTAATCCATAACATACAACCGGCAACAGAGATTTTTAAACAATTACTTTCAGAATATCGTTTAGCACTCGAAGAACAAAATACAGACAAATTTCAATTTTAATGCTAGAATTTAATCGGTTTACGCTTGCTAATGGCCTAAAAGTATTACATCATTACGATCCAACAACCCCAATGGTGGTGGTGAATACCTTGTTTGATGTTGGAGCAAAAGACGAACATCCTAATCGAACAGGATTTGCTCATTTATTTGAGCATTTGATGTTTGGTGGTTCTGTAAATATTGCCTCTTTTGATGAAGAATTGCAAAAAGCCGGTGGACAAAATAACGCTTTTACGAGTAACGACATCACAAATTATTACGATATTTTGCCAGCTATCAATTTGGAGACCGCATTATGGTTGGAAAGTGATAGAATGTTATCGCTGGCATTTACAGAAAAAAGCTTAGAAGTGCAGCGAAATGTTGTCGTTGAAGAGTTCAAACAACGTTATTTGAATCAACCTTATGGCGATGTTTGGTTAGAATTACGCCCTTTAGCCTATACAAAACATCCCTACCAATGGGCAACAATTGGGAAAGAAGTGGCACATATCGAAACGGCTACGATGGAGGAAGTGAAATCTTTTTTCTTTAAACATTATACGCCGCAAAATGCCATTTTATGTATTGCGGGAAATGTTGATTTGGATAGAACAAAAATCTTAGTTGAGAAGTATTACGAAGACATTCCAGCGGGAAATAAGTATCAAAGACAACTGGTTGAAGAGCCAACGCAAAATGAGTTTAGAAGTAAAGAGTTAGCACGAAAAGTTCCTGCAAATGCGTTTTATTTTGCGTTTAAAATGCCTAGCAGAAATAAAGAGGGTTACGCAGAAGCGGATTTAATTAGCGATATTTTGGGTAGAGGGAAATCCTCTCGCTTAGTAAAACGACTCAAATTAGAACTGGGAATCGTTACGGAAGTAAGCTCGTATATTTTAGGCGCTCATGATACGGGATTGTTGATGATATCTGGTCAGCTTTCAGAAACTGGCTCATTTGAAAAACTGGAATTAGAAATCTGGCAATTGATTGATGAACTAGTAAAATCTGAAATTTCTGCATCAGAGCTATTGAAAATTAAAAACAAATGGAAAACCACGAAAGTATTCTCCGAACAAGGAATTCTTTCAAAAGCATTGGCATTATCCACAGCTGAACTTCTTGGTAAAGCGGAAGATGTCAATAGCGATTTAAAAATATACGATGCCATTTCGCAAGCTTCTATTCAAAAATGGAGTAATGCTATTTTGCAAAAAACAAATTGTTCTTTATTAAAAATTAAAGCAATAAGCGAATGATAGATAGAACTTTAAGACCTGATGTACAACAAATAAGTTCGATTGCGCTGGTTGAACCTTCTGTCCTTTCGTTACAAAACGCTATTCCACTGAATTGGATTGCAAACGGCGCAAATGAAGCCTTTAAGTTGGATTTACATTTTGAAGCGGGAATCTTAAACGGGGATAAACTTACCGCTATTGCAGCGAATGAATTGCTACTAAGTGGAACAAAAGACAAGACTTCATCTGAAATTCATGAAGCACTCGACTTACTCGGTGGTTTTGTAAATGCAGAAGTTTCGCAGGAAGATGCCGTTATTTCATTGTATGGCCTAATTGAACATTTTCAACCACTCGTCAAATTGTTTATTTCTACTTTACAAAATGCTGATTTCCCAACGCAGGAGTTAGAGCGTTATATTCAAAGTAAAAGTCAAGCATTTTTGATAGCGCAAGAAAAAGTCGCTGTATTGGCAAGAAAGCAATTTTTAGCAACCCTATTTCCTGATTTACCTTATGGTAAGCAAACGCAACTTGAAGACATCAAAGGAATAAATAGGGAGGAGGTAAAGCAATTTTATTTCAACCACTATAAGAATCAACTCCATTTTGTAGCATTAGTTGGAGCAGTTAAAGAGGAAGATATTCATTTTTTAAATGAACAACTTGCAGGTTTTTCGTTGTCTAAAGCAGCTAAAAAATCGCATACTTTTCAACACCATAAAAAGGAAATAACGATTGAGAAAGAAGGATCTGTTCAAACTGCCATTCGCGTTGGTCGCTTGTTATTCAATCGTTTACATGAGGATTATATGGATTTTACACTACTGAATACTTTACTCGGTGGCTTTTTTGGTTCTCGATTGATGAAGGAAATAAGAGAAAATAAAGGTTATACCTATGGTATTTCAAGCGGAATTGCACAATCGACAGAAATGGGCTATTTTTTTATTTCTACTGAGGTTAAAAAAGAGGTAAAAGAGGATGCTTTAAATGCCATTAAAATTGAATTAGAAAAGCTCCAACATGAATTAGTTCCAACGACTGAATTAGATTTGGTTAAAAGTTATACCTTGGGACAATTACTCAAAGGGTCAGATGGTCCTTTCGCTATGATGGAACGTTATTTAGTACTAAAACACTATGGTTTAGACCTTTCGTATTACGATAAATTAGTAGCTAGGGTTCAGTCGATAACTCCAGAACGTTTGCAAGAGCTAGCAAAAAAGTATTTGAATTGGGAGGATATGATAAGGGTATCAGTTGGTTGATTGGGTTGAAATTATAATTTCTCAAAATTAACATCATATAAACCAATCAATATACTCTCACCATTTTGACTTATTTTAAGTCCGCCATACTTGGCTGCTTCAAAATGTTCTGCTTTACCTTCTTGGAAGAAGTATGACTCTGCACCAATTCGAACAAAAGGTCGTTTAGAAAAGAAAAAGCGTTTTCCGAGTTGATATTTGATGATTCGATCTTGTTTATCGATTGTTCCAAAATCCTTTTCAAGTCGTTTAAATTGAGCAACATTATTGTGGTTCAATTCAAAAATCAAATACCCAATTGGGTAAATATCTTCTGAATCAATTGAACTCATGATAGCGTAGTTTAATCGCATATAATCTCCTTGCATTAGTGATCGAGGATCAACAGGAGCTAACTCGAAAAAGACTAATTCTCCCTCTTCTAATAAGCGCTCACTATTGATGATAGAGGAGTTGAAAAGCCATAAAAAGACCAATAAATTCAGTATAATCAACCCATTTTTAATTCTTTTCATCGAAGTAGTTGTTTTTGTGAAGAATATATTGAATAGTCAAGAATAATGTTCCTGTACTTAACATTAGAATGGATTTATAAAATAGGGTTAATTTTAAATCGTAATAAAATTGTCCAATAAAATAAAGCGAACACAAAATACCAAGTACGAATCCAGTTCGGTAATTAGCACGAAAACACAATAAAGTAACAAATAATCCACCTAAAACAGCAGGTGCCAAAATTAGAGGTGCTAATAATATGAAAGCAATGATTGTTTGCTGAACACGTGTCTTTTTTTCAACTCCAGATATGTTTGTTTGGTAAAGAACATAAGCAATTAGAAATAATAATACTATCCCCGTTATTCTGGTATAGCTCAAATAGAATTCTGCCAAATGATTAAAACCAATAGTGGATAAAACATAAACCAGAGCTATTATTAAAGCGCTGCGCAATGGTAGAAACATTCTACGAATATTCTCAGGAAGTTTAATAAAAAAAGCCTCATTTTTAAAGAGTATAAAACTAATTAGTGCCAATGCAATAGCGTGTGCGTTTAGCAAGTCATAATTACGATTTATCACTATCCAAAAGAAAATCAGAAAATTAACTCCTATTGTGGCACTGAAAGTTGAAATGTAATTTTTAGAAAAGGCTAATACTCCAAGCCAAAGAATTATGAGTATTAAAATGTTAATATTGTCGTTGATCTCAAACCAATACAATGAGGCACCTAAAGTAGAAAAAGCAATGATATAAAAAACTAAATTAAAGGCATTTGTAGCAACGTTTTTAGAAAGTTTCAATTCAGTAAATAAAGCTAGCCCAAACATTAGTAAACTTAACATCAACATACCCAATGGAGCATTTAACAACCCATTAATCGCTAAAGAACCAAAGAAAAAAGCACCAGCGACAATGGCTCCTATCAGAATAAGTATTTTTGAGGCTAATGATGGTTCTTTTTCACGTGCATTTATTGTTGTTTTAAATGCTAGTTCATTTATAGTAATCTCAGTACCAAGTTCCTTTTCAAGTTCGACTTTATAGTCTAATATTTCGTTCACTCTACTCATTTTTTCCAACGTTTTTTAAGTGAAATAAAATGGACGACAATTACTGTTGTTCCAGCAGTAAAAAAAAGACTTAATAGAAACATGATTATTTCGTTCAAACTATTAGTTAAATTCATAATAGCAGCAGAAACTATAATCATAGAACTTAAATAGATGGTTCCTAAGTAGTAGATTTGACGCGATTTATATCCTTGATAAATTCCAATGGCATAAACAGTTGCAACGGCCATCAAGAAAACACTAAAAAATGGGTTGGAAGCATTAAAAATTCCGACACTAATACCAACCGTTGAATAATAAACTGCAATTATTGCCAGTGGTATCAAGAACCATCTTGGTGTATTAATCAAACTTGTTTTTTTACCAAGAACTGTAAAAATAATTAATAAAAGCGCATTGATTAAAAATAGTATGCCGTATAAATCCTCGAAAGTCCAAGTATATGCATATTGATAATAATATGTGAAAATTGTTATATTGAGTAAAACGATGTACAAGAGCCAATGTGCCGCAGAATTTGCAAGTACTACCCAAACAAAAACTACGGCACACCAATTTAAGAAAAAATCAAAATCATTTGCCCCGGTTTGGTAGATTTGACCATAAACAGCAAAAGATACGCCTACCATCATAGTTGCAGTAATTGCTCCTAGCTGGCGAATGACTTGGTGTCCTTTAAAGAATAAGTTAACCCCAATCCCTATTGGAATCAATAGTTGGATTAAAGTCAGCTTGATATATTTATGTAAATCGTCCCAATTGTAAGCAAAAAAGAAAATTATACCCGAAATGATAAAACCAACCCCTAGGACTAAGAATGCAATTTTCAGAAATTTTTTCCATTCATCAGGCTGAGCAAATAACTTCTTCTGCAAGAGGTCATCGCATTTATCCTCAGATAAATTTGAAAAACCACCTAGAGCGTGTATTTCTTCTCTTGTTAATTTCATTCTAATTTTTTAGCCATTCCACAAACCTATGCATATTTATTTTATTTCTATAAGTCTTTAGCTATAAAAAAGTTACACATTCTTGAATTTTACTGGTATAATAAACGAGGTAATATTCAAGAAGATTAAAAAATGAAGGTGATAAGTCCAGCTGTATCTCTTTTTTTAGTTTTTAAGGCTGTGAAAAGGTTATACCATTCAAAATTCGTACATTCGTAAAACACTTTTAGCATTTGGTAACATGGTGAAATATTTTTATTTTTTGATGTTGTTTGGTTTGTCTTTTTCCTGCCAAGTACAAGATATAGAAAGGTATAATTCTGATTTTTCAGGAGAATGGAGAACAGACCCGTTTTATTCTCCATCTGCTGGTGATACAGTAAGAAACTACTTCACTGTTGATGGAAGAGATAGCGGATTTGGAATAGGCTGTAATTTAGATTGTTCCTTTTGTGATTGCTTAAGCTTTTTCGTTGGAAGAATTCGGTTTAATACTTCTAATAACTCTATTCAAATTGGAGGAACAGTGAATCAAATTCTTCAAGTCAAAGAGGAACCATTTATAAATGAGCAAGGAATTTGGGAACTAAAATTAGAAGAATTGAGTTATTTTAAATTTAACTAAACAACATTCTACTGATGATGATAAGGTTCTCCCTTTAAAATAGTCATGGAACGATACACTTGTTCGATAAAAAAGAGACGAATCATTTGGTGAGAAAATGTCATACTGCTCAACGATATTTTGCCAGTCGCAGATTTATAAAGGCTATCCGAAAAACCATATGGACCACCAATTATAAAAGCGAGTGATTGCCCACCAATGTTAAACTGTTTTTGAAGAAAGTCAGCAAACGCAATAGATGTATATGATTTCCCTTTTTCATCTAATAGAAAATAACGCTCTATCCCTTGTAGTTTGGCCATTATTAGTTGACTTTCCTTTTCCTTTATCTGTTCTTCCGATAAATTTTTAGCTTGTTTTATATCTGGTATTTCAATTTTTTCAAATGAAACGTAGTGCTTTAACCTTTTGAGATAGGCATTTTCACCTTCTTCTAAAAATGACTTCCCTGTTTTACCAATACAAATAAGCTTAATTTTCAACGTTTTATATTTAGGAATTATTCTTTATCAATAGTAATAGATTCAATTCGATGAGTCGATTTGAGTAGCTTCATTCGAAGACTTATTTTAAATTGTTCTTTATCAGAGATATAATTTCCTACTGCAAAAGAGTTAACTCCTTGCTCTTTTTTCTTATATACAAATACAAATGTTTTTGGTGGGTAATTAGTAAAAAACGTTTTAAGCACATGGGTCGCTTGTGTCTTGCTATACACACCTTCTTTTTTATCTATGGTAATGATTATTTTTTCTCCACAGGAATCTAAAATACTTGTCGCATCGCCTTCTGCAAAACCTTTTTCCAATTCATCAAATGGTACAGACAAGAAGGTTGATAAACTAACAATTGCGGCAATAACGAAAGCAACGATACTATTCATAATTTTTTCTTAATGAGGTCATATTTCTGCAATTTTAGCAAATATCATGCCTGAAATATAGTGTTATTCATTTAGTTTTTCCCAAAGGTCACCTGTGAGTGTTTTTGTCCATAAATAATTAATACTTCCTTCATGGTCTCCCCACTGCACTAATCCAACTCCTTTGGCGTAATAACTATCAACTATTCCTGATTGAGTGCTCCCCTCGCCAGTATAAGCATTAACCATTGATACAAATATTGAGTCACGCACTTTAATAACAGAATGATATTTTCCGTTTATTTCTTTCTCGAGTGCTACTTCATCAATGTGTTTTCTAGCCTCGTAAATCATAACAATCGAGTCTAAATGAGAAGGGAAGTCGGTTTTGAAAATAATTTGCTCATCCTTTTTTAATGGAAAAAATGTAGTTGATTTAAAGCCGGAGGTGCGTTTAATACCTTGTGCATCGACCATCATGTGGTCTAGTATTTCTAAATTATTACCAATATCAAGTGTTACTCCTTCGTAAATTCTTAACGAAGCATTGTATCGTTCAATGATAAGCTTGTTAGTATCGTTTTTATCTACCTGAATATAGCGAACAAACCGCTCATCAATAGGGTAGGCAGAGTCTTGAAATACCAAGGCATAGGGAAAAATGCTATCAGAACCGTAATAATATTGTTGATAATCGTCTGTATGTTCTACAGAAATAGAATCAGGGATTTTATCATCGCTTGTACAAGCTTGAAACAATGCAACAACTACAATTAAAAAAATAGTCAAATAAGAATAATTCATCGATTAACACATTTTTAAAAACGCTACTTCTTGCTCTGTAAGTAATCTGTAGTTACCTCTTGGTAAATCTTTTTTTGTAAGTGGGCCATATTCTAGCCTGTCTAATCTTTCTACTTCATAACCAAGTTTTTCAAAAAGTCGCTTAATAATTTTAAAGTTGGTAGATTTTATTCGAACACCAATTTCGTAATTCTTTTTTCCTGCAACTGGCGTGGCTTCTTCAAATGTTACTTTTCCATTATCCATGAAAATACCTTCTTCGGTAAGTTTTGCAAGATGCTCTTCTGTAACTGCACTCTTTAGTGTTACATGAAAAAGCTGATTCAGTTTTACGGAAGAACTGCTCAACTTCAAATTGAGGTCATTGTCGTTGGTTAGAAGTAAAAGTCCAGAAGATTCTTTATCTAGTTTATCAATCGGAACAACACGTTCTTTAACCGCTTTTGCCGCTAAAGCCATGATAGATCTTCTTCCCCAAGGGTCATTGTTTGAAGAAACAAAATCTTTAGGTTTATTGATAAGAAGGTATCTCTTTTTTTCTGGACGCACAGATTCACCGTCGTATTGCACAACGTCAGTCGGTTTTACTTTGTATCCCATTTCAGTAACAATCTCTCCATTTACGCTCACAACTCCCGCGGCGATTAAAACATCTGCTTCTCGTCGTGAGCAAATCCCCAAATTGGCAATATATTTATTTAACCTGACTTCTTCAGAGAATTTAGGAAGTACTTCTTTCGATTTTTTTTGAATATCAGGACGCTTGTCAACACGCTTTCCAGAATTACTTGTTGGTTTTTTAGCGAAATTACTTTTAGCAGAATTACCCTGCTTTCTATTACCAGATGGTTTACTTTTTCTATTTGCTGACATGACTATTTAATTGGGTACAAAAATAACTAAAATACTGAGTTTTACTCTTAGTGGTCAATAGTGAACAATTCGGATGAAATCTAAAAACTTATCCAGATTCATTAAAGTCAAATCATTTCAAAAAAAAAGAGCTGAAACGGGCGTTTCAACTCTTTTTTAAATCAACCTAACCTAACCACCTAAATCTGTACAAAGATACAAACTCAAGGTATATAAAAAAAGTGTTTTAAACGTTTTTCGACTAATCATTAAAATTAATCGACAAATTGGATTTAATTTTAGGTGAATAAAATATTAAAGAATAGTTAATTGTTTAATGTGTTAAGAGATAGAGTTTTATGATTAAACCTCGTTTATTTTGTCAGATTCTATAATACAATGGTTTAAAGCGTTATCCTTGTATAAGGACAACATCGTTTGAGCAACTTTTCTGCCATGCACCATTCTGTACTTTTTTAGTTTACCTATCAAGAAAATTGAGAATAGCGGTGATAATAGTTGTGCAATTTTTTCTCCGAAACGAAATTCTTTTCTTTCTCCTCCTAATAAAGAAGGTCTAACTATTTGTAATCGCTCATAACCAAGGCTTTTTAACTTATTCTCTGTTTTTCCCTTCACACGATTATAGAAAAAGGTTGAGTTTTCGTCAGCTCCAATTGCACTGACAAGCGAAAAGCAAGTAGCACCAAATTTCTTCCCAAGTTCAGCAGAGTTTATAACATACTCATAATCGACTTTTTCAAATGCAGGTTTTGAACCAGCTTTTTTAATGGTAGTGCCTAAAGCGCAAAATACAACGTCTATTTTTTCAGGTATTTCAACAGAGTTTAAAGTCTCAAAGTCCACAACGATGTTCTCAAATGCACTATCTAAATCATTGAGTTTTCTTCTGGAAAGTACATAAACTATTTTGAACAACTTTTTTTCTTTAAGTTCTTCCAATAAGTATCCACCTATAAGTCCTGTTGAACCAACAATTAGCGCGTTTTTCATTTATCTCAATATGTTAACTCTCTGAAATGGTAATATGTCGTTCTTTTTTATCTTCATAAATATCAGCGATGGTTACAAGAATAGCTGTCTCTTCCACATTTCCAAAATCTTTGTTTAATGCTGTGCCAAAGGTTTTCATTGTTGGAGAAAGGTGCATATAAATGTTGATTAACGGTGGAACATTCTCACCTTTATAACGAATAAATTGATTTAAAACCTTAAATCCTTCTTTGAATTCTAATCCATCAATAAGTTTATGGAAATTAGCATCATCAAAATCTGCCGGAAGCGGAATGATTGGATGCGCAAGTTTCTCTTTATCTGGAAAATAGTACTTCATAAAATACAAAAGAAAATCCCGACTTTCTCTATCGTAATCTGGATACATGGTTACTTTCCCAAAAAAATATTTCAGGTTTGGATAAACAACAGGTAAAACCCCGAGTCCATCCCAAAGATTGTCCAAAGCAAAAAGTCCTTTGCGAGGATTTACACTTGGTTGATAGTTTGGCTGTATCCAACTTCTGCCTAATTCGATGGTATTAGGTAAATATTCCGCAATAAATTGTTTAGAAAAATCAAAATAGTGGGCTGTACTAATAGGAAGTTTACCTTCTTTTTCGTGTTGAATTATTTTTCTACAATCAATGAAACGATATCCTCCGATTAACTCTTCATCTTCTGGACTCCAAAGTACAAGTTGTTCATAACATAACTCCGTAGTGTCGTAATTATCTATATCAATAGACTTTTTGGTGCCACCACCTGCGCTGCGAAAGGATAATTCCCGTAAACGTCCAATTTCCCTTAGAACGTTCGGCGAGTTGTGGTAGTTCACGATGTATATTTCGTTTCCTCCTTTGCGTGTTTTTCTAGCTAATCTATCTTTTGTCAACTCATTTTTTAAAAGTTGTCTGTCAACAGGGGGAATTATTTCTTCTATTTTATTGTCCATTAAAATTTACTTTAAGGCATATACTTTTTCTTTAACGAATTGAGCCCATTCGTCATCTGATTTTGTTTTGTCAAACTGATTGGCGTTTATTGGCTCACCAATCTTGATAACGATGTGTTTATCGTGTTGTTTATATAGTTCGTTAACTAAATAAAGCATTTCAATATTTGCTTTTACACCGATAAACTTTCTGAATTTGTAAAGGTTGTAAAAAAAGTTGGAAAGTTCTCCATCTAAATAAATTGGAATAATTTGTTTGTCGTATTTCTTTGACCTGGTAATAAAAGTTTTTTTCCATTTTAAATCTTGAATGTTTTTGCCTGATTTTCGACTTACCAGTCCTGCCGGGAAAATACAGAGCAATTGGTCGCTTTTAAATGTTTCTTCTACTTTACGCAAGGACTCAGCGGCATTTGCTCCAAGTTTATTGACACCAACAAAAAGAGGTCGCAAGTTTTCCAAATGCAGCAGTACATCATTTACAATAAATTTAATATCAGGTCGAATAGGATGTAAAACCGTCACAAGCGCCATTGCATCCATTCCACCGAGGGGGTGATTAATAGCTAAAACAGCACCTTTTTCTTTTGGGATATTTTCAAAACCTTCAACATCGACGGTGATATTAAATTTTTTCATTACCGATAAACAAAACTCAATCGGAGAATCATTTCTGTGCTCTTCTATAAATGAGTTTACATCATCTTCATGCAAAATGCGCTGTAAGTAACTAATGATAAATTTAGGAAGGCGTTTTAATAATTTTGGATTTTTATCATGAATTACTTTTTTGACATCAATCAGTTTAGCTTTTTCTTTACTCATATGTGCATAAAAAAGTTATGGCTTTTTGAATACCCAAGCACTTGATATTTCATTTCTTACTGCTGAATGCTCATTAAGTGCAGCTTGCCTCGTTGGGAAACCTTTAACAGAAACATAATGTAATCCATTATAAACTCCCAAAACAGAGGAAGGGTAACCTTTTTGTCTCATTTCATTAACCAACTTTTCTGCATTGCTTCTTGAACTAAAGCCTCCTCCAATAATATGGAACGGCATCTCATTATTGCTCGAGCTTCCAGATGATGGAGTAGTGGAGGGAGTTGAAGTACTAGGGCGTTCATTTTTCACCTCGTCACCTTCAGTTGAAGTCATATTTTTATCTTCTGTTTCATCATCAGAGGTCTCTGTTTCAATTGTTTCTGTCTCGACTTCCGGACTAGTTTTTTCTTCTTTTATTTTCCTTAAGTCTGCGGTCTCATCAAACTTATCCCAACCCATTTTTGCTTTTACTTCATCGTAATTTAAAGCAACATAAACACTACCCGCAGAAAACAGCAACAACAACGCAATGATTATCCATGCAAAAATCCCTAGACCTCTTTTCTTTTTCTGTTCTTCCTGATTTTGGTTTTCAGATTCATTGTTTTCAACAACCTCTTCATCTGTTGTCTCAGTTTTATCCTCTTTATCCTCGTCGTTGCGCTCTGCTGCGATTAAAGCAACTTCTTTATCTTCCGTTTCTTCTTCTATTACCTCAGAAACAGGATTAACAACCTTTTCTTTTTCTTCGGTTGTTTCACTGTTATTTTCTTCTTGGATAGAAGTGTTCCCTTCTT
>SKGS01000091.1 GCA_007117355.1 Lishizhenia sp. | reverse complement strand
TTAAGCGCAAAAGGAATCCTTCAAGCCACAAAATATTCATGGGATAACACAGCAAGTCAACTGTGGTCAAGTTTCGAAAAAATAATTTAATTCAATAATCTAATTCATTTTACAGATACAGTATTAATAGAATTTTTATATTTGCGTATCACTAAGTGATAAATGCGATATGAAACTGGATAAAGACGCTAACAAACTTAAATCTGAAAATTTGGACGATTCTGCCAAATGGTTTGCGCTTTATACAAAATCAAGAGGGGAAAAGAAGGTATATGAGCAATTAAAAAACGCTAATTACGAGGTTTTTTTACCTATTTACACCACTCTAAAACAATGGAGTGATAGAAAGAAGAAAGTACAAGAACCATTAATACGTCAAGTGGTTTTTTTACGAATAACACCTAAAGAACTCAATGACATTTATCGTTTTCAATTAATAACTGGAGTGGTTAGGGAATTTGGTAAACCTGCGATTATTAAGGAGAGTGAAATTAACACATTACGAATAGTTGCCAATGAATGGAATGGCGAACTAATTGAATCTGAAAATACGGAAAACTTGCGTGTTGGAGATGAAATTGAGGTTATCAAGGGGTCATTCACTGGAGTTTTCGGATACACCACTGACGTTAAAGGGAAACATAGAATTGTTGTTTACTTGAGAACGTTAAATGTTCAGTTTTCAATAAACATCCCTAAGTCTCATGTTAGAAAAGTTAAAAGATAACTTAAGACTAACCACCTCAACAACTAAGTTTTTACTAATTCCTTGAAACAAAATGATGGGAGTTAGAATGGCGAAGCCATAGATAATATATAAAGTGCCAGCGCAAATAGCATTAGTGTATAAGCCGAGAACACTTTCCGAAAAGTGGAAAGAATACTTGGAGAAAAACAAAGTTTCATTTCGATTAATTAATGTTTTTGAAAGCAATTTAAAAGAACAGTTGGATGGAATTCGTTTGCTTTTATGGTCATTTGACCATACTGATTATCAAGAAAGCCTGATTGCAGCTAGTGCCTGTAAAACCGCTGAAAACTTAGGAATTGAAGTATATCCCAACCATAACGAACGTTTTTTTTATAACGACAAATTGACTCAAGCGATATACTTTAATTCAATTGGACTTCCCATTCCGGAAACAAAGATTTATTATGAACTAAGTCATTTTTCTACTTTTTTAAAAAATGCGCAGTTTCCATTCATTATAAAATTGAGAAAAGGAGCAGGGTCAGAAAACGTGTTTTTTATTCGCTCAACTGCCGAAGCCAAAAAACTTTCAAATAAATTGTTCCATAAAGGAATTAGTGTTTTTCGTGCAGAGAATTATATTAAAAAGCGCATTAAAAAGGAACGCAATTTGTTCAGTCTTCCAAGAATAATGCGACGTTCTTACTTGATTGACCGACATTACAATAAATTCCCAAAAGAAAGCGGCTATGTACTTGTTCAAGAACATATTCAAAATGAAGGTTTTGACTATCGCGTTGTGGTAACGGGCAAACGTGCCTACGTGGCAAAACGCATTGTACTTCAACACCAGTTTGGCGCTTCCGGAAGCGGTTTAGCGGAATATCCAAATGAAGATTCACCACAAAAATTAGTAGAAATTGCCTTTAACATTCATCAAAAAATGAATACACGCTGCATGTCCTATGATTTCTTACAAGAAGCAGATTCTGGTAAATTCTATTTAATTGAGGCCAATTATACATACGCTCATACCTCAATGGATCCCTGCAAAGGATATTTTGACAGCGATTTAACCTGGCATTTTAGCGATGAAAAACCAGATGAACACCTGATACATCAATTAATACTCAATCAAGGTTTAAATTAAATGATTAAAACACGAATAATTGAATGGCAATAGCTAATTTTGTATCAATGAAATACTTAGTAATAATTTTATCAATTGCTTATTTACTTTTAAGTCAGGGATGTGCGAATCCGAAGAAGATGGTTTATTTTCAAAAGGGTGAGTTTGACTCTATAGTTGAATCTGCTGAGTTATATCAATTAAAATTTCGAAAGGGAGATTTCATTCAAATAATTGTGTCTGGGGCTTCACATGAAGCTGTTTCGATGTTCAATCCTGTTTCTGCCTCTAGTACAAGACAAAATTTCACAGGCAGCTATACCTCTGACAACCCTCAAACTGAGGGATATATTGTTGATAGTGAAGGAAACATAAATTTTCCTGTTTTAGGAAAAATTGAAGCAGCTGGAAAAACTAAACTAGAATTGGAGGAGTTATTAGTCAAAGAGCTTGAAGGACATATAGAAATGCCTGTAATTAATATTCGGTTAAGAAATTTTAAAATATCCGTCCTTGGAGACGTTCAAAAGCCAGGCACATTCACCATCTCAAGTGAAAGAATTACTTTACCAGAAGCTATTGGAATTGCAGGTGATTTACACATAACTGGTAAAAGAAAAAATGTGTTAGTTATACGGGAAATCGATGGTAAAAAAGAACAACATAGAATTGATTTAACCAATAATGAAATTTTTAATTCTCCAGTTTATTATCTTCAACAAAACGATGTTATTTATGTTGAGCCCAATCAAGCAAAGTTGAATACATCTAAATTTAGTCCAATCTATTCCGTATTGATATCAGTAACTTCTTTACTTATCACGGTTGCTGTTTTAATAACAAACTAAATGCAAGAAAATCAAAATAATTATTTAGAAGAGTTTGAAAGCGACTTCAACTTGAAGGAGAGTTTACTAGTTTATCTAAGTAAATGGAAGCTGATTCTGGCAGTAGTAGTTATTACTTTCGGTATTGGATTTTTTTATGCAAGATACGCTATTCCTGAGTTCAAAGTTACTGCAAAAATGCTATTTCGTGATAAGAGTTCCAAAACTGCAGGGGGAAGGGCATCAGAATTAGATATGTTTGAAGATTTTGGTCTGTTGAGTCAAGGTAGTAACATTGAGGATGAAATTCAAATTATTAAATCACGACGAATTATTGGTAAAGTGGTTGATGAACTGGGCTTGCAAGCTAATTACAGATCAGTTGGTGGTATAACTGGGTTTACGAAACGTGTTATCTATTCAACATCTCCGTTTGTGCTTAAGTTTCCTGATAACGAAAGCTCATTAAAATCATCAAGAGTAAAACTGGGAATTGTTATACTCGATAGTCTCAAATACAGAATAAATGAGATTAACGAAATACAAAAGGAAAATTTAGTTTTTAATTTTGGTGAAAGTGTTTCTATTGGTTCAAACACCTTTTTATTAGAGGCCAATACGCCTTTGGAAAGAAAACATATAATGAACAAATACGAAGTTGAAATCTTGAGTCACGAATCAGCTGTAAACTATTACAGAAGTAGATTGGAGTTCGATAAACCAGATAAAAAAGCCAACGTTATTGAAATTGTATTTCAAGACCAATCTTACGATAGAGCGGAGGTTTTTCTAAATGAACTAATGAAACAGTACAACTTTGACGCAATTGAAGACAACAGAGTTGTTTCAGCTAATACCGTGAGCTTCATCAATGAGCGAATGAGTTACTTAACTGAAGAATTAGACGACGTTGAAAAAGATGTTGAAAGTTTTAAAAGCACTAGAGAGCTAACTGATATTTCTTCAGAATCTAGTATTTACTTATCTGACGAGTCAGATTTAAATAAAGAAATTCTAAATGTATCTACCCAAATTGAACTTTCAAAATTCGTTTTAGATTATATTTCAAATGATGCAAACTTACAAGATTTAATTCCCTCAAATCTTGGTTTATCTGAACTTGCAATAACGCGTCTAATTGAATCTCATAATGATTTAGTTTTAGAGAAACAGAAAAACATACAATTCTCTGGTCCAAAAAATCCATTGATAAGAAATCTAGATAGCCAAATTATTGAACTAAGAAAGAGTCTGATTAAAAGTTTGGAAAAAAATCTAGAGGTAAATAATATCAGACTTACATCACTAGAAAAAAGAGAATTACAGATTAGTAATAAAATAAATAAAATACCTGAACATGAGCGCATTTATAGAAGTATAATGCGTCAACAACAGATAAAAGAATCGTTATATATTTATTTATTAGAAAAAAGAGAAGAGGCCGCTATTTCTTATGCTGTTTCTGTAAATAACGCAAAAATTATTGATCATGCACATGGCTCGAAGCAAGCATTTAAACCAAAAAGCCAAATTGTTTATCTAATTTCTATTCTATCTGGACTTTTTCTATCAATTGGAATTATTTATATTCGTCAGTTACTAGATTCAAAAATACATAGCTATAAAGATATTGAAGCAGCCAAACTACCTCTTGTCGGTAGCTTGCCTTACCACAAAGGAAACGAAAAGCTGGTAATTAGTACTAAAGCAAGTAGTATAATAGCTGAGTCACTAAGGTTATTACGCACCAACACTCACTTTCTTATAGGTAATGCATCAAAAAGTGAAGCTGGGAAAGTTATTTTCGTAACATCTAGTATTGCAAAAGAAGGAAAGTCCTTTCTTTCTATTAACCTTGCAATGAGCTTTGCTTTAACAGCAAAAAAAACAGTAATTGTTGGTCTTGACTTGCGATCTCCAAAACTATTAGATTATCTTGACTTACCAGAAACAAAAGGGGTTTCTAATTATATTGTAGATTTAAAACTAACTCCAGAAGACATAATAATTAAGTCTTCTATAAATGAGAACTTCTTCCTTCTACCTTCTGGAGATATCCCACCAAACCCAGCTGAAATCTTACTAAGTAATAGAGTTGCTGACCTATTCGAATATCTAAAGTCTAATTTTGAATATATTATTGTAGATACTTCACCTGTTGGTGTGGTAACAGACACTTTATTAGTAAAAGATTATGCCGATGCCACCTTATTTGTTGCTAGGGCAGAATATTTAGACAAACGAATGTTGGAAATACCTAAAAGCTTATACAAGGAAAAGAAGCTTAATAATATGGCTATGGTTGTGAATGCCACAGACATAGACAAAACCCACAGATATGGTTATGGATACGGTTATGGCTATGGTTACGGATATGTCTATGGTGAAGAATCAAAAAAGAAATGGTGGCA
>SKGS01000274.1 GCA_007117355.1 Lishizhenia sp. | reverse complement strand
TGGATTGACCTCCAATGACAAATTCAGTTGCGATTTTTCGATCTGGTCGCTTTGCCCAGGAGTCGATGTCACGGTATGGGTTTTGCCAACCTGCAGTGTGGTGGAGGAAAATCCATTGTTTATTGGTTGGTTTTGAGAAGTAGGCGTTTTCTGGGAGGAGATATGGTTCGACAAGCACACCAATCTTTGGTTCGAAGATGGGCGTGTGCGATACATTGGGCGTATGCGATACGCCCGTACGGGGTGATGATAGGAGTAGGCTCCATGTTAATGGGCCAACGATTCCATCGGGTTGGAGGTTGTTTTGACGTTGGAAGTTTAGGACGGCTTGAAGTGTTTGTTGTCCGAATATGCCGTCTGCTGTGATTTTTAGTTTTTGTTGAAGTTGTTTTACTTCGTTTCCTCTGGAATTTAATTTTAGTGTTTTCATTTTTTTGGGTTTAACCGCAAAGTGTGCGAAGGAGGCGCAGAGTTCGCGGAGGGTTAATAATTGAGGTGTGTTTGGCGAGGTTATGGGCGTGTAGTGATTGGCGTTTAGTGATTGGCGTTTAGTGATTGGCGTATGGCTATACGCCACTACACGCCCCTACACGCCCATACGTGCCCCTACCGACGTTTGTCCTTGGCGTCCGCAGGAAATGAGATCAAATTGAACATTTCACGTAGGCGTGAACGGACTCGGTGACCGTAGATTTGTTCGATTTCGTTGGCGGTGAGGTTGGTTGTGGCGTGGGTGACTATTTGGTTTTTGACTAGTAGTTCGTGACGGTGGAGAAGGATTTCGGCAATGGTGTTGCACTCGTTGCCGTAGAATTTGATGTTTTGTTCTACTCCGATGTCGTCCAAGCAAATGGTGCGCTGGCGTTGTCCGTATGTGGCAATAACGGTGAAACCGTCTTTGTTGAACTCATGTGCAATGGAGCGAGTGGATTTGACTTGGAATTGTTCACTTGCGAAAATGATGGTTTGAATGATGTTCATCCACGAAGTTTTTCCACAACCGACAGGACCGATGAGTAAAATTCCTTTGCTTAGGTCGATGTTGTGCTTTTTGCATTGTTCCTCCTCGTGGATCATGTAGATGATGAGTTTATGCAAAATGCGCATGTCCTCCTGGTGAATTTTGAATTTACCACCGTACAGGCGTTTGCCTTGTGATTGCAAAAACATCACGGTGTCCGTGAATTTGAAATGGCGCATGCCATTGATGATGACATAAGGTTTTTTCATGGTTCAAAAATTTAAAGTGGTTCTGAATAATCCTTTTGCTGAGTGACATGCAATCGCTGTTGTGCCGGACTCATTTTCGAAAGTTGATATTCTTCAGCTCGAATCATCCAATTTCGGGCTGCTGCTTTCCAATTTTTCATGGGGGCTTTTCCTCCAACTTTCCAACCGTTGGATTCAAAGTGATTGAAAAACTTTTCTGCTTGCTGAAAAGAGGATTTGTGTTCTGAGAAGAAATCTTTGGTTTCTTGTAAACTTGGAGGTTTGAATGTTGATTTATTTGAAACCGTTGATTTTGTTTTTTTCGATTTGGGTTTAGGCATTTCCGAATTGGTGGTAACTGATAACTTTTGTGATTTATCAGATACCTCCGAAAAAAATAAATTTTCATCATTTTTAGGTTTTGGAGGAGTAGGCGAATTTGATTCGCCTCTCTCTAATGTTTTAGATTGTTTATTATTGTTTTCTATATGTTTAGTATTGTTTAAGAAAGGTCGCACGAGATGTACAGATGAATTATCAGGTGATGTATCACATGATGTATCGCATGATGTATCAGTACTTTTATCAGCACTTGTATCAGGTGTTGTATCAAATCTGTACATGTGAACTTTTGATGATTTAAAACGGCTTTTGGATGGGGCATACATGATGTAGCCCCAATCGTTGAGCTCCTTTAAGCAACGTGTGTACGTATTGGCAGAACCAATTTTAGACAATTCCATCAATTCCTCTCTTCGGATGTTGATTTCCTCTTTGAATCGCGTATTGTTCCAGATTTGGAATAAAGCGAAGTACAAACTCACGTGCCATGGTGTGATACGCTCGTCTTCGGCGATCATTTGAAAGAAACTTGAAACATGACCTATATAGTTTACATCCGCCATGACTAAGCGTTTTGCTTGTTGCGGTTAAGGACTTCCAGCACTTCTTTTTTGTCATAGAAAATGACACCACCTACTTTGGAGTAAGGCATAGTGCCATTTACACGCAGATTTTGAAGCGTTGCTGCAGAAATTCCCAACATGCGTTGCACATGATGAGACTTCAACCAAACCTGTTCCTCTTCGTTTTTTTCAGGTTGATGAGAAAGTAAATTTTCAATTTTCTCAATTAATTCAGACTTAAATTCCTGAAGATCTTCTTTTGTTACAATTGAAATTTCCATAAGACATTTGTTTTTTAGATTCGGTACAAAGAGAAGTAATCTTGTTCTAAAAACTGACGTGCACTGGCGTGCACATTCAAACTGCACGCCCTTGCATTTACTGGGGTTTCAGACTGTTTTTTTTATGAAAAAAAATATTTTGGGTAGTTCATATCGAATTCCGTATCTTTGCCATCGAAAGAAAATAGAGATAAAAGAATTGTAGCGGATAGCTATTTTTTGGGTAACGAAATCACCACTTTCAAAATACCCCCAAAAGGATAGACTTGATGCTCATGCTATAGCGTGGGCTGATGTTTATTTGGGGGTAAGGGTTGTGGTGACCCTCGTTACCGGTAGATGGTTGGCTCACGCTCCTTTCTAACCCTCACAAATTATGCGCTATGAAAGAATTTCTTAAAAAATGCGGTCTCAATGGTGAGCAAGTGAACATGGTTGAAGTGTTTTTGATCATGTATGGTTATTCCACTATCGAAGAACTTATCGCAAAAACCAACGAAGAACTAGCCCAACACAAAGGATGGAACGAGGATGTTAAAGCCTGTATTGAAAAGGTTCGTACTTATTCCTCCTCGGCTAATCAATAGCGTTTAAACGCTCATTCAAGATATTTACCATTTCAATACTAACCTGCTTAACTCGTTCAATTGTCTTTGGGTCGGTGTTGTAAAGGTTATTTCGAGATTGACTTATTGAAATCGACTCACTGTTTACCGTTTTAAAATTAGCACTGATCCAACGTGCAATTTCAGATTGAGATTTTGAAACAATAATATCACCATCACTAAGGGTTTTCATAAATACACCCAGTTGTTTAGAGGTCAAAGAAGTTTCCAATTTATAGGTATTTGTTTTTTGCACCTCAAAAGAATCTTCATTTACAGAAATATGTTCATCAACAAGGTGTAATTCTTTATCAATCCAATCACATAAGATTTCAGAAATATCTTTAGACTGCGGATCAAAAGAAGTTTTTACCGCCTCAATGCATTG
Organism: Lishizhenia sp.; assembly: GCA_007117355.1. Classification (GTDB taxonomy): domain Bacteria; phylum Bacteroidota; class Bacteroidia; order Flavobacteriales_D; family Crocinitomicaceae; genus CSBr16-161. The sequence continues at coordinate 1,682 of SKGS01000274.1, read as the reverse complement.
TTCCACCATTTTCTTTTGCTTTAGCAAGTACATCCTTTTCTCTTGAAAAGTTGTAATAGTTTCAAGATCCATTCTAATTTCATTTGTAAGGTATTGGATGAACTTGTAATTATTGAATTTGAATGAAATTAAGTTGGAAATAATGATGTCCGCTGTAATTTTATCATCAAAAATCATCAATAATTTAGAAAGATTGGAGAGAAGAATAATAAAATAGTCTAACTCATGGTATGTTAAGCGATTAGGGTGGTAAAAACGAATGATACGTTCAAACTGTTCCTCTAAAACGTTCATCAACAAAGGATCTATATTGTGTTTGTGTAATGTTTTCGTAATGAAGTTTATTTTTTCATCAATTTTATTCACGTTAATGGTTTCCGAATAAAAAGGAACAGGGTAGCTTTTATCAAACTCATTATCGTGGTTTTCGTACAAGTAATTAAGTAGTTCAATGATAGAAATATAAACCAAGGAAATGCAATCCTGATCTGAATACACATCCTTCACTTTATAATCGATAAGGATAGGCTCAATTTGATATTCTTTCTGTAATTCCTTAAGGTAATTTATCAGTGTTTTTTGGATGTTGACAATAAGCTTTTTGAACTCCTCATGGCCTAGTTCGAAAATTGCAAGATTTATAGACTTTTTAAGCTTTCTCTTACAGTCTGAAAGCATTTGGAAGTAATAACAGTACTTAATCCGTTGGTGTTCTATATCGCTCCAGGAAGAGTAATGACAGATACCAATTTGTCGAATATTATTTTTGGCTTTAGATGTGGTAAAAGCGACATTTTCAGGGTCAATCCCTAACTCATTCACAATATCCTCAGCAATGATATCCTCTACATTTTCTTCAAACGAAATGTCAGGGGAATTGAAGTATTGATTTGCCAATGGGTGGGCATTGGTTATAGTAAGCTTTTCAATGACTTCGAGGCTTTTGTTTTTCACTCGAAGCTTTAAGAGTTTCATTTCCTGACATGTACCAAGTTCTTCCTTTAAAAACTCACGACTTACGTTTAGTTTTTCACCTTTCAACCTAATTGGTTCCAACTCTCCACAGATAAAATCTTCAAAGATTTGAAGATCGTAATAATATTGGTGCATATCGGTTCTTTTCGTGTTACAGGCGACAAATGTAACTTTGACGAGTGACAATATTGGACACGTGTTAATTAAATATTAACTAGATTTTAATTATTTGGTTTAAATTGTATGAAATTTAGTGGAAAATAATGGGGGTGGGAATGGTGGAATGGGAACTCGTCTATATGTTTTACAAAACTGCACAAAGCCTAAGACGATTTTAGGCTTGATACAACAAAATTTTATACCTAATACAATTAAAAACACCAAGTCACATTCATTTTAGCCTAGCTAAATTTCAAGTAACCTGGTGTTTGGATGAAATGAAAACTATCCGATTTTGCGTTCTTTTTGGATTTGCGTGGAACTTCCAAAAAGCTTCGCTTTGAGGTTTTGCATATCCTCTGAAACTTTCTTCTCTACCACTTTAGCATAAATTTGAGTGGTACGAATTGAATTATGGCCAAGCATGGAGCTCACCGTTTCAATGGGAACGCCATTGGCTAGGGTTACAGTTGTGGCGAAAGTATGACGAGCAATGTGCGAGGTGATTTTCTTTTTGACACCACATATGTCAGCTATTTCTTTTAGGT
>SKGS01000224.1 GCA_007117355.1 Lishizhenia sp. | reverse complement strand
GTGGTGATGGACGGAATCGAACCGCCGACACAAGGATTTTCAGTCCTTTGCTCTACCAACTGAGCTACATCACCATCCTAATTGGTGGGGGCAAAGATAACAACAAATTCTATACTGCAACATTCTTTCATATTTTTTTTTGAGTTTTAAGAAAAAAAATATTTTAAGATTCATGGACGGATAAAGAAAAACGATTGAAATAATTCTTCCACTTGCTCGTAACTAATTTGTAACCATTAACTTTGCAAAATGGAATTATTTGAAGAAAGTAAGTTTGTTATTGATGCTGGCAATACTAGAATCAAAATCGCTCATTTTCTAAAGGAAGAAATTAAGGGTTTATACCATTTTTCATTTGAGGAATGGGAAAATGAACAACATTCCTTGAAGTTAATTTCTCGTTATCCGTCTATTCTGGCAAGTGTTTTGAATAATATTCAAACAAAATGCTTAATTGATTTTTTTGAGCCCGACGTAATAATGGACAGTAAAACACCCGTTCCAATAAATCTTGCAACATACACATCGAAAACATTAGGAGTCGATAGAATTGCAAATGCTGTTGCATCCTGTAAATTGATGAGTAAAAATAGCAATTCTGAATTTGCTCTTTCCATAGATATTGGGACGTGCATAAAATTTGACTTGGTAAATCGCACAGGACACTATTTGGGAGGCTCCATTTCTCCTGGGGTTTTAATGCGATATAAAAGTCTTAATGAATTTACCGGTGCTTTACCTTTGTTAAATCCAACGCTCGTAAAATTAGTTGGAACATCAACAGAAAACAGCATTCATTCTGGTGTGATGAATGGTATGATAGTAGAAATAAATGGTTTTATAGAGCAATACAAGCAACAATATCAACACTTAACAATTTTTTTGACGGGTGGAGACGCTAAAATGTTTGATAAAGCGTTAAAAAGTAGCATCTTTGTCCACGAAAATTTGACCATTGAAGGTCTTTATTTAATTTTATTGCATAATGCGAAATAAAATAGTAGTTTTTTACTTTCTCGTTTTTACAACAATTTCTTTTGGACAAGTGAGTACGGTTACTCCTTTGTCTTCTCAGGGTCTAGGCGATATGAGTTTCTACGGAGATGCATACTTCACTGGATTTGGAGGGTCAACGGTTGCGTTAATTGATTCGTCTCAAGCGAACTTTTTTAATCCATCCTCTTATGCATATATTGCACAAGGATTACCCATATTTTCTGTTGGTTTGATTCATCAGGAATCCATGTTTGAACAAGATGAATTATCTAGTAATGCCAGATTTTCAGGAATAACACACATGTCATTAGCTATCCCTTTAGGTAAGCGTTTTGGTTTGGGGTTTGGTCTAAAACCATTTAGCCGAGTAGGATATGAAATTAATAATGCAGAATTAGTGCTGGGAGATAGTATCTTTTATGAATATACAGGTAAGGGAGAAATTCAAGAATTTAATGTTGGTTTCTCTATTAAATTGGTGAATTCTTTAAACCATCGTTTAGCAATAGGTGCAAATGGAAAACGTTACTTCGGTAGAATAGAAAATGAAAGATTATCTTATAGAAAGTCAAACCTTAATAGAATCGGAGCTTTCGACCAATCCTTTCTTCAAGCTCGTTCTTTCGGTTATGAATTTGGTGCAAGTTATCGCTTTTCTCCAAGCCCTAAACATACTTTAACGCTTGGTGCATATTACAGAAATGAACAAGACTTGGACATGAATGCCGCTAACAGCAGGGTATTCTTTGGTAGTTTTGGAAATATAAGTTCTTATGACACATTGATTCCATTTGAAAACAGGTCAGGCTCAATTACATTACCTGAGAAATTGTCTGGAGGCCTTACTTATGAGTTTAAAGCATCTAAAGATTCAATTTCAAGAAGCGGTCGTTTACCAAGTATCATGCTAACAGGGGAGTACAGTATGGAGGATTGGACAACTTACAGAGAGAACTTTGGTGAAGTAATAAGCTCTCCAGATTTGTTTGAAAGTTTTAGTGCTCGTTTTGGATTTCAATATACACCACATAGAATTATTACAGATCGATCAACCTATATAAAAGGTTTTCAAAAATGGTCTTATCGTTTTGGTGCTTATTATATAGCTACGCCTTATCAAGGTCTTGGAGGTTATCAGGTTTTTGATCAGGGTGTTACGGCAGGTATTGGGATTCCGATTGTATTGAGTAGAGCAGTTTCATCTGTTCACGTTTCTGTAAATTATGGTCAACGAGGAGCAGTTGAAGGAGTGTCTCCAATTCGAGAAAATTACGTAGGAGTAAATTTTGGCTTGAATATTGCTCCAAGTTATGACAGATGGTTTACCAAATATCAATTAGATTAATTAATAAAGTAAAAATGAAGATTTCAAAATTATTTTTCGCCTCAATGTTTGTTCTTAGTTTTGGGGCAATGGCTCAAGACGACGAATGTACACGCTACAAGGCAATTGCAGGAAATGCTTATCAAGCTAAGAATTACGAAAAAGTAACCATGGCCTACAACAGAGCACAATTAGAATGTGGTACGCTCGAAATGAAGTTTTATAACCCATACATTTATTCTGTAAAAATGGCAATGCGTAATGCATCATCAAATGAGGACAAAGCTGCTTATCTTGACACGCTAATTGGCGTTTACGAAAAAGCACAACAAACACATGGTCTTCAAAAAGCTTGGCAGTCTTACTTAGGTTACAGTTACTTGACACAAGGAAAACCTGGCTTCATGCAAAAAGCGGATGAAGCATATAGAATTGGTATTCACCATGATGGTGTTAAAGTCAATGAGGGAATGTTGAAGCAATACTATTCCAACTTGTATAACTTATGGGTTCAGGAAACCGACGAAGCAAAAAAAGAAGAATATAAAATTAGAATCATCGAAGAATTCTTTAAGTTGTCAGAGTATGTTAATCAAGCAGGTATGAGTTCCGAAACTGTTGATTTTTTATCTATATACCTTGATAAAGCTGTTACGGATTGTAATTCAGTTTTACCTTCAATTAATTCTTTCATGAACAATTTACCTCAGGAAATAGAATCAAAAAAAGCAACAGTAAACAACTTCATGGAATTATTGGAGAAGAAAAAATGTACTTCAAGCCCGGAGTATGCAATGTTGGTTGATACTATTATTGCTATTGATCCTTCAGTTGGAGCTGTTATTGCTAAAGCGAAGTTATTGATTGCTCAAAATAAAACATCTGAAGCAATTAAAACATTTGAGTCTGCAATAGAGATGACAACTGACGTAGATGAGAAAAGTGATATTGAACTTACTATCGCAGAAACGTATTTTAGAAATAGAAACTATAGAGCAGCACATTCAGCAGGAACTAAAGTTTCAGGTAAAAATAGTAAAGCAGGTTATGAAATAGCTGCTAAGTCAGTAAATGCAATGATGAATGATTGCGGCGCATCTACATTTGACAGAAAAGCCAATAATTACTACGCAGTTGAATTGGCTGAAAAGTCGGGTAATTCGGTATTAATTAATTCTTACAAAAAACAATGCCCTACTCCAAGTGATGCATTCAATGAAACGAAGGAGGAAGGTGACCCTGTTACCTTGGAATGTTGGGGTAAAACTTACAAAATAGTGTTTTACTAGTTTGTAAATGAAAAGAAATCTGAAAGGAAAATCATTTATAATTCCTGTCGTTTTAATTACGACAGGAATCTTTTTTTCCTGTTCAAATGATTTAGAAAAAGTTAAACGAATAACGCACAATCCAGATAGTCCAGAGGAAACAAGTGAAGAATTTCACGTGGTGTTTACAGATTCAGGAATAGCGCAAATTGAAATTTTTGCAAACATCGCTGAAACGTATGCTGTTCCAAAAAAAATGACTAAATTCAAAGATGGTTTGAAAGTTAATTTTTTCAACGACGATGGAACAATTGCCTCTATTCTGACCTCCATTTATGGAGAAATAGATGATGAATCGGGAGATATAGTTGTTAGTGACAGCGTTGTTTTTGAAAATTTAGAAGATAAAAAGCGTTTAGAAACTGAAATCTTATATTGGAATAAAGACACAGATTCGATATTTACTGATCAACCTGTGACAATAATCTCTCCAGATATGATTTTAACTGGAATTGGCGCTTGGACCACTCCATTATTTGATACTGCGCAGTTTTTTAAACCCAAGGCAACAATTTATTTAAAAGATTAAGTTATGAATACCTATAACAAAATAATGCAGGTTTTTTGGTTGGCAATGGCGACGGTAATTGCTGTTTCTGTTACTTATAAAGGTTTTACCGAAGGTTTTGACAGATGGGCATTGTATTATATTTTTGCATTATTAGCTGTCACTATGTTTTTTATGCGTAAATATATGATGAACCGAATGAAGAAGCACCAACAGTTTTTGGATGAAAAACACAGAAAAGAAAACAGTAAATAAATGTTAGCTGTTTCAGACGATACAATCTGTGCTTTATCTACCGCTTCAGGAGTTGGAGCAATTGCTGTTATCCGGGTTTCAGGAAAACGGACCTTAGAAATAGTTTCTAGTGTATTTTCTAAATCACTTGTTGGTAAAACTTCGCACACGGCGCATTTTGGAACTATTTTAAATGATAACAAAGAAGTTTTAGATGAGGTTATAATTACCATTTTTCATCATGGTAAAAGTTTTACTGGTGAAGAGACTGCCGAAATAGCCTGTCACGGTTCCATTTTTATCCAACGGGAAATATTAAACCTTCTTCTTACCAAAGGTTGCAGAATGGCTGAGCCTGGTGAGTTTACCATGCGAGCTTTTTTTAATGGTAAAATGGACTTGTCTCAAGCAGAGGCAATTGCTGATTTGATTGCTTCAAATTCGAAAAAAGTGCATCAAATTGCTATGAATCAGATGCGTGGTGGTTATTCTGATGGTATTCAACAACTAAAGCAACAACTGATTGATTTTGCGTCTCTCATAGAATTAGAATTAGATTTTTCAGAGGAAGATGTTGAATTTGCTAGCCGTGAGCAATTATTTGTATTGGTGAAAGAGTTGCAACATAAGTTGGCACGGTTAACTGAGTCTTTTGCTTTAGGGAATGCACTTACAAATGGTGTAAATACAGTAATTGCTGGTCGTCCGAATGCTGGGAAATCAACAT
>SKGS01000029.1 GCA_007117355.1 Lishizhenia sp. | reverse complement strand
TAGAAGAAATTAGCCAATTATCCCAAAACAACCCAACCCATATCCGTCAATTTAACGCTTACTTAAATGGAGAAATACTTGCGGGAGCCACGGTTTTTGAAACTCCTTTAGTTGCTCACGCTCAGTATATTTCAGCTAAAGATGAAGGTAGGAGAAACGGTGCGTTAGATTATTTATTTGACAACTTGATTTCAGAAGTATTTAAAACCAAAGCGTATTTCGACTTTGGAATTGTCAACGAAGAACAAGGCAGGTCTATAAATAAAGGGTTGTGGGATTGGAAAGAGGGGTTTGGAGCTAAAGTTTTTGCCCATCGTTTTTATGAAATTCACACAAATAATCATCACAAAATAATTACAGAGTAAATGAAACAAGTCCCATTTCTGTCATTCAAGCACATGCATGAATCTATCAGAGAAGAAATGACCCAAGCTTTTCATCAGGTTTACGATAGTTATTGGTATGTAAACGGTACCAACGTTGCAGAATTCGAGAAAGGTTATGCAGAATTTAACCAAACGAACTATTGCATCGGTGTTTCTAATGGGTTAGACGCATTATTTTTGGCATTAAAGGCAATTGGAATAAAGAAAAATGATGAAATAATTGTTCCATCCAATACTTATATTGCAACGGCATTAGCGGCAAGTTATTTAGGTGCAAAAATCGTATTCGTAGAACCAAACATTGAGACCTATAATTTAGATGTTGATAAAATAGAAGATGCTATAAGTCCTAATACAAAAGCTATCATGCCTGTTCATTTATATGGTCAAAGTTGTGAAATGGAGGCAATAATGAAAATAGCCGAAAAACAAAATTTGTTTGTAGTTGAGGATAACGCTCAAAGTCAAGGGGCAACCTACTGTGGAAAAAAAACAGGTTCTTGGGGACATGCAAACGGCACAAGTTTTTATCCGGGTAAAAACTTAGGCGCTCTGGGAGACGCGGGTGCAGTTACAACAAACTCAGAAGATTTTGCCCAAAAAATAGCTACACTTAAAAATTATGGCTCACAGAAAAAATATTATAATGAAACCATAGGTCATAACATGCGTTTAGATGAGCTTCAAGCTGCATTTCTTAAAGTTAAGCTAAAGTACTTGCAAACTTGGACAGAACAAAGACAACATATAGCAGAACGTTATTTAGATAATTTAAAAGGCATTGAAGAATTAATTTTACCTAAAACCCATCCACTTGCAACGCATGTATATCATTTATTTGTTGTGAGAACAGAAAAACGCGATGCTTTACAGAAGTATCTAAATGAACATGGTATTGGTACTATGATTCATTATCCTATCCCCCCCTATCAACAAGAAGCGTATATGCATTTAAACATAAAAAAAGGAACTTTTCCAGTAGCAGACGAACTCGCATCCACCATGCTCAGTTTACCGCTTTTTCCAGGCATGGAAGAAAATGAAGTTGATTATGTTTCAGAAAAAATAATTTCATTTTTCCAATAAATGAGCGAAAAACAGAAGACATACAAGAATACTGGAATTATTGCACTGACATCTTTTGTCAATATATTCTTTACTGTAATCAAAAACAAAATACTAGCCATTTACGTAGGTCCAACTGGACTTGGAAATTTTAGTTTACTTAGTACCGCTATGAATTTCACAACAAGCATAGCTGGCTTAGGGTTAAATAATAGTGGGGTGCAAGCTATTGCAGAGGCCAATACAAAAAGCACAACAGAAGTTGTTCGCGTATATAACTCATTTTCTAGGTTTTTCTTTTTACTATCCCTAGGATGTATTACGATTTTTTATTTCATTTCACCATACATCTCCCTTTATCTTGTTGAAGAAGACTATTTAACATGGCCTCTACGTATTGTAAGTTTAGGTATCCTTTTAAGACTTCGAACTCAAGTACAAAACGTTTTAATAATTGGTCTTAACAAAATTAAAATGTTAGCAAAAGCCAATTTATACAACGGAGCGATGGTAACAGCCCTGAGTATCCCTTTGGCAGTTTTGTTTGGTAATCAATCTATTCCTTATTTAGTAATTATTATTCCACTTGTTTCATGGATGATTTCTGCTTCACAAGTCAAAAAACTCTTTAAAGAATTACCAAGAAGCCGAAATCGAATTAAATCTAAAGAATTAAGGCCCATATTGTTTTTAGGTGTAGCCACATTGTACGGAGGGTTATTAGAAAACATTTTTGGACTTTTGTTAAAAGCTGGTATTTTAAAAACTTTTGATGAAAACTATTTAGGCTATTATCATATTGCAATAGGAATCACCCTGATGTATGTTGGGTTCTTAACCTCCTCAATAGCTAACGATTACTATCCAAGACTTGTGTCTAAAGTTAGTCAAGGGCATCGCCATGTTACGGTTTTTGTGAACCAACAAATCACTATTTCGATGCACTTAATCATGCCCGCATTATTACTAATGTTGACTTTTTCTAAAGAAATCATTCAACTGCTTTATTCAAGTGAATTTTTATTGGCGGACATGTTAATCACTTTCAGCATAGCTGGAACCTTATTGAAAGTTGTTTCTTGGCCAATTGCTTATGTGTTTTTAGCCCATAGAGCAACAAAAAAATATATGATTACTGAAATGGTAGGGAATGGTTCTCATCTTATTTTAGTCTTTATTGCTTTCTATTTAGAAAGTTTTACATTCTTAGGAATTGCCTACGTTCTTCACTACATTATTTACTTGATTACCGTTAGCACTATGTTTGGAAAATTTTACAAAGGATACTTTTCAAGAAAAAACATTATGCTATTTGTGTTAAACTCCTTTTTTATTATTAGTATAATTTTTAGTAAGTTTTTTCTTCCAAACTTAATAGGTATTTTAAGTAGCTTATTAATTATTGCGATTGCTTTTTACTTGAGTAGGAAGGAATACAAGTATATGTTACAGTCTGTTCTCAATAAACTCAATGGATAATCCATTTGTATCATTCATAGTGATGACGTACAATGCTGAAAGATACGTCAAGGAGGCAATTGAAGGAGCTTTCGAACAAACGTATGAAAATATGGAAATTATAATTTCAGACGATTGTTCCACAGATAACACATTTGAGGTCATTCAAGAAACAGTTGCTCAATACAAAGGGTCGAAGCCCTGCAGAGTATTAAGAAATGAGCAAAACATAGGCATAGGCGCACACTTGAATAAACTATGGTGGGAAGAGGCTAAAGGAGATTGGATTATTCCATCTGCGGGTGATGATGTTTCGCTTCCGCATAGAACAGAAAGAATGATGAAGGAGGCTAAAGAAATGGTTAGCTTCATTCATGCTTCTCATTATAAGATAGACTCAATTGGAAAAAATATAGACTATGTTGATGATTTTCACAAACGACATGAAATCTTTGAAAGGAAGAATCTTGAGGAGATTATTTTGTCAGGTATTTGCGTGAGAGGGAACTGCATGGCAATAAACAAAAAAAAACTACACTATTTTGACCCTTTTATCGATGACCTAGTAAATGAGGATGTTATTTTGGCATACAGAACTGCATTTGCTGGAAATTTAGTTTACATTGACGAACCCTTAGTTAAATATCGGATTCATGATGTATCAATATCATTTACAACAGCAAACAAAATAAATTATGTTGATTGGGCTACACAAAAAAAAGACACAATAAGTAAAGTAAGTAGGCAACTTCTAATTTTTGAGCAAATCGAACAGGATAACAAAATCATGAAATTGGATAACTTATTATGCCTACAACCAAAAAAAGATAAAACAGCAATTTTGGGGTTCTTGTATTCAAATTTATCTTTCTCCCCATATATGTTGTTGTCATGGTTCTTCTATAAAGAATCAATAAAAAGAATTCTTTATCCAATTCTTTACCGCGTTACTAAATAAATAAAAATGCTGGTGTCTGTTATCATACCTTCGTATAATTCAAGAAAATTTCTACATGAAACAATTAATTGCATATTAAATCAGACCTACAAAAACATAGAAATAATTATCATCGATGACGGTTCAACCGACGGTTCTTACGAATACCTAAAATCGTTAAAACATCCAAAGCTCACAGTGGTTAAAAATAAATCGAAAGGGGCTTGTTCTGCGCGAAACTTAGGTATTGAAATGGCAAAAGGGGACTATATACAGTTCCTAGATGCAGATGATTTACTTTCTCCTGAAAAAATTTTCATACAGTTGAATACGCTATTAGAATGTGCGAACAAAAATTCAATAGCGAGCTGCAAATGGGTGCATTTCACCAAAAACATTGAAGATGCAGAACATAAACCGTTACAAAAAGTAGATAAATCATACGACGAACCTATTAACTGGCTATTAGACAGCTGGAATGGAGGGGGGATGGGACAAACTGCAATTTGGTTAATCCCTAAAGCACTTATTGATAAGGTAGGTAAATGGGATGAAGAGTTATTGAAAAATCAAGATGGAGAGTATATGTGTCGTATTCTATGCCACTCTTCAGAAATTATTTTCTCTGAACATGCAACAGTTTTTTATAGAAAACCATCTAAAGGCAATGTTAGTCAAAATACCACAAAAAAAGGTATAAAATCATTATTGGACTCGTACAAAAAGTATGAATATATTTTAAAATTTAATACTAGTTTACAAGTCAGAAAAAGTTTAAGTGCAAATTACTGTAGATTCATCTACATTTACTATAATAATCATAAAGAATTGGCAAAAGAGGCAATTAAACAAATCGAAAAACTTGGCATTAAAGTGGATATTCCTTTTTCTAACCCATTATTTCGATATTTGTCATTGTTCATGGGTTATAAAAGTGCTTTTCAAATAAGAAAAATACTCAAAGGTTACTGATTAATAATGTTTTAATAAGATGTTTTTTAATTTTTATAACAGCAGAAACTTCATTTTCTTTCAATAAATATTTCGATAATAATTTTATTGGATTACTCATAAAATACTAGAGGTAAGGAACATATTCAACTTCTAAAGACCAATTGTTCTGCATTTATTGTATTTACAAATTAATGGTTTTAGAAGGTTTAAAGAATCTTTGGACATATGAATTTGGCTAGTAAGGAGTTCTTAAAAATTCAACAAAATGCAAAATCAAGGTGAGGGCATGAGAAAAGCAAAAAAATCAAAGTTTAATGGATGTTAATTATGG